>DASYTM010000047.1:0-19150 GCA_036002345.1 Candidatus Methylomirabilota bacterium | reverse complement strand
GGAGCGCACGCGGCTGCTCGGCGTGTTCGACGAGCAGTGCGCGCGGGCCAAGGCCCTCGGCTGCCAGACGCTGATGAGCCCGGTGGACAAGGGCCGCGGCGACGTCGCGCGCGCGGCGACGTCGGTCCGCGAGGTCGGCGACATCGCGGCGCGCTACGGCGTGCGGCTCGCCGTGGAGTTCAACTCGCAGTGCGAGCAGCTCAACACGCTCGAGCGCGTGCGCGACGTGCTCGCGAAGGCCGCGCACCCGCGCTGTGGGCTGCTCTTCGACGCCTATCACATGGAGCGCAGCGGCGGCTCGCCGCGCTCGCTGGACGACGTGGCGCCCGAGGAGATCGTCTACGTGCAGTTCAGCGACGTGCCGCGCCCGGCGCCGAAGCCCGGCGAGGTGCTGAACCGGCTGCCGCCCGGGCAGGGCAGCGTGCCGTTCAAGGAGTTCTTCGCGGCGGTGCGCGCCAAGGGCTACCCGGGCTACCTCTCCTACGAGGCGCCGAATCCCGCCGCGTGGGCGCGCCTGCCCGCCGACGTCGCGCGCGAGGCCCTGGCCGCGACGCGGAGCGTCCTCTAGGCACGCGCGCGATCACGCCGCCAGTACGCGCTCGAGCGGGGCGGGCGCTTCGCCGACGGCGGCCGCCACGGCGGGGTGCACGACGCGCCCGCGCCAGACGTTGATGCCCTTGGCGAGCACGGGGTTCGCGCGCGCGGCGGCGGCGGGCCCGCGCGCGGCCAGCTCGAGGACATAGGGCAGCGTCGCGTTGGTCAGCGCGAAGGTGGACGTGCGCGGCACGAGGGCCGGCATGTTCGCGACGCCGTAGTGGACGACGCCCGAGACGACGTAGACGGGATCGAGCAGCGTGGTCGGCTTCACCGTCTCGACGCAGCCGCCCTGGTCCACCGCGACGTCCACGATCACCGCGCCCTCCTTCATCGTCGCCACCATGGCCGCCGTCACGAGCACGGGCGCCCGCGCACCGGTGATCAACACGGCGCCGACGAGGAGGTCGGCACGGCGCACGACGGCCTGGAGGTTGTAGGCGTTCGACATGATCGTCACCACGCGTCCGGCGAAGAGGTCGTCCACCGCGCGCAGGCGGTCGGGATTCACGTCGAGGATGGAGACGTCGCCCCCGAGCCCGAGCGCCATGCGCGCCGCGTTCACGCCGACCACGCCGGCGCCGATGATCGCGACGTTGCCCGGCGGCACGCCGGGGACGCCCGAGAGGAGGATGCCGCGGCCGCCGTGGGCGCGTCCCAGGTAGAAGGCGCCCTCCTGGACGGCGAGGCGCCCCGCCACCTCGCTCATCGGCGTCAGCAGCGGCAGGCTGCCGTCGGGGCGCTGGACGGTCTCGTAGGCGATGGCGATCACGTCGGCGTCGCGCAGCGCCCGCGTGAGCTCGGGCGCGGGCGCCAGGTGCAGGTAGGTGAACAGCACCTGGCCCGCGCGCAGAAGCGGATACTCCTCGGCGATCGGCTCCTTGACCTTGAGGATCATCTCGGCGCGGCGCCAGAGGTCGTCGACGGCGGCGAGCTCCGCGCCGACGGCGGTGTACTCGTCGTCGCGGATGCCGCTGCCGAGCCCGGCCGACGGCTCGACGAGCACGGCGTGGCCGGCCTCGCGGAGCGCGTGCGCGCCAGCGGGGGTGAGGGCGACGCGCTGCTCGCCCGGCTTGATCTCGCGGGGGACGCCGACGATCATCCGCGCAGCAGCGTCTCCGCCGCCTCCATGAGGGTTTCGGAGAGCGTCGGGTGCGTGTGGATCGTCAGCGCGACGTCCTCGGCGAGCAGCGCGGCCTCCACGGCGAGGGCGGCTTCCGCGATCAGCTCCCCGGCGCCGGGCCCGGCGATGCCGCAGCCGAGCAGGCGGCCGGACTCGGGATCCACGACCAGCTTGGTGATGCCGTCGCTGCGGCCGAGCGTGGCCGCGCGGCCCGACGCCGCCCACGCGAACTTCGCGACCTTCACCGCGCGTTGCTCGGCCGCGGCCCGGGTCTCGGTGAGCCCGCACCACGCGATCTCCGGGTCCGTGAAGACCACGGCGGGCACGACGGCGTTGTCGAACGCGGCGGGCCGCCCCGCCATGGCCTCCGCAGCGACCTTGCCCTGGCGCATGGCGCGGTGGGCGAGCATCGGCTCGCCGGTGGCGTCGCCGACGGCGAAGATGCGCGGATCGGCCGTCGCGCAGCGCTCGTCGATCTCGACGAAGCCGCGCGCGTCCCGCTTGACGCGCGTCGTCTCCAGCCCGAGGCCGTCCGTGAGCGGGCGACGGCCGACGGCGATCAGCGCGCGGTCGAAGCTCAGCGTCTCACCGGCGACGGTCGCCTCCACGCCGCCCGACGTCTCGCGCAGCGCCTCGACGCGCGCGTTGAGCTTGACCGCCGCGAATTGCTTCTCTACCCGACGCCCCACCCACTGCACGAGGTCGCGATCGGCGCCGGGCAGGAGGCCGTCCGTCATCTCCACGAGGGTCACCGCGCTGCCGAGCGCGGCGTAGACCTGGCCGAGCTCGAGGCCGATGTAGCCGCCGCCCACGACGAGCAGACGTTCGGGAACGTCCGGCACCTCGAGGGCGCCGGTGGAGTCCATCACGCGCTCGGACAACTCCACGCCGGGCAGAGGTACCGCCGCGGAGCCGGTGGCGAGGACGACGTGGCGGAAGCGCAGCGCCTGCGGCTCGTCGCCCTCCACGCGCACGGTGCGTGCGTCCTCGAAGGCGCCGCGGCCGCCCACGACCTCCACGCCCTTGGCCTTGGCCACGCTCGCGAGCCCGCGCGACAGCTTGCCGATCACGCGCTCGGACTTCCACTTGCGCAGCGGGTCGAGAGAGATGCGCGGCGGGCCGAAGTCGATGCCGAACTCCTTGGCGCGCTCGGCCTCGCCGAGGACGGCGGCGACGTGCAGGAGCGCCTTGGACGGGATGCAGCCCTCGAAGAGACACGCGCCGCCGAGCCGCTTGCCGGCGTCCACCACCACGGTCTCGAGCCCGAGCTCGGCGCAGCGGAACGCCGCCGAGTAACCGCCGGGTCCGCCGCCCAGGACGACGACGTCCACTTCGCGGAGGAGATCGCCCATCACCATCGCGTCACCGCCGCGCGGACACGAGCCGCGTGGTGCCGGGCACCACGGCCGTCACCTCGGCGTCGCGGAAGCCGGCGCGCTCCACGGCGGACACGAGCCACGCCGGGGTGAGGGAGGCGACGTCGGCGTCGATGGTGACGGCGTTGAGGAGCCAGAGCGCGGCGAGCGGCGGGCCGGTGCGCTCGTCGTCCACCATGAAGTCGTGGACGAGCAGTCGCCCGCCGGGGACCAGCGCCTTGCACGCCTTGGCGAGCAGCGCCTCGGCCGCCCGGGCGCTGACCGCCGACAGGAGATAGGACATGAGCACGACATCGGCCGGCTGCGGCCACTCGATCTCGCGCGCGTCGCCCTCGACGAACCTGATCCGGTCCGCGAGCCCGCGCTCGGCGACGAGCTCACGGCCGACGGCGGCCACGCTCGGGAGGTCGAGGATCGTCGCCGTGAGCCCGGGCGTCCGCTCGCAGAGCACGATGGAAAAGGCGCCGCTGCCGCCGCCGACGTCGAGGAGCCGCCGCGCCCCGCCGAGATCCACGAGCTTCGCCACGACGTGAGCGGGCCCGAGCGAGCCCGAGTGCTGCGCGATCGTGAACGCACGCGCCTCGTCGGGGTCGCGGAGCTGGGAATAGAAGTCCACGCGCTCGCCGCGCAGCGCGGCGTCGAGGTGCATCAAGGTCGGATAGATCTGCCGCGAGACCTGGAAGCGAAAGTAGTCGCCGAAGTAGGCCGGCGAGGTCCGCACGAGATAGGTGGCGCTCGCCGGCGCGTTCGCGTAGCGCTCGCCGTCGCGCGTGAGGAGGCCGAGGGCGACGCACGCGGTCAGCAGCGCGTCCAGGCGGCCGGGGGCCAGGCCGAGCGCGGCAGCGAGCGCCTCCAGCGACTTCGGGCCCTCGGCGAGCCGGCCGAAGACGTCGGCGTCGAGCGCCGCGAAGAGCGCGCGGGAGGCCATGAAGCCGTAGCCGATGCGGGCGATGTCGCGGACGTCGGTGATCGCTGCCATCGCCGGAGCCGCTCAGAGCCCGAGCAGCAGCTCGTCGGGGCGTTCGAGGCGGCGCACGATCGCGGACGCGAAGCGCGCGCCGTCGGCGCCGTCGGCCACGCGGTGGTCGAAGGTCAAGGACAGCGGCAGCAGCAGGCGCGGGACGACGGCGCCGTCGCGCACGACCGCCTCCTGGCGGCCGCGCGCCACGCCGAGGATCGCGACCTCGGGGTAGTTGATGATGGGAATGGCGCCGGTGCCGCCCAGCGCGCCGATGTTGGTGACCGTGAACGTGCCGCCGCGCAAGTCGTCGAGCGTCGCCTTGCCCTCGCGCACGCGCTGGGCCAGGGCCCCGAGCTCGCGGGCCACGTCGAGCACGGGCTTCCTGTCCACGTCGCGCAGCACGGGCACGATCAGCCCGCGCTCCGTGGCGACGGCCACCCCGAGGTTGACGTAGCGCTTGACCACCAGCTGGCCGGCCGAGGGGTCGAGGCTGGCGTTGAACGTCGGGTGCTCGGCGAGGGCCAGCGCCGCCGCCTTCAGGATGAACGACGTCAGGGTCAGCGTGACGCCGCGCGCCTTCGCCGCCTCGAGGTTGCGCGTGATCACCGCGTCGAGGTCGGTGATGTCGGCGCGGTCGAAGTGGGTGACGTGGGGAATGACCGTCGCCGACAGCGTCATGCGCTCGGCGATCGTGCGGCGCAGGTGGGAGAGCGGCTGGCGCTCGACCGCGCCCCACTGCTCGAAGTTCGGCAGTGGCGGCTCGGTCACGTGCGTCGCGAGCGGCTTGGCAGGCGCCGGCGCCGCCGCGGGCTCGGCGCGGGCGGGCTGCGCCGGCGCGGTCGTCGTGGCCGGCGCGCCGCCGCCGGCAGCCGCCGCGCGCACGTCCTCGTCGGTGACCCGGCCGCCGGGCCCGGTCGCGCGCACCGTGTGGAGATCGACGCCCAGCTCCCGGGCCAGCCGTCGCGTGGCCGGCGTCGCGGGCACGGGTCCCGTTCGGACGGGCGCGTCCACGTTCGGCAGCGCACGGGCTTCGGCACGGTCGGCGCCCGCCGGCGCCGTCGCGCCGCTCTGCCGCGCGCGGCCGTCCTGCACGGTCGTGCGCGGCTCGGGCGCGAGCTTGCGGGTGGGATCCATCGTGTCCGCCGCTTGCTTGCCGGTGGGCTTCGCGGTGGTGGCGCCCGCGTCGGCGAACGTCACGAGCACCTGGCCGACCTTGACCGTCTGGTTCGGCTCGACGTGGATCTTCTCGACGCGGCCGCTCATGGGCGAGGGGATCTCGACGGTCGCCTTGTCGGTCTCGACCTCGAGCAGCGGCGTGTCCTCGGCGATCACGTCGCCCTCGCGCACCAGCACCTTGACGATCTCGGCCTCGGTCAGACCCTCGCCGAGGTCGGGCAGCGTGAACGGACGGGCCATGGCTAGAAAGCCAGCGTGTCGCGGGCGGCGGCGACGACGCGCGCGACGTCGGGCACGTTGGCCTTCTCGCGCGCGAAGCCGGGGAACGGCACGTCGTGGGCGGCCACGCGGGCGATGGGCGCCTCCAGCGAGAGGAACGCGCCGTCCATCAGCGAGGCGGCGATCTCCGCGCCGGGCCCGAACGCGCGCGGCGCCTCGTGCACGATCACGCAGCGGCCGGTCTTCGACACGGAGCGGACGATCGTCTCGCGATCGAGCGGAGCCACCGTGAGCAGATCGATGACGTCACAGCCGACGTCGTCTTCCTGCTCCAGCGTCTCCGCGGCCTCGCGCGCCACGCGCGCCATCGCGCCCCACGCCACCAGGGTCAGGTCGTCGCCCTCGCGCACCACGGCCGCGCGCCCGATGTCGAGGGTCTCCGGCTCGTCGGGCACGTCTTCCTTGTGGGCGTGGTAGAGCGCCTTGTGCTCGAAGAAGACGACGGGATCGGGATCGCGGATGGCTGCCGTGAGGAGTGCGCGCGCGTTGCGCGGGCCGGAGGGGATCACCATCTTTAGCCCCGGGATGTGCGCGTAGAACTGCTCTTCCGACTCGCTGTGATGCTCGAGCGCGCGCACGCCGCCGCCAAAGGGCATCCGCATGACCATGGGCACGTGGAACCGGCCCTGCGAGCGGTTACGGTAGCGCGCGGCGTGGTTCTCGATCTGGTGGAAGCACTGGAAGGCGAAGCCGGAGAACTGGATCTCGCATATCGGCTTGAGGCCGTAGAGCGCCATGCCGATCGACGCGCCGATGATGCCGGCCTCGGCGAGCGGACTGTCGATCACGCGCTTGCTGCCGTAGGTGCGGTGGAGGTCCTCGGTGACGCGGAACACGCCGCCGTCCACGCCGACGTCCTCGCCGATCACCAGCACGTCGGGGTCGCGCTCCATCTCCTGCATGAGGGCCAGGTTGAGCGCCTTGACCATGTTGAGCTTGGCCATCAGCGGCGCTTGCTCCGCTGGCCGCGCATCGGCGGCGACGGCTCGTGCTTCTCGCGGCGGCCGGGCTCGCCGCTGCGAAGCGTCTCGGCCAGCGTTTCGCGCTGGGCCTTGAGCTCGGGCGGCAGCTCCGCGTAGACGTGGTCGAACATCGTGAGCGGATCGGCGGGCGCCATGGCCTCGAAGCGCGCGACGGCGGCGGAGATCTCCTCGTCGACCTGCGCCTCCAGTCCCTCCTCGAGCAGCCGCTTCTTCTTCAGATAGCCGGCGAAGCGGGTGAGCGGATCCTTGCGCTCCCACTCCGTGACCTCCTCCACCGACCGGTACTTGGTCGGATCGTCGGCGGTGGTGTGCACGCCGAGGCGATAGGTGACCAGCTCGAGCAGCGTGGGGCCGTCGCCGGCCCGCGCACGCGCGACGGCTTCGCGCGCGGCCACGTGGACGGCGAGGACGTCGTTGCCGTCCACCTGGAGGCCGGGCACGCCGTAGGCGAGCGCCTTCTGCGCGATGGTCTTGGAGTTCGTCTGCTTCTTGAGCGGGACCGAGATCGCCCACTGGTTGTTCTGGCAGACGAAGACCACGGGCACGTGCCAGACCCCGGCGAAGTTGAGCGCCTCGTGGAAGTCGCCCTCCGAGGTGGCGCCGTCGCCGAAGTACGCCATCACGACGACGTCGTCGTTGCGGTACTGCGCGGCGTAGGCGAGGCCGACGGCGTGCGGGAGCTGGGTGGCGACGGGGATGGTGATCGGCAGGTCGTTCTGGTCGGGCGCAGGCTGGCCGCCCTCGAGGTGGCCCGAGAAGAACGAGAGCATCTTCTCGATCGGCCAGCCCCGCCAGATCATGGCCGCCGTCTCGCGGAACGACGGCACCATCCAGTCCGCCGGCCGGAGCGTGGCGACGCTGCCGATCTGGGCCGCCTCCTGGCCCTTGATCGGCGCGAAGGTGCCGATCCGACCCTGGCGCTGTAGCCGAACCATGCGCTCGTCGAGCCGGCGGCCCACCAGCATGGCGCGATAGAGGCGTTTGAGCTCCGCGGGCGGCAGTCCGGGATCGAGCGCGCTGTCGAGATTGCCTTCGGCATCGAGCACGGACAGGTACTCGACCTGGAACCGCGGCTCGAGCGGTGTTCTGGGCATGTCCGCTCCCCGATTCCTGATTTGGCTCCCATTGTACTCCGTGGCCCGAGTTGACAAGCGGCGCCAATTGACAAGCGACCAGTCCTGCGCATAATGGGCGCACCTTTCGCGCGACCGCTCGCTTTCATCATCGATCGGACGAGGATCCTTCGTCGAGGAGGACACCATGCGCCGACGCTTCCTGCTGGCCGTGCCGGCGGTATCCCTGCTCGCGGCCCTGTGGCTCTTGCCGGCCGATGCCTTCGGTCAAACCCCCAAGCGAGGCGGCGTGCTGAGGATCTCCGACCGCGAGCCCCCCAATCTCGATCCGCACCTCAACATCAGCTTCCTCACCCACTCCTGGGCCAACATGGTCTACAGCCAGCTCGTGCGCTACCCGCACGGGCCGGAGCAGAAGCACTCGGCGGACTTCTCCATCGTCGGAGACCTCGCCGAGAAGTGGGAGTACAAGAGCCCGACGGTCCTCGAGTTCACGCTCCGCAAGGGCGTCAAGTTTCACAACAAGCCGCCCGTGAACGGGCGCGAGGTGACGGCCGAGGACGCCAAGTACTCGATCGAACGGTTCAAGGCCAAGTCGGCGTTTCGATCGCGCTTCGACGTCGTCCAGTCGATCGACGTCGTGGACCGCTATACCCTGCGCGTCACGCTCAAGGAGCCGTCCGCGCCGTTCCTGAATCACCTCGCCGCGTCCACGTACGTGGCGATCCTGCCTCGCGAGGTCGAGGAAAAGTTCAAGGACTTCAACCGGCCGGAGGCGATGATCGGGACCGGCCCGTTCATGGTGAAGGGCTACCAGAAAGGCGTGAACATCACCTTCGAGCGCAACCCCGACTACCACATGAAGGGCCTGCCCTACCTCGACGGCGTCGTGATCGAGATCACCCCGGAATCCTCGGCCCGGCTCTCCCTCCTGCGGGCGGGCAAGGTCGAGCTGGGACACATGTGGGGCTACGCGGTCCCGGAAGAGGCGAAGTCCCTCAAGCAGACGAATCCCGAGATGGTCATGAGCCTCACGTGGGTGCTCCCCAACGGGCACATCTACTTCCGGACAGACCAGCCGCCGTTCAACGACGTGCGCGTGCGGCGGGCCATCGCGCTCGCCATCGACCGGAAGGCCTGGAACGACGCCATCCATTACGGCGAGGGGTGCATCGAGGAAGGGCCGGTGCCGTGCGCGATGAAGGACTGGAAGCTCCCGGCGTCCAAGCTGGACCCCGCCAAGGCCAAGTTCGTCGTCGGCTACGATCCGGCCGAGGCCAAGCGCCTCCTGGCCGAGGCCGGGCACCCGAACGGCTTCACCACGCCCATGTACCACTGGCCCGGGTACGCGCCGCCATGGCGGACGTACTACGATCTCGCCGCGGACAACCTCGCGAAGATCGGCGTCAAGGTCGAGTTCAAGCCGGAGGAGTACGGCAAGTACATCACCACGACCTACCTCGGCAAGTTCGACGGGATGGCGATCGGCCCGCAGCTCCCCGGCAACGAGGTCGATGACTGGCTCTTCGCGTGCTTCTACCCGGAGCAGCCCCACAACCGCAGCCACATCGCCGACGCCGAGCTCAACAAGATGCTGATCGCCCAGCGCCGGGAGCTGGACGCGAAGAAGCGGCTGGCCATCGTCCACGACATCCAGCGCTACCTGGCGGACAAGGCGTACTACGTATACCTGCCGGGCTTGCCGCAGTACATCGCGCACACCCCGCAGGTGAAGGGGTTCACCTACCACGACGGGTTCTCACTGGGCTACCGACTGATGTTCACCTGGCTCGAGAAGTAAGCTCCATGAGGCAGTACGTCCTGCGTCGGATCGCGCTCGCGATACCGACGCTCGTGCTGGTCAGCATCATCGTCTTCTCGATGATGCGGCTGATGCCGGGTGACGTGGTCCTCCGCATGGTCGAGGGGCAGGCCTATGCGCCCACGGTCGCGGCCCTCCGGCTCGAGCTCGGGCTCGATCGGCCCGCGCACATGCAGTATCTCGAGTGGATCGGGGGCATCGTCCTCCGCGGCGACTTCGGCAACTCGTACTGGACGCGCCAGCCGATCCTGGACGAGTTCGTGCACCGGTTTCCCGTGACGCTCGAGCTCGCCGCGCTGACCATTCTGGTCTCGGTGGTGATCGGCGTCGTGGTCGGCATCGTCTCCGCGATACGCCAGGACACGATCTCGGACTACGTCGGGCGCGTCCTGGCGATCCTCGCGCTCTCCGTGCCCTACTTCGGACTGGCCGTGCTGATAGTGGTGCTGCCGTCGATCTACTTCAAGTGGACGCCGGTGTGGACGTACGTGCCCTTCACGAGCCATCCGGGGGAAAACCTCAAGATCATGCTCGTCCCCGCGCTCGTCTTCGGCGTGACCCGCGCGGGCCCCATCATGCGGATCATGCGCTCGGCGCTGCTCGAGATCATGCGCCAGGACTACATCCGCACCGCGTGGTCGAAGGGGCTGCCCGAGCGGGCGATCGTGCTGCGCCACGCGCTCAAGAACGCGCTGATCCCCGTGGTCACCCTGGTCGGTCTGCAGATGCCCCTCTACATCGGCGGCTCGGTCATCATCGAGGCCATCTTCCGGCTGCCCGGCATCGGTCTCTTCTTCTTCGAGGCGCTCACGCGGCTGGACTATCCGGTCGTGCAGTCGGTGAACCTGATCGTGGCGGCGATCGTGGTGGGACTGAACCTCGTGATCGACCTCACGTACGCGTTCCTCGACCCGCGCATCCGATACGGACGGGCCTAGCATGGCGGTGACTCCCGTCTCCGCGCGCCCCCTCGCCGTCCCGATCCCCGTGCAGCCGCCGGCACGCCCCTGGTACGCCGAGGTGTGGATCAAGCTGCTGCGACGGAAGCCGCTCGGCACGATCGGGGGCGTCATCGTGGTCGTGATGCTGCTCGGCGCCGTCGGCGCCGACGTCCTCACGCCCTATGGATTCGCCGAGACGAACCTCCGCGCGCGCTTCATCCCCATGAACGCCGACCACTGGCTGGGAACGGACCAGATCGGCCGCGACCTCCTCACGCGGGTCCTGCACGGGGCCCGGATCTCGCTCTACGTGGGCTTCGGCGCGGTGGCCCTGGGCAGCCTCCTCGCCACCGCGCTGGGGATTTGCTCGGCCTATTGCGGCGGCCGCGTCGACCTCCTCTCCCAGCGCGCCGTCGACGCCTGGATGGCCTTCCCGCCCCTGCTCATCCTCATGTCGATCATGTCGCTGCTCAATCCCGGCGTGCTGAACATCACCCTCGTGCTCGGCATCAACTTCGGCATTCAGAACTCGCGGATCGTGCGCGGCGTCGCCCTCTCCATCCGGGAGAACACCTACATCGAGAGCGCACGGGCGATGGGCTCGGGTCACGCGCGCGTCACCCTCGTGCACATGCTGCCCAACGTGCTGCCGACCATCATCGTGGTGGCGACCACCGGGCTGTCCACCGTCATCCTGACCGAGGCCAGCCTGTCGTTCCTCGGCCTCGGCGTCCCGCCGCCACACCCTACGTGGGGCGGGATGCTGTCGCTGGCCGGGCTCGACCACATGTACCGCGCGCCTTGGCTCGCCATCTGGCCCGCCGTCGCGCTCTCGCTCGCCGTCTTCGGCTTCAACATGCTGGGCGACGCGCTGCGCGACCTGCTCGATCCGCGGCTCAAGGGGGGGTAGTGTCCGACGTCGCGCGGCGCCGCGCCGAGATGCCGGCGCACACGGCCGCCATCCTCGATCGCCGTTCGCTCGCGACCGACGATCGCCGGCTGGCCGCGCTGCTGCGGCCGGGCCAGCGCGTGCTCGACGTTGGGTGCGGGACCGGCGCCATCACGCGCGGCATCGCCGAGGCGGTGGGGCCGGGCGGTCGCGCCGTCGGCGTCGACGTGAGCCGCGAGCTCCTCGACGCCGCGCGCCGCGCTCACGGCGCGGTGGCGAATCTGGAATTCGAGCTCCACGACATCTACGCGCTGCCGTATCGCGACGCCTTTGACGTGGTGAGCGCCGCGCGGATGCTCCAGTGGCTCGCCGAGCCCGGGCGCGCGCTCGCCGCCCTGGCCCGCGCGGCCGCGCCCGGCGGCCGGGTCGTCGTGCTCGACTTCAATCACGAGAAGCTGCGGTTCGAGCCGCCGCCGCCCCCGGGGGCCCGGGTCTTCCTGCACGCGTTCCTCCGCTGGCGCGCCGAGGCCGGCATGGACAACGCGATCGCCGATCACCTGGCCGCGCTCTTGGCCGGCGCCGGGCTGAGCGACGTCGTCGTCACGCCCCAGCACGAGACGGTGGAACGTGGTCAGCCGGACTTCGAGGCACGCGCCGGGATCTGGGCCGACGTCGCGGCTTCGCGGGGGCATCAGATGGTCGCCGACGGGTTCGTGGACGAAAACGCGCGCGCGACGGCGGAGGCGGAGCTGCGCGCGTGGGCGCGCGGCGCCGGCGAGACGCTCACGATGTACCTCTTGGCCGTGGACGGCGCGAAATAGCCATGGTCCGCCCCGTCTGGATCCTGGTTCTGCTGCTGGCCGGCTTCGCCTCCCCGGCCGTGGCCGCCTTCGATCTCGAGGCGAGCTTCACGGCTCCCGTGAACCTCCCGCTGGGGCAGGCGCCGGCCGGCACGGCGATGACGTTCGCCGTGAGGATCAAGAACAACGGGCCTGACAGTGGCCCGGCGGGGCTCAGGGTCTCTCTGCGCCGCTTCGACCGGACGGGTCAGCAATTTCTCGCCGCGGTGGACAGGCCCAAGGATCTGCCGGTGCTGCGCGCGGGAAGCTCCGTGACGCTGACCTTCGTCGATCCTTCGCCGCCGGTCGGGTCGTTCGTCTACAAGATCGGACTCGGCCCGGGAAATTTCACGGATGCCGACGACTCCAATCACAGGGCCGAGACCTTCGTGCGATACGTGGCGGTGTTCCGTCCGAAGACGGTCACCACCACTGGACTGACGGTGACCGGCATGCGCTTCATGCCGGTGACGGTGACCACGGGTGGCTTGACCGTGACAGGCATGCGCTTCACGCCCGTGACGATCACCACCGGCGGCTTGACCGTGACCGGCGAGCGCCCATGAGACGGGAGGAACGATGACGACGCGACGACTGATCCTCGGGATCGCGGTGCTGCTCTGGGCGGCAGGTGTCGGATCGGCTCAGGCGGCGGACTTCACGTTCAGGGTGCCCGTGGATGCCAAGGGGCTGACCACGGACGTGCGCGGCGTCACCCTCTGGTGCCGGGTCATGGTGTCCGGTGACCAGGACCTGATCGGCGGGTCGAGCATAATCAAACTCGTTCCGGACACGGGCATCCTGCAGGAGACGGTGACCCTCGAGTTCAATGCCGACGCCGGGAAGAATCCGGCCGATGCACGGAAGTGGCGGTGCAGCCTGGGCCTGCTCAGCAAGCAGTCGGTTGGTGCGACCCCGAACGCCGGCTACAGCGGCGGCTTCGCGAAGGCGAAGGCCGGCGCGCCCCTGGTGACCGACGTCTCGGGCGACCTTCCCTAGCGCGCGCTACTTCTTGCCGCCGGCCGCGCGCTTGGCCACGGCCTTGGCCGCGGTTTTCGCGGCGGGCTTGGCCTCGGCGGCCTTCGTCGGCGGCTTCTTCGCCGTCGCGGCGGACTCGGGCAGGCCGCGCTTGGCGAGGCTGGCCTTGAGGGCTTCCATCAGGTCCACCACGCGCGGCCGCTCGGCGGCCGCCGGGGGCGTGGTGACCTCGCGGCCCTCGACCTTCTTCTCGAGCATGTCGAGCACGCGCGTGCGGTACTCGTCGGCATACTGCTCGGGCTTGAACTCCTCGCGGGCAAGCCCGCGGATGAGCTGCAGGGCCAGGTCCAGCTCGCCCTCGCGCACGCTCGCCGACTTGCCCTTGTCCACGTCCGCGAACGAGCGCACCTCGTCGGCGAAGAACATCGTGTGCAGCAGCAGCCCCTCCTGGGCGGGCCGGATGAGCACGAGGCTCTCCTTGCCGCGCATCACGAACTTCGCGACGGCCACCTGCTCGGCCTGGGCCATGGCGTCCGCCAGCAGGCGGTACGGCTTCTCGCCGCCCTTGTCGGCGCCGAGGTAGTACGCCTTCTCGAAGTAGACCGGGTCCACCTGCGCGAGGGGCACGAACTCGAGGATGTCGATCATCTTCGAGGCCTCGCCCTCCAGCGCCTTCAGCTCGTCGTCGCTCACGCGCACGTACTGGTCCTTCGCGAACTCGTAGCCCTTCACCAGGCCGCTCCGCTCCACCGTCTCGTTGCACACGGGGCAGAACGTCTGCTGCTTGATCCGCGAGCCGCACTTGGCGTGGAGCAGGTTGAACGACACGTTGCCCGACGAGGTGGCAGTGTAGAGCTTGACGGGGATGGACACGAGGCCGAAGGAAATAGTCCCCGAACCGAGCGCGTGTGGTGGCATGGTGTCTGGCACCATAACACGCGTGAACGGCCCGCTCCCCAACCTCCCGGCGGCCCTACATTTCGTGGGGTGGCTGCGGCGCGCCGCGCTGCTGGTTGTGGTGGCGGCGCTCGCCGCCGGCTGCGCAGGCGGACCGCCCGAGTCGGGGCCCGTCACGCTCGTCTTCAAGCACGCCAAGATCCTCGGCCCGTCGGATCCCGTGCCCGCCCTCCTCCGCGAATTCGAGCGGCGCCATCCGGGCGTGCGCGTGCAGCCGGAGTCCATGGCGTGGAACTCCGACGACCAGCACCAGTTCTTCGTCATCAACCTCGAGGGCCGCGGCGCCGCGTTCGACGTGATGATGCTCGACGTGGTGTGGGTCGCGGAGTTCGCGCGCGCAGGCTGGCTGCTCGACCTGTCGCCGTGGGTGCAGCGCGCGGAACTGACGCCGCACTTTCCCTCCACCATCGAGCCCGCCACCTGGAACGGCGGCGTGTGGGCGATGCCGTGGCTGATGAACGTGGGCGTCCTCTATTACCGCACCGACCTGCTCGCGAAGTATCGCCTCCAGCCACCCAAGACCTGGGAGGCGCTCGTCGACCAGACCGTGCGCGTGCGCGGCGGCGAGAAGGACCCGCGGCTCGACGGTATCGTGTGGCAGGGCCGCCAGTACGAGGGGCTGACCGTCAACGCGCTGGAGGCGATCTGGGCCAACGGCGCGCGCGTGTTCGGCAAGGACGGCGGCGTGTTTCCCGACGAGCAGCGCGCGGCGGGCGGGCTGGCGCTGCTGCGCGCGCTGATCGTGGCCGGCGTGAGTCCCTCGTGGGTGACCGCCGCCGACGAGGAGCAGAGCCGGCGCCACTTCGGCGACGGGCGCGCGGTGTTCCTGCGCAACTGGCCGTACGCGATGGATCTCTTCCAGGCCGCCGGCTCGCCGGTGCGCGGGCGCGTCGGCATCGCGCCGCTGCCGGGCCGCGTCGGCGGCGCGGCCAGCGCGGCCTCCAGCGGCGGCGCCCACCTCGGCGTCAACCGCCGCACGCGCCATCCCGCGCTCGCCGCCGAGTTCGTCCGCTACATGGCGAGCGCCGAGGCGCAGCGCGCGATGACCCTCGGCGGCGCGCTCAACCCCACGCGGATGACGCTCTATCACGATCCTGCCGTCGTGCGCGTGCACCCCGACTTCCCCGTGGTGCACGACCTGATGCTGCGCGCGCGCCCGCGCCCGGTGACGCCCGCGTACCTGATGCTCTCGACCACGCTCCAGCCGGAGTTCTCGGCCGTGCTCGTCGGCGTCAAGCCGCCGCTCGAAGCCATCCAGCACGCGCGCGCGCGCGTCGAGTACTTGCTGGCGGGCCTCGAGTGACGGCGCGCGAGCGGAGCGACGCGCGTGCCGGGCGCGTCATGCTGGCCCCGGCGGTGCTGGCCCTCGCCGTGCTCGCGGCGTGGCCCGGCGTGTGGGTGCTGTGGCTCTCGCTCCAGCGCCGGATCCCCGTGTTCGGGATCGAGGAGTTCGTCGGGCCGTCGAACTTCGCCTTCCTCGCCCAGGACCCGCGCTTCTGGAACGCCGTGCAGGTGACCCTGCTCTTCACGTTCGTCTCCGTGGCGCTGGAGTTCCTGCTCGGCCTGGCCGCCGCCCTTGCCCTGGCCGGGCAGCAGCGCGGCCGGCGCCTGGCCGTCGCGCTGCTGCTGCTGCCGTGGGCGCTGCCGTCGGTGGTGACGGGCCGCATGTTCGAGTGGCTCTACCAGCCGTCGTCGGGCCTCGTGAACTTCCTGCTCGGCGGCGAGGCCGTGAACTGGCTCGGCGAGCCGGCGCTGGCGCTGCCCGCGCTGATCGTGGCCGACGTCTGGCGCACGACGCCGTTCGTGGCGCTCTTGTGCTACGCGCGGTGCCTCACGATTCCCGTGGAGGTCTACGAGGCCGCGCGCGTGGACGGCGCCGGCGCGCTGGCCACGCTACGGGACATCACGCTGCCGCTCCTGCGCCGCGTGCTCCTGATCGCCCTCCTGTTCCGGACGCTCGACGCGCTCCGCGCCTTCGACCTCATGTTCGTGCTCACGGGCGGCGGCCCCGCCAACACCACCGAGACGCTGACCGTGTACGCGTACCGGAGCCTCTTCCAGACCCTCCAGCTCGGCTTCGGAGCCGCCATCGGCGCCGTCGTCTTCGCGGTCGTCATGCTCGTGGCGTGGCTCTATCTGCGCGCGATGGCGCACCAGGAGGCCACCGCGTGAAGTCGCGCGGGCTCGCGCGCGACCTCGTCGTGCTCGCCGCGCTCGCGCTCTGGGCCGTGCCGTTCTTCTGGCAGGCGCTGACGTCGATCAAGCCCGACGAGGCGTTGCTGGCCGTCGAGCGGATGCTGGCCGCGCCGCCCACGCTCGTCCACTACCGCGCCGTGATCGAGAAGAGCGTGATGCCGCAGGCGCTCGGCAACAGCCTCGGCGTGGCCGCCCTCACCACGCTGCTCGCGATCGCGCTGGGGGCGCCGGGCGCCTACGCGCTGGCGCGGCTCCCCGTGCCGGGCAAGCAGGCGCTGCTGCTCGGCGTCGTGGCGTGCACGGCGTTCCCGCAGGTGACCACGGTGGGCCCGCTCTTCATCCTGCTCCGGGCCCTCGATCTCCGCGACACGTGGACGGCGCTCGTGCTGGCCGACACGTCGTTCGCGCTGCCGCTGGTGCTCTGGCTCCTTGCCGGCTTCGTGCGGGAGGTGCCCGTCACGCTGGAGGAGGCCGCGCAGCTCGACGGCGCGGGCCGGATCACCACGCTCGTCCGCGTCGTGCTGCCGCTGGTCGCGCCGGGCATCGTCTCCGCGGGCCTGCTCGTGTTCCTGATGTCGTGGAACGAATTGCTCTTCGCCTACACGTTCACGGCCAGCGAGGCCAGCCGCACCGTGCCCGTCGCGCTCACGCTCTTCCCCGGCGTCTTCGAGGTGCCCTGGGGCGACATCGCCGCCGCCTCGATCCTGGCCAGCCTGCCGCCGATCCTGATCGTCGTGGGGCTCCAGCGCTGGCTCGTGCGCGGCCTCACCGCCGGCGCGCTCCGCGACTGATGCGCCTGGTCGCCGCCGTGATGGCGGTGCTGCTCGCGGCCGCCGTCCACGCGCAGGCGTCGTCACACGTCATCGAGGACTGGGGCGACGCGCCCTCGGGCCGCCTGCCCGCGCGCTGGTCCGCGTACGGCAAGGAGGCGAAAATCACGTTCACGCCGGCGGTCGTGTCCGACGACGGCCGCCGCGCGCTGCATCTGAAGACCGAGCGCTACAGCGTGCGGCTCATGCGCAAGGTGGACGTCGATCTCAAGCACTTCCCGACGCTGACCTGGGAGTGGAAAGCCGCCACGCTGCCCGCCGAGGGCGATCTGCGGGGGGAGATCAACGACCAGGCCGCCCGGCTCGTCCTCTTCTTCGGGCCGCGCTGGCGGCCGCGCGCCATCGCCTACGTCTGGGACACCCGGGCGCCCGTGGGCACGGAGCTCCACACCCGGCAGATGGTCCTCGACCGCTGGCTCGTCGTGGTGCGGTCGGGCGCCGCCGACGCCGGCAAGTGGGTGCGCGAGACGCGCAACGTCGAGCGCGATTTCACGCGGCTCTTCGGCGCGGCGCCGTCCGGGCTCCTGGGCGTGGGTATCGAGAGCCACTCCGAGGACGCCGCCCACGCCAGCGAGGTCTTCGTCGGAGCGATCAGCGCCGGCCGCTGATCAGCACGCCGGCCGCGCCAGCACCGCCCCTTCGATCTTGCGGGTGATCAGTTGCCCGTCGCGCGTGTCGCCCGCGAGCTTGCCGTTGTCCACGATCACCTTGCCGCGCAGGATCGTGGTCACCGGCCAGCCGCGCACGTCCCAGCCCTCCCACGGGCTGTAGTCGCTCACGTGGAAGTCGGCCTTCGTGAGCGGCCGGTTGATGGACGGATCGATCAGCACGATGTCGGCGTCGCTGCCCGGCGCCAGCGCGCCCTTCTTCGGATAGAGGCCGAGGATCCTCGCGGCGTTCGACGAGGTCACCTGCACGAAGCGGTCGAGCGACATCTTCCGCTTGACCACGCCCTCGGTGTAGACGATACCCATGCGGGCTTCGGCGCCGAGGTTGCCGCCCGTGACGTCCTCGATGGTCTTGCCGCGGAGCTTGAGCGCGAGGTCGGTCGGGTACTCGTCGGTGGCCGTGGTCGACACCGCGTCGTTGAGCAGGCCGTGCCAGAGCGCGGCCTGGTCCTCGGGATACTTCAGCGACGGGTAGGTGTGATAGCAGAAGCCGCGCGGCGTCCGGTAGTCGTCGGCCGTGAAGCACGTGTAGTGGTGCAGGGTCTCGGCGTAGATCGGCCGGCCGTGGCCGCGCGCCTCCGCGACGGCCTCCACGCCCTCGCGGGCGGAGGTGTGGACGAAGTAGATGGCAGCGTCCATGACGGAGGCGAGGTTGATCGCGCGCCGGAACGAGAGCATCTCGGAGACCTTGTTGTGCACGAGCGGGAGGTTGGCGCCTTCCATCCGGCCTTCCTCGCGGAAGCGCTCGTAGTTGAACTGCACGACGTCGTGGTCCTCGGCGTGCACCACCATGATCCCGCCGCGCGGCGCGACCTTTTCCATGGCGTACTGCAGCCGCCCGAAGTCCAGGCGATTCGACGGGCGCTTGGGGTGCGGCGGCAGCACGTCGGTGGTGAACACTTTGAACGACGGGAAGCCCTGCTGGATGGCCTCGGGGATCTGGTCGAGGGTCTTGATCCCGAGCGGCCCGGCCAGGGTGATGTGGAACGTGTAGTCGGTGTACGAGTTGCCCTTCCAGCGCGCGGCGCGCTTCTCGACCACCGATGGCATGTCGTCGCCCGGGCGCACGAACGCGAAGTCCACGTGCGTCGTGGTGCCGCCGAAGGCCATCCCGCGCGAGTCTTCTTCCGGCCCGAGTGTGTGGAGGTCGTCGTCGGGGTGCATCTGGATCCGGTGAGCGAGGTGCGTGTGGGGCTCGACGCCGCCGGGCACGACGATCTTGCCCGCCGCATCGATGACGCGGCTGGCCTCGCGGAACGACCCCGGCGCGGCGACGGCGGCGATCTTGCCGCGTTCCACCGCGATCTCCCACGCCCCCGCGCCCTGCGGCGCCACCACCTGGCCGTTCTTGATCAAGAGATCGAGCATCGCGCGCCTCCTTGCTCTGGGGCTGAGAGTATAGCCTCGAGCCGCTTCGCGAGCGCGGGGCCGGTGCCGCGCTCCTCGTGCTTGAAGAACACGAAGG
>DASYTM010000046.1:0-11302 GCA_036002345.1 Candidatus Methylomirabilota bacterium | reverse complement strand
GGCGCGTGGCGCTCGAGCCAGGCCATGAGCGTGGGCCCGACGTTGAAGGAGATCTGCTCGAAGTTGTTGACGATGTCGAGGATGCGGTTGGCGTCGTCCACGCGGCGCGCCGCCGTGTTGGGCGCGTAGCACTCCGCGGTGATGCGCTCGTTCCAGTCGTGGAACGGCGTGGCCGCGTCCTGGACTTCGACGGTCTCCAACCACGGATTTTCGCGTGGCGGCTGATAGAAGTGACCGTGGATGGTGACGAAACGGCCCGACGACACGCGCGCTCTCCCTCCGGCTAAAACTCCTCGAGGCCGGACAGGAACTCCCGCCGGCCGCCGCGCGGGACGACCACGAGCCCGGAGGGATCGACGAAGTGGCGCCGGCGGTCCATCGCCGGATCCACGCCGATTTCGCTGTCCGCGGGGATGATGTTGAAACGGTCGACGATCACGCGCCTGAGCCGCGCGCCCTTGCCGACCGTGGTGTGGTCCATGACGATCGAGTCCTCGATCACGGCGCCCTCGTTGACCCACACCGAGCGGCCGAGGATCGAGTTGCGGATGGTCGCGCGCTTGATCAGCGAGCCCTCGCCGACGTGGGCGTTGTCCACGTCGCTGCCGATGAAGCGCGCGGGCGGCCCCGGGTGCGCGCCGACGCGCACCGGCCAGTAGCGGTTGTCGAGGTCGAAGCGCGGCGACTCGCCGAGGAGGTCCATGTGGGCCTCCCAGTACGACGGGATCGAGCCCACGTCGCGCCAGTACCCCTGCTCCTCGTACGGCTTCACGCCCGGCACCTCGTTGGCCTGGAAGTCGTAGCCGTAGACGCGGCCGCCCGGCACGAGCTCGGGGATGATCGAGCGGCCGAAGTCGTGGTCGGTCGAGCGCCGCGCGTCCACCAGGAGCGCGTCCACCAGGGCCTGGCGCCGGAAGAGGTAGTTGCCCAGCGACACGAGCGCGCGCTCGGGATCGTTGGGCATGGCGGGCGGCTGCTTGGGCTTCTCGACGAAGTCCACCACGCGCCCCGTGCGGTCCACCGAGAGCACGCCGAAGGCGGACGCCTCGCGGCGCGCCACGGGCCGCGCGGCCACCGTCACGTCGGCGCCCGACTCCTCGTGGAACGTGAGCATCTGGTTCACGTCCATGCGGTAGATGTGATCGGCGCCGAAGATGGCCACGATGTCGGGGTTGAAGTCGTCGATGAGGTTCAGGTTCTGCAGCACGGCGTCGGCGGTGCCGCGGTACCAGGCGGGGCCGAAGCGCATCTGCGGCGGCACCACCGTCACGAAGTAGTCGGGCACGATGCCGGTGGTGCGCCACGAGAGCCGCACGTGCTCGATGAGCGACTGCGACTTGTACTGCACGAGCACGTAGAGGGAGAGCAGCTCGGAGTTGATGAAGTTCGAGAGCACGAAGTCCACGATGCGGTAGCGGCCCGCGAAGGGCACGGCGGGCTTGCTGCGGTCCCGCGTGAGCGGGTGGAGGCGCTCGCCCTTGCCGCCCGCCATGATCATCGCGAGGACGCGCGCGCGACGTTTCACGAGGCCGGCGCTTGCGCCCAGGCAGGGTCCAGATCGGGGAAGACGAAGTCCTCGCGCTCGAGACGGCGCAGGGTGTTGGCGGCCTCGACGGAGAGCGGCTCGCCGGCGCGTAGCGTGGAGGCCATCTCCGACAGGCGCTTGAACTCCGCGTAGTGCTCGGCCACGCGGCGCTCGGCGTAGTCGCGCGCGGAGCCGGTGGTGATGAGGAACTGCCAGTCGGAGGACTGGAGCAGCAGCAGCTCGCGGGTGGCCTGCGCGAGCACGCGCTTGAGATCGGCGTTGCCGCCGTCGCCGCGCTGGATGTGCTCCACCCACTCCGCCTCCGCGCTGTACACGCGGTCCCACGTCCACTCCGTGTCGCGGTTGAGCCACACGCGGTGGTCGCCGCCCTCGCCCCAGGAGCCCTCGGGCAGGGACAGGGTCACGCGGGGCGGCACCACCTGGAGCGCCTCGCCGAGCGTCACGGGCGTCACGCTGTCCCGCGCCCCGGCGCGCGCGACGTGCTCCAGCCAGATGGGGCCCTCGAACCACCAGTGCCCGAACAATTCCGAGTCGTACGGCGAGCAGACGAGGGCGGGACGGCCCTCGGCGCGCGTGGCCTCCTCCACCGTCTCACGCACGAGCCCGGCGAAGTGGCTGGCCTGGAGCGCGGCCTTCTCGGCGGCGATCTTGGGGTCGTAGGGCTGCTTGGTCCCGAAGTCGCCGCGGTTGTCGGTGATCCGCCAGAAGCGCAGGCCGCCCGGCCAGTGCTTCTTGTGGAACTCGAGGTAGGCGTACTCGCCGGGATAGCCGTGATCGCGGCTCCACACCTGGAGCGTCGTCTTGGGGTCGCGGATGAAGGCCACCGCCGAGCCGCTGCCGCCGCGCGACGCCACGCGGTACGGGGCGTAGGGCGAGCGCGCCTCGTTCACGGGGATGGCCGGGGTCGGCTCGGTCACCTCGCGGCGCATCGGGATGTAGTCGCGATAGAGGAAGACGGGCTCGCCGGCGGCCACGAGGTGGGAGTCGGCCACGAAGTACTCGAGGTCGTGCATGGCCAGCATCTCCTCGATGCCGGGCCGCAGCCGCCGCTCGCGGCCCCGGTCGCGACCGGTCGGCGGCGTCCACTCGTAGCGCGGGCGGTAGGCGCACTCGGGCAGCCAGATCCCGCGCGGCGCCACGCCGAAGTGCCGCGTGTGCGTCTCGACGGCCGTGCGCAGCTGCTGGTGGATCGACTCGTCGCGCGACAGCAGCGGCAGGTAGCCGTGGGTGGCCGCGCACGTGATGATCTCCACGTGACGGCCGCGCTGCAGCTCGGCGAAGGTGCCCGGAATGTCGCCGCCGATCCGCCGGTGGAGCTCCCACATCCGCTCGTAGTGCTCCTCCCAGAAGTCGCAGAGGCCCATGAGCTCGGCGGGCCCCTCTTTCCGGAAGTACTCGCGCGTGTCGGCGCACGAGCGCCGCACGTTGTCGTAGTAGAAGGCGAGCTCTTTCTGGAATTCGGGCGAGGCGAGCTGCTCGGTCAGCACGGGCGAGAGGTTGAGCGTCCACTTGGGCGACACGCCGTCGGCCACCAGGCGGTGCGCGACCTCCAGGAGCGGCAGGTAGCACTCGAACGCGGCTTCGTTCAGCCAGTCGCTTCCGTGGGGCCAGCGACCGTGGTTGACCACCATCGGAAGATGGGTGTGTAAGACCAGTGCGAACGGGTAACCCATGTCAGCGAGCACCTCTCAGCCTGAGACCGGCTTGGACGCCGGTCACGGATAATTGGACCGTATGAAGTCGCTTGGCGCAAGCCTTCATCTGGGCGCGACCGTGCGTGAAGACGGCGTGACGTTCCGGGCGTGGGCGCCGCGCTGCCGGACGCTCGACGTCGTGATCGAAGGGCGCCGGCCGGTGGCGATGAGCCGCCTCGCCGACGGGCTCTACGAGGCCACGGTGGGCGGGCTGCCGGCGGGCACGCGCTACCAGTACCGGCTCGACGGCGAGCGGTATCGTCCCGATCCCGTCTCGCGCTTCCAGCCCGAGGGGGTGCACGGGCCCTCGATGGTCGTGGACCCCGCCGCCTTCCCGTGGACCGACCAGGCCTTCACCGGCCACACGCTGGCCGACGTCGTGCTGTACGAGCTCCACGTGGGGACGTTCACGCGCGCGGGCACCTTCGAGGCGATCGTGCCCCACCTGCCCCACCTGGTCGATCTCGGCGTGACGGCCGTGGAGCTGATGCCGGTGGCCGAGTTCCCCGGCTCGCGCAACTGGGGCTACGACGGCGTGCATCTCTTCGCGCCGCAGTCGACGTACGGCGGGCCGCGCGGCCTGCGCCGCCTCGTGGACGCCTGCCACGCCCACGGCCTCTCGGTGGTCCTCGACGTCGTCTACAACCACCTCGGGCCGGAGGGGAACTACCTGGGCGAGTTCGGGCCCTACTTCACCGATCGCTACCGCACGCCCTGGGGCGGCGCGCTGAACTTCGACGACAAGGACGCCGGCGGCGTGCGCCGCCACTTCGTCGAGAACGCCCGCGCGTGGGTGCGCGAGTTCCACCTGGACGGCCTGCGCCTGGACGCGATCCACGCGATCTTCGACTCGAGCCGCCCGCACATCCTGACGGAGCTCGGGGAGGCCGCGCGCCAGGAGGCGCAGGCGCTCGGCCGGCCCGTGCACATCATGGCCGAGTCCCACGACAACGACCGGCGCCTCGTGCTGCCCGCCGCCGAGGGCGGCCTCGAGCTCGACGCGGTGTGGTCCGACGACTTCCACCACGCCGTGCACGTGCGGCTCACCGGCGAGCAGGGCGGCTACTACAAGGACTTCACGGAGCCGCGGCGGCTGCCGACGGCCCTCGTCGAGGGCTTCGCGTTCCAGGGCGAGTACTCGGAGTACTTCGGCCGCGACCGCGGCACCCCGAGCGCGGACGTGCCCGGCGAGCGCTTCGTGGTGTGCGTGCAGAACCACGATCAGGTCGGCAACCGCGCCCAGGGCGATCGGCTGTCCACCAGCGTGCCCTTCGACGCCGTGAAGCTCGCGGCGGGGCTGCTGCTGGCCGCGCCCGCGGTGCCGATGCTGTTCATGGGCGAGGAGTACGGGGAGACGGCGCCCTTCCAGTTCTTCACGTCGTTCCTCGATCGCGACCTCGCGGAGGCCGTGAAGAAAGGGCGCACCGAGGAGTTCGCGCGCTTCGCGTGGCAGGGCGCCGTGCCCGATCCCGGCGAGCCGGCGACCTTCGTGCGCTCCCGCCTGAACCATCCGCTCGCCGGCGCGCCGCGCCACCGCGAGCTCTACCAGTATTACCGGCGCTGGCTCGCCCTGCGGCGCACGCACCCCGCGCTGGGGGCACGCGGCAAGGAGCGCGCGCGGGCGTCGGTGGACACCAAGGGCACGGTGCTCACGCTGATCCGCGACGCGGCGGCGGGGCCGGGCATCCGGCTCATCGCCAACCTCACGAACGAGCCGCGGCCGGCCCCCTCCGTGCCCGCGGACTGGCGGGTGCTGCTCGACAGCGACGACCCGCGCTGGGCCGGGGCGGGCCGCGCCGCCCTCGCGCCCTACCAGCTCATCCTGTACGAGGCGCCGGGCTGAACCTCAGGGGACGAGCGTCATGCCGCCGACGGCCTTGCTGCCCACGCCCTTGACCGTGTCGACGATGAAATCGCCGGGGCAAACCAGGAACGCGCGCTCCTGCTTCGGGTTGTTGATCGGCCCGCCCTTGATCACGCGCTTGAAGACGTGGCCGTTGCGCCAGACGATCGTGAAGGTACGGGCGTCGCCCAGCTCGTGCGAGTCGCGCCGGTTGAGGCAGAAGCGGTCCACCACGTTCTTGACGTCGCGCTCCTCGTACTCCTCGCCGTAGTGGGCCCCCATGAAGTCGGCGTACGCCTTGATCTCGTCGATGCGCTGGAGCGGAGGCGGCGCGACGCCGACGCCGACCGCGGCCAGGGCGTCCACGCCGTACAGGGGCCGGGTGTTGGCACGGCGCTTTCGCCCCTGGGGGTCGGTGAAGATCGTGAAGCCCTTCTCCCGGACCTGGGCGATCGTGTCGCCGGGAACTCCCTGCTTCTCGTCGGCCTCCTGAATGCTCAAGAAGCGGTCCACCATCCTCAACATGTGGACGCTGTTGCACTGGTTCTCCGCGGTCTCGAGGCCGTCATCGGGGATTTCTCGCTTGGCCTCCAGGACCTCGGGCGTGTCGCACGGCAGCTTGAAGAGGGCCGTGGTCTTGAAGTCGAACGATTGCTTGCGGAGGATCGGGGCGGTGGAGCATCCCTCGGCCGCGACGGCGAGAGCGACGAGGATCAGGAGTCGTTGCATGGCAGGCCTCCACCTTGTTACAAAGCAAAGGCCTTGCCACACCCCGGCGCCGATCCCGTCGACCACCTCCTCGCCCTCGATCCGGGCGCGCGGGGCATCGGAAAGTTTTTCCAGCCCGGCGGCGCCCTCCGCGCGGCGCGGGCGCTCCGGCGCGCGCGGCGGGTGCTGATCGCCACCGGGTTCGTCGTCGACTCCGGGCGGACGGAGACCGACGGCCCCCCCGGGGCGGCGGCGCTGGGCCGCGCGCTTCGCGCCCTCGGCGCCGAGGTGGCCTACATCACCGACGCCGTCACCGCGCCGGTGCTGGGCGCCGCGCTGTCCGCCCTGGGCGAGCCGGCGGGAGTGATCACGTGGCCGGGGGGCGCCGAGGCGGCCCCGCGCGTGCTCGCCGCGGCGCGGCCGACCCACCTCGTGGCCATCGAGCGCCCGGGCCGCGCCCGGGACGGCGTCTATCGCAACATGCGCGGCGTCGACGTCTCGGACTGGAACCCGCCCCTCGACGACCTCTTCGTCCTCGCGGCTCGAACGGCTCGAACGGCTCGAACGGATAGAACGGGCGTGCGGAGCCACGCGCATCTCGAACAGGCCACCCGCGGCACAAGCCGGCCTCGCGGACCCCGCTACAACAAAATTCCGGTCGGACGGACGCCTAACCGCATGATCACCATCGGCGTCGGGGACGGGGGCAACGAGATCGGCATGGGCAACGTGCGTGCGCGGCTCACCCGGGGTGGCGGGCTCGCGGCGCGGATCGTCTCGACCGTGCGGGTGGATCACCTCGTGGTGGCGGGCGTGTCGAACTGGGGCGCCTACGGTATCGTGGCCCAGCTCGGCCGCCTCGCGGGCCGGCCGCTGCTCCACACGCCGGACGACGAGCGGCGGCTGGTCACCGCGTGCGTGGACGCCGGGGCGTGCGACGGGGTCACGCGCAAGCCCGAGCCGACCGTGGACGGCCTGCCGCTCGAGACCCACGCGGCGATGGTGGCGCTGCTCAGCGTCGCTGCTGGTCGGAGATCTTGATGGAGAGCGCGCGCAGCCGCTCGAGCGTGCGCGGGCTGAGCATGGACGCGAACCCCGCGGGGTCGCTCTGCCCGCGGGAGAACGCCTGGCTCATGGCCTTGACGTCGCCGCCGGAGCCTCGCGTGACGTCCTCGAAGACCTGGGCGGCGAGCTCGTACAGCTCCTGGGTGACCGCCGGGTTGTTGCCGGCGAGGTCGCGCATCTGGCGGTCCGCCGCGCCTCCTTGAGGGCTGCCCGCGATCGCGCCCGCCCGCGACGCGGGATCCTGGAGCATCTTCAGGACGGCGCCGAGGGCCTCCTGCGAGGCGGCGTCGAGGTTCTGCGCGGCGGCGGCGCCGCACGTCAGCGCGAGCGCGGACAGTGTGAGCGCGATCAGCCTGGTCGTCATGGCCAATAGCATAGCGTTATCATGGGCGCCATGACCATCCAGGAGGAGTACCGCGCCAAGCACCCGCGCTCGGCCGCGCTGACGGAGCGCGCGCGGGCCGCCATTCCCGGCGGGATCACCCACGACATCCGCCACCTCGCCCCGTTTCCGGCGTACGTCGAGCGCGCGAGCGGCACGCGCAAGTGGGACGTGGACGGCCACGAGTACGTCGACTACTGGATGGGCCACGGCGCGCTCTTCCTCGGTCACTGCCATCCCGCCGTCGTGCAGGCCGTGCAGGCGCAGATGGCGCGCGGCACGCACCTGGGCGCCAGCCACGAGGCGGAGGTGCGCTGGGCCGAGCTCGTCAACCAGCTCGTGCCCTGCGCGGAGCTGACGCGCTTCACGATGTCCGGCACGGAGGCCACGCATCTCGCGATGCGCGTGGCCCGCGCGTTCACCGGGCGCTCGAAGATCGTCAAGCTCGCGGGCCACTTCCATGGCTGGCACGACGGCGCGGTGGCGGGCGTGGCGCCGCCCTACGAGGTGCCGATATCGGCGGGCGTGCCGGCCGCCACGCTGGAGCAGGTCCTGATCTGTCCACCCAACGACGTCAAGGCCATCGAGGTCGCGCTCAAGCGCGGCGACGTGGCGGCGGTGATCCTGGAGCCGGCCGGTGGCAGCTCGGGCACCACGCCGACCATTCCCGGGTACCTTCAGGAATTGCGCGCGGTGACGAGCCAGCACGGCGTCGTCCTCATCTTCGACGAGGTCATCACGGGCTTCCGCTACGCGCCGGGCGGCGCGCAGGCGTACTACGGCGTCACGCCCGATCTCACCACGCTCGCCAAGATCGTCGCGGGCGGCCTGCCGGGCGGCGCGCTCTGTGGCCGGCGCGACGTGATGTCGATGCTGGCCTTCCGCGGCGATCCGGACTGGGACCGCAGCCAGCGCGTCGCCCACGCCGGGACGTTCAACGCGAACCCGCTGTCCGCCGCCGCCGCCATCGCCACGCTGGCGCTGGTCGCCGACGCCTCGCTCCAGGCCCGGGCCAACAAGTACGGCGAGGAGCTACGCCGCGCGCTCGCCGACGCGATGAAGCGCGCGGGCGTGCCCGGCACCTGCTACGGCGAGGCGTCGATCTACCACGTGTCGTTCGAGGGCAAGCCCGGCCTGGCCGGCTTCGACCGGCCGCGGAAGGGCGCCGTCTATCAGCTGCTGCGCTGCGCGCTGCTCAACAACGGTGTGGACTGCTCGAACAACCACGGCTGGATCTCCGCGCTGCACTCTCAGGAGGATTTCGAGCGCACGCTCGTCGCCTACGACGCCGCGTTCCGCGCGCTCGCCGCCGAAGGCGCCTTCCGCTCGTGACGGCCCGCGCGCTCGCCCCGCTGGCGCTTGCCGTCGCGCTCGCCACGGGCGGATGCGTCCACTATCCGACGGTGCTGGAGGCGGGCGGCACCATGGTGCGTCCCGACAAGGGGCGCGCGGTGCGCGCGGCCGACAGCGTCCAGGTCTACTTCGAGCTGAAGAGCAGTGGCAAGTACGGCGACGTCATCACCGGCGTCCACACGCCGGTGGCGCGCGAGGCGGTGCTCGTCGATGGGCAGGGCCAGACGGTCTCGCGCCTCGAGGTGCCCGGCGCGACGGTGATGGTGTTCGACGCCAAGGGCCCGCACGTCGTGCTCCGCGAGCTGACGCGCCCCCTCATCGTCGGCGACACGATCATCATCACGCTCGTGTTCGAGAAAGTCGGCGGCCTCGGGATCATCGGCGTCGTCGAGTAGTCAGCGCAGCACGGGCGGCCGCGCCCGCTCGAGCCTCGCCAGCGCCGTCTGCGCCGGCTCGAATCCCTGCGCGGCGGCCTGCCGATACAGCCGCAGCGCCTCCATCGGGTCCTGCTTCACGCCGCCGCCGGTCTCGTACGCGACGGCGAGCGCGTGCTGGCCCGGCGCATAGCCCTGCGCGGCGGCCACGCGATACCAGCGGACGGCCTCCGCGAGGTCCCGGCTCTTGCGATAGAGGTCGGCGACGCCGACCTGGGCGCGCGCGAGACCCTGCTCGGCGGCGACGAGGTACCAGTGCCGCGCGTCCGCATCGCTCCTCGCGACGCCCACGCCGTGCTCGTACGCGAAGCCGAGGCGCTCCTGCGCCGGCGGGAAGCCCTGCAGCGCGGCGCGGCGCCACCACTCCACGGCGGCGTCGGCGTCCGGCAGCACGCCCGCGCCGTCGTGATAGGCGCTGCCGAGCGCCACCTGCGCCGCCGCGACCCCACGCTCGGCGGCGCGCCGCCACCAGGCCACGGCCTCGGCCGGATCGCGCGCGACGCCCCGGCCCGCGCTCAGCATGCTGCCGAGCTGCTGCTGCGCCGTGGCGTCCCCGCCCTCGGCGGCTTTGCGATACCACTCGGCCGCCTGCGCGACGTCGGGCTCGACGCCCGCACCGCGCTCGTAGAGCTCCGCGAGCCGCGCCTGCGCGCCGGCGTCGCCCTGCTCGGCGAGCGGCCGAAGGAATTCGAGCGCGGTGGCGTAATCGCCGCGCCGATACGCCTCCAGCGCGGGGGCGAGATCCGCGGCGGGCGGCGTCTCGCGAACCAGCGGCGGCGCGGCGGGCGGCGGCGCGGGCGGAACGATGGGAACCGGCGGCGGCGGCGACATCAGCGCGCCCGGCGGCGGTGGCTGCTGCGTGTAATGCACGTTGCCGTCGGCGTCGTACCAGCGATGAACGTCCTGGGCGAATGCCGGAGCGCCGGCGAGCACGAGGCCGGCCAGCACGGCGGCGAGCGTCACGGCGCGCATGACGAGCCCCTCCAGCCGGATTCTAGCGCGCGGCGTGGTACCCTAGCCAACCTTGGTGGGCAGGTAGCTCAGTTGGTAGAGCACAGGACTGAAAATCCTGGTGTCGGCGGTTCAATCCCGTCCCTGCCCACCATTTTTTTCCTCAGCGTTCCGACGAGTTGTGGCGCGCGGAGTTTCAGCGACGAGCCTCCGGCAGGATCCGACCATGTCTGAACCTTGTCAAAACTCTTGAGCGGTCCCTCGAAGTAGACCTTCCGGAGTGCCTCCCGCTGGGCGTCGTGAAGCGCGGCGAGCTTCGCGGCCGCCTCGCGCAGCATGCTCTCGTCCGCGATCGCATAGCGCCGGTAGATCGCCTCCTTCTTGTGGCCGACCAGCTTCATGGCGGCCGAGCGCGGGACGCCGGCGCGCTCGAGATTGCGCACCGCCGTCCGCCGGAAGTCGTGGGGCAGGCGTCCCGGGACGCCGGCGGCGTTGCAGGCGGTGATCCACGCGCGCCGGAAGGAGTGGATCGGGACACCCTCGCGATGGAAGACCCACGGAATGATTCGGCCGCCGGCGGCTTGCAACGCTTCCGTCAGCGCGCGCTGACGTTCGAACACCGCACGGAGATCAGGGATCAGCGGGAAGGCGCGCCCCTCGTTGTTCTTCGTCGTTCTGGGCTCCAAGCGCACGAAGCCTCCCGCGAAGTCCACCTGCGCCCACGTGAGCGGTAGCACCTCGGACCGACTCCGCCAGCCGGGTGATGAACATGAACTGCACCGCGTCGGAGAGATCAGGCGAGAGATGCCGTCAGATCGCGGCCACTTGTTTGGTGTCGGCGAACCCCTACCGCGCGTTGTTCTCAGGCAGCAGCCGGATGCGTGGCATCGCGACGATGGTGTCGTTGTCGAGGCCGAGCCGGTAGGCCGCGCGGAGTGCCGCGAGCTCGCGGTTGATCGTGGCAGGCGTCTCCACACTCATCAGCGCCATTAGGCGTTTCCACGCGCAGCTGGGCCATTAGGCGTCTCCACACTCGGTGTATCGACCGCGGCTCCGTTGGGGCTCAGGACGTGAGAAACGCCGGCGACGGTCTGTGAGAACTCACAGAGCGTCCACAGCGTCGTGTGTTTCGAGCGGCCAGCTCGAACGGGCGATCTCTCGTGGGCATGGCTGGGCCCGGTTGATGTCTCGTTGCGGAGACACTCAACCTGGGGTCATGGCGCTTCCCGGACCATCATCAGTGGCCCGCCACGAACACGGAAGCTTGATCAACTCGTCTCCTTCCGAGTATACTTCCGAGCGTGATCGACCTCGTTGAGACCCTCA
>DASYTM010000045.1:0-6930 GCA_036002345.1 Candidatus Methylomirabilota bacterium | reverse complement strand
GCCGCGCTTCGTCCGAGCCCGCCGGCGAGCGCCTTCGCGTGCCCGCCGTCGGTGTACATGGCCGGCGTGACCCGCGCGTACGTCTCGGCGGTGCTCACCGCGAAGCGCGGGTTCACCAGCACCAGCCCGAGCGACCGGCCGCGCAGCGGCTCCACCCGCTCGCCGCGTCCCGTCGCCAGCGCCGTTCCGCCGCGCAGGAAGAACGGCACGTCCATCCCCAGGCCCGCCGCCACCTCGTCCAGCCGCGCCAGCGGCCAGCGCAATTTCCACAGCCGGTTCAGCCCCAGCAGCACCGCCGCCGCGTCGGTGGAGCCGCCGCCCAGCCCCGCCGCCACCGGGATCCGCTTGTCGAGCGTGATCCGCGCGCCGCCGCCGACGCCGGACGCGTCGCGCAGCGCCGTGGCCGCCCGCATGGCCAGATTCCGCCCGTCGGTGGGCACCCCGGGAGCGCTGCTCCGGAGCTCGAGGCCGTCGGCGTCCTCGAGCGTGAGCCGGTCGGACAGATCCACGGCCTGCATGACGGTCACCAGCTCGTGATAGCCGTCGTCGCGCTTGCCGAGAACTTCCAGCACCAGGTTCACCTTGCCCGCGGCGTTCAGCACGAGCCCACGGGTGCGCCCGGTCGACTTCGCCAAAGCACGAAAGGCTAGCACGCGCCTCCGGCGACGGTCAACGGATCGTGCGTATTTTCGCGTCTTTGGGCGGTGTCAGCGCGAAGCGCTCGGGCTCCACGCCGACGTTTTCGGCTCGCGAGCGATAGCGCACGGCGGCCGTCACGTAGTCGTTGCCGGCCGACACGTCGAAGCCCGTGAGCGCGCCGTCGCCGGCGCGCTTGAAGACGACGGTGGCCTCCGTGCGCCCGCCCGTGATCGTGACCTGCCGGACCACGGCCGTCTCGAGATCGAGCCACACGCGCTGGCGGTTGTAGCGGCCGACGAGGACGATCGACGGCCCGTTCGCGTCAGGCGCCTGGAGCTCCGCGACGCGGAGATCCTTGGGCGGCGCCACGCGGCCGGAGAGCAGTGCGACGAGATCCTCGGGCTCGACGGGCAGGCTCAGCACCTCGGCGGCCGTCTCCGCGGTGGCGGGTCCGACGGTGGCCTCGTTGCTCGCGGCGTTGTACGCGGTGATCCGCCCCTCGTGCACGGCGAAGAAGAGGAAGGGCTGGCCGAACGGGGAGAGCGCCTCGAAGCGCACGGAGACCGGCGCCCTGGCGAGGATCACGCCGCTCACGCGGTGGCGCTCGCTACCCTTCTTGACGTCCACGTCGGCGAGGGCGCGGAGGTCGCGGAACTCCTGCCAGCGCGCGGTGAGCCGGTCCACCACGCGCTGCGCCTCGGGCTCGATGGGGGCGCGCAGCGTGGGCGGCGCGATCGCGCAACCGGCGAGGACGAGGACGGCGAGAAGGCTACTGAGACGCTTTGGAGCGCTCGCCCTGCGCACGGCGCAGCCGCGCCTTCGCGTCCTGGACCTTCTGCTTGATGCCGTCGGCGCTCGGGTCGAGCGACAGCGACTTCTCCCAGGCCGCGAGCGCGTCCTCCTCGAAGCCGTTCTTGGCGTAGGCGTCGCCGAGGTGATCGAAGATCACGGGATCTTCCTTGGCCTTCTCGACGGCGCGCTTGAGCTCGCGGAGGGCATCGGGATACTTGCCCTGCTGGAAGTACGCCCAGCCCAGGCTATCGATGAAGTAGCCGTTGTCGGGCTCGAGGTCGAGCGCCTTGCGGATCAGCGTGATCGCCTCGTCCAGGTTCTGGCCCTTCTCCGCGTACATGTAGCCGACGTAGTTGTAGGCCTCGGCGTGCTTGGGATCCAGCGCGATGACCTTCCGGAAGGCGCCCACGGCGTCGTCGAACTTGGCCTGCTTCTCCAGCACCACCCCGACCTGGAAGTTCAGGTCGCGGTGCTTCTCGTCGAGGGAGAGGCCCTCGCGCAGCGTCTCCAGCGCGCGGTCGTATTCCTTGGCGCGGAAATACGCGGTGCCGAGATAGAGGAAGAGCTCCGGCCGCCGCGGCTCCAGGTTCACGGCCTCGCGCAGGACGGCGATCGACTCGTCGTAGCGCTTGGCGCGCCCGTAGAGGAAGCCGAGCTGCACGCGCGCGTCGATGGAGCGCGGGTCGGCGCGGAGGATGCGCTCGAGCTCGGTGCGCGCCTCCGTGTCCTTGCCGGCGTCCATATAGGTGGTGGCCAGGAAGTAGCGCGCCCGGAGATTCGTGGGCTCCAGCACCACCACGCGGCGGAAGGCGTCGGTGGCGCGGTCGTACATCTTCTGCTCGTAGAAGACGGCGCCGAGCTTCATCCACACGCGGGCGTCGCGGGGCGCGATCTCCGCGAGCTGCTCGATCTCCGCCTGCGCCTCCTTGTAGCGGCCGAGGCGGATGAGGAGGTCGCCGAGCCGCTCCACGAACGCGGGATTGTCCGGGTTGGCCTTCACCGCCTTGCGGTACGTGGACACCGCTTCCTCGGTGCGGTGCCGGGTCTCGTACACGTAGCCGAGGGCCGTCCACGCGCCGTCGTGATCGGGGTCGAGCTCGACGGCGCGGTTGAGCCGCGTGATGGCCTCGTCCCAGCTCTCGGTCTCGATGGCGAGCCGGCCGAGCAGGAACTGCGCCTGCGCCAGCCGCGGCTGCCGCTCCGCGAGCCGCAGGAGCACGGCGCGCGCCCGGTCGTAGGCTTTCTGCTCCACCTGGTAGCGCGCCAGCGTGAGGTACGCGTCCTCGTTGCCGGGACTCAGCTCCAGGACCTTCTCGAGCTCGGCCTCCGCCTCGCGGAAGTTCTTCTGCCCGCGGAGCAGCTCGGCCAGGGTGAGGTGCGGGCCGACCTCGTCGGGAGCGAGCTGGACGGCCCGCCGGGCGGCGCTGAGGGCCTCCACCGGCTGATCCGCGCGCACGAGCCACTGGGCGAGCTGCGTCCACAGGTACGACGAGTTCGGATCGCGCTCGATGGCCTTCTGCAGCAGCGGGACGGCGTCCTTGAAGCGTCCCGCCTGCACGAGCATCTGGGCCGCCGTGTACTCGTAATACGCCTCCGCCTTCGGATCTCGCGGCGCCGCGGCCAGGCGCACGCGCGGCGAGTCGCTGTCCGCGCCGCCGCGCGCCAGCGCCGCGCAGCCCGTGACGAGCGAAGACAGGAGGACGACGGCGGCGAGGCGGGACCAGATCATCGTGAGGCCTTTCGTGCGGCGTCCGAGCGTCGCGCCGTCGTGAGCAGGCGGCGCGCGGCGTCGGCCAGCGCGGGATCGGAAATCGCCGAAGCCGCCGCCTCGATGTCGCGACGGTCGTCGTCGCCGAGCGCCACGCGGCGCTGGCGGCGCTCGGCCGGCGGCGAAGGCTCGGCCTCGAGCGTGCCCAGGGTGAAGCGGACGGAGCGAACGCCCTCGAACTCCGCGTGCAGGCGCGCCGTCAGCTCGGGGGCGCGCAGGGTCAGCTCCGAGAGCCACGGCGAGTTGTCGACGACCACGTGCAGGCAGCCGTTGGCGAGCGACTGCGGGCGCGTGCGGCGCGCGATGTCCGGGCCCACGAGCGCGCGCCACGCCTTGCGGATCCGGTACTCGGGAAGGCGTTCGGCGATCTGGGGGACGGCGGACGCGAGGACCTCGGCAATGATCCGCGGCCTTCCGCTCTTCATTACGACGGGTATGATACACCGCGAAGTCCCCGCCAAATTGACTCGTTTCGGACCGACCTTTATAGTGGCGCTGGCGATGGCGAAACCCCGCCGCGGTGACACGCTCGAGCTCACGATCGAGGACCTCGCATTCGGCGGCGAGGGCGTCGGACGCGCGGACGGCTACGTCATCTTCGTCCGCGGCGGGCTTCCCGGCGATCGCCTGCGCGTGCGGCTCTTCGAGGCGCGCGGCCGCTTCGGCCGTGCGGCCATCGAGGAGGTGCTCACGCCGTCGCCCGATCGCGTGGAGGCGCCGTGCCCGTACTTCGGGCAGTGCGGCGGCTGCCGGCTGCAGCACCTCGCGTATCCCGCGCAGCTCGCCTTCAAGGAAAAGCAGGTGCGCGACTGCCTCCAGCGGCTGGGCGGGCTGGGCGAGTTCGAGCTGCGGCCCATCCTGCCCGCGCCGGAGCCGTACGGCTACCGCAACAAGATGGAGTTCACCGTCGCCCACACGCCGCCCGCCATCGGACTGCACGCCGCCGAGCGCTACGACGTCGTGCTCGACATCGAGCGGTGCCTGCTGCAGTCCGAGACGATGAACGCACTGCTCGACGAGTTCCGCCGGCAGGTGCGCGAGCGCGCGCTGTCCGTGTACGACCCCGAGACGGAGCGCGGGCTCCTGCGCTTCGTGATGATGCGGGAGGGGCGGCGGACGGGCGAGGCCATGGTCAACGTGGTCGGCGCGGCCCCCGACGTGGAGACGCTGGCGCCCGTGGCGGACGCGCTGCACGCGCGGGTGCCCGCCGCGGCCAGCGTGGTGCTGAACGTGAACGCCAAGAAGGCGAGCGTGGCCGTGGGCTCGGAGGAGCACCTGCTCCTCGGGCGCGATCACATCCGCGAGACGCTGGGCCCCGTCACCTTTCAGGTCTCGGCCAACTCCTTCTTCCAGACCAACACCGTGCAGGCCGAGCGGCTGTTCGCGCTGGTGGCGGACGCGTGCGAGCTCGACGGCTCGGAGACGCTCCTCGACCTCTACTCGGGCACGGGCGCCATCAGCCTGCTCCTCGCGCGGCGCGTGCGCGCCGTCTACGGCATCGAGGTGGCGGCGGCGGCCGTGGCCGACGCCATCGGCAACGCGCGCGCCAACGGGATCGACAATTGCACCTTCCTCGCCGGCGAGGTGCGCCACGTGCTGCCCGAGCTCACGCGGCAGGGCGTGAAGGCGTCGGTGGTCGTGGCCGATCCGCCCCGCGCGGGGTTCCATCCCAAGGCGCTGGCGGCGCTGGCCGCCATGGCGCCGGCGCGCATCGTGTACGTCTCGTGCAACCCGTCCACGCTCGCGCGCGACGTCGGCGACCTGGCGCGGCACGGCTACCGGCTCGAGTGGGTGCAGCCCGTAGACATGTTCCCGCAGACCCCGCACATCGAGGCCGTCGCCCGGCTGCGCCGGCAGACATGAAGACGTTCCTCATCCGGCGGCTGCTCCAGTCGCTGGTCGTGCTGCTCGGCATCTCGGTCGTGGTGTTCGTCATCCTTCACCTCACCGGGGACCCCGCCGCCGTGATGCTGCCGCCCGAGGCGACCGCCCAGGACATCCAGGAGTTCCGCCAGCGCATGGGCTACAACGACCCCGTCTACGTCCAGTACGGACGCTTCCTGCGCGGGGCGCTCCAGGGCAACTTCGGCGAGTCGATCCGCCACGGCGAGCCCGCCTTCGGCCTCGTGATCGAGCGCATGCCGGCGACGTTCCAGCTCGCGGGGGCGGCACTGTTCCTGGCCCTGTGCCTGGCCATCCCCGCCGGCATCCTCTCCGCGGTGCGGCGCAACACGCTCCTCGACTACGTCTCGACGGTGGTGGCGCTGCTGGGACAATCGATGCCCACGTTCTGGCTCGGCATCATGCTGATCCTGCTCTTCTCCGTGCAGCTCAACTGGCTGCCGTCCTCGGGCCGCGGCGACTGGCGCCACCTCGTCCTGCCCGCCATCACCCTGGGCCTCTTCACCACCGCGCGCATCACGCGGCTCACGCGCTCCGGGATGCTGGAGGTGATGAACCAGGACTACATCCGCACCGCGCGCGCCAAGGGCGTGAGCGATCCGCCCGTGGTTTGGAAGCACGCGCTCAAGAACGCCGCCATTCCCATCGTCACCATCGTGGGCATCGAGCTCGGCACGCTGCTGGGCGGCTCCGTGATCACGGAGACGATCTTCGCGTGGCCCGGCGTGGGCCGCCTCTCGGTGCAGGCGATCTACAACCGCGACTATCCGGTCGTGCAGGCGGCGGTGTTCCTGCTCGCCACCACCTTCGTCCTCGTCAACCTCTTCGTCGACGTGGTCTACACCTACCTCGACCCGCGGATCCGGCTGTCGTGAGACACCGTCGACCGAACCCGAGGCGCGCCACGGCTTTGCCGGGGCGCGTCCGAGCGATGGCCGGGGAGGCCGAGGGGGCGTCAGCCCCCTTGCTTAAGAGGCTGGGGGGCCATTTCGGGGCCCCCCACCAGAACCGATGAGCACGCGCGCCACCGCGCTGCCGCTCGCCGACGAGCTCCGCCCCGCGCGGAGCGAGTGGTGGATCTTCCTGCGCCGGCTCGCCAAGCGCCGCACGTCCCTGTTCGGGCTCGTGGTGGTGGCGGTCGTGCTGATCACGGCGGTGGGGGCTGGCGTCATCGTGCCGTTCGATCCCATCGAGCAGGACATCGGCGAGCGGCTGAAGCCGCCGCTGTCGCGCGACGGCGCCGGCCGCGTGCACCCGCTCGGCACCGACCATCTCGGCCGCGACATCCTCGCGCGCATCGTGTTCGGCGCGCGCCCGGCCCTCCTCGTCGGGTTCGCCGCCGTGGCCATCTCGGGCGTGCTCGGCATGGTGACGGGGCTGGTGGCGGGCTACTTCGGCGGGCGCATCGACGACGTGCTCATGCGGCTGGCCGACATCCAGCTCGCCTTCCCGTTCATCCTGCTCGCCATCGCCGTGATCGGCGTGCTGGGGCCGAGCCTCACCACGATCATCTGCGTGATCGGTGTGTCGAGCTGGGTGGTGTACGCGCGCATCGTGCGCGGCGCCGCGCTCTCGCTGCGCGAGCGCGAGTTCGTGCAGGCCGCGCAGGCGCTCGGGAGCCGCGACGGCCGCATCCTCGTGCGCCACGTGCTGCCGAACGTCTTCACCCCGTGGCTGGTCGTGGCGACGCTGGACATGGCGCGCGTGATCGTCATCGAGTCCGCGCTCTCGTTCCTCGGCCTCGGCGTGCAGCCGCCGACGCCGTCGTGGGGCGTGATGCTCGCTTCGGCGCAGGACTTCCTCGACCAGGCGCCGCGGCTCGCCGTCTA
>DASYTM010000044.1:0-21687 GCA_036002345.1 Candidatus Methylomirabilota bacterium | reverse complement strand
TCGACGGAGACGGTGGAGTGGGCGGCCAAGCGCCGCTTCCCCTACCTGATGGTCTTCACGCCGATCAAGCGCATCGCTCAGATCTACGCCGAGTACCGCGAGGCGTGCCAGCGCCACGGCTACACGGCGAGCCGCTACCAGCTCACCGTCAACGTGCCGATCGTGGTGGCCGAGAACGACGCCAAGGCCGCGGAGATCGCGCGGAAGAACACGATGTGGGTCTTCAACACGGGGCTGCGCATGCACCCGCCGTTCTGGCGGCCGCCGGGCTACATGACCGAGGCCTCGCTGCGCCGGATGCTGCAGAACCCGCCGCCGCTGCCGAGCGATCTCACCTTCGAGCAAGCGGACCGCGAGGGCTACATCGTCTACGGCAGCCCGGCCACGGTGCGCGACAAGCTGAAGGTCTTCTCCGACGAGCTGAAGGCCGGCATCCTCTGCTCCGGCATGAACGGCGGCAGCCACGAGGCGACGCTGGAGATGATGCAGCTCTTCGCGGAAGAGGTCATGCCGCACTTCCGCGAGGACGCCGACGTGGACGAGACGGCGGGGGTCGGCCGATAGACGTCCGGCGCGCGGCGCTCGCCGCGCTGCTCGGCCTGGCCATGGTCGCCGGCGCCGAGGCCGTGGACCTGAGCGCGGGCGGGCGCGCCGCGCTGGCGAGCGCACTCCCGGAGGCGACGGAGTGGCGCACGCGCACTACCATCCAGGACGCCCTCCGCGAGGCGGACGATCCACAGCGCCGGCCCCTCAGCGCGTATCCGCTCGACGCGCGCGAGCGCCGGCGGATCCGCGGCTGCGGGGCGTTCGCGCGCTGAACACGGAAAGGAGCCGGTGATGGGAATCAAGGCCATCGACCACTGGGTCATCGTCGCGGGCGATCTGGAGCGCACGCTGGATTTCTATCAGCGGCTCGGCTTCACGATCGCCTGGGAGACGCGGCCGAACCGGCCGGACATGGCGACGATCCGGATCAACACCGCTCAGAAGATCAACGTCCACGGGCCCGAGGCGCCGGGCCGGACCGGCTATCTCGGCGCGCGCAAGCCGTCGATCGGCGGCGCCGACTTCTGCCTGGAGTGGGACGGGACAGTCGACGAGATCCTCGCGCTCTTGAAGAAGAACGGGATTACGCCGGAGGCCGGGCCGGGGCCGCGCACGTGCGCGCGCGGCGTGTCGACCAGTGTCTACTTCCGCGACCCCGACGACAACCTGGTCGAGCTCACGGTGTACGACCGGGGCTAGCGGTGCTCCGTGGACGTCGCGTTGTCGGAGAACGTCGTCCCTCACGCGCCAACTTCGCGCGGATCCCAGGAGAAACGTCGATACACAGGGCAAAGTGGGCGCCAAATGGTGGCCGGGCTCTGATCGTCTTAGTCGACATACCGCTTCCGCCTGACCTCTTTCGGGCCGATACCGTGTGCCTCATACCAGTGCAGTTCAGCCTTCCGAACCCGTCGCGCATTGCGCCGGATTATGTGCGGCGCTGACCGTCCCGAACATGCCTCAAATCGCATACAGCTCAGTAGCTCTTCGGCAGCCCCAGGACGTGCTCGGCGAGATGGTTGAGCACCATCTGCTGCGAGACGGGCGCGATCTTGTAGAGCCGGACTTCGCGCCAGAGCCGCTCGACGTAGAACTCCTTGGCATAGCCGTAGCCGCCATGGGTCTGGAGCGCGACGTCGCAGGCCTCGAAGCCGGCCTCGGCGCCGAGCAGCTTGGCGACGTTGGCCTCCGCGCCGCAGGGCTGGCCGTGGTCGAAGAGCCACGCGGCCTTCAGACACATCGCCTCGGCGGCTTCCAGCTTGGCCCACGCCATCGCCAGCGGGTGCGCGATGGCCTGGTTCTGGCCGATGGGGCGATCGAAGACGATCCGCTGCTTGGCGTACTCGACGGCGCGATTGAGCGCGGCGCGGCCGATGCCGACGGCCTCGATGCCTGTCAGCACGCGCTCCGGGTTGAGCGAGTCCAGGATGTGGTAGAAGCCGCTGCCGACCTCGCCGACGACGTTCTCCTCCGGGATCTCGAGGCCGTCGATGAAGATCTCGTTGCTGTCCACGGCGGCGCGGCCGAGCTTCTCGATCTCCTGCACGGTGATCTTGCTGCGGTCGAACTCCGTGAAGAACAGCGTGAGGTTCTTGAGCGGCTTCTTCGGGTCGCGCTCCCCCGTCCGCGCCAATAACAATATATGGGTGGCGTTCCGGGCGTTGGTGTTCCAGACCTTGCGGCCGTTCACGATCCACCGATCCCCCTGCTTGACGGCGCGCGTCTGGATGCGCGAGGTGTCGGAGCCGACGTTGGGCTCGGTGACGCCGAACGACATCACGATCTCGCCCGTGACGATCTTCGGCAGGTACTTCTGCTTGAGGCGCTCCGAGCCGTGCTTGATGACGGGCATCGGCGGAAAGATGTAGAAGTGGATCGGCGAGGCGCCGCTGGTGCCCGCGCCCGCCGCGCAGATCTCGTGCAGCATGATCGCGGCCTCGGTGGCGCCGAGCCCGGAGCCGCCGTACGCCTCGGGCACGATGGCCCCCAGCCATCCCGCGCGCGCGAAGGCCTTCACGAAGTCCCACGGGTACTCGTGCTTTCGATCCTTCTCGAGCCAGTAGTCGAGCGAGAAGGAGCGCGCGAGCGTGGCGACTTCCTTCCGGATCATTTCCTGCTGCTCGGTCAGCGTGAAGTCCATGGGCGGATGCTATCATGTGCGCCGCCATGGCGGTCCAGGGCCTCTACGCGCTGCAGAACGGGTTCCTGGGCGCCCAGCGCGCGCTGCTCTTCTACGGCGAGTTCTCCGAGGCGCGCACGCAGATCCCCATCACCTGCTACGTCGTGCGCACCTCCGACGCCGTGATCCTCTTCGACACGGGCGTGTCGCCGCGGGCCGTGCCGGGGCTGATGCGCAACGACACCCACGCCCGGTTCACCGACGAGGACCTGCTCGTGCACCGGCTGGACAGCCTCGGCCTCGAGCCCGCCAACGTCGACCTCGTCGTGCTCTCGCACCTGCACTACGACCACGCGGGCGGCGCGGCGCTCTTCTCGGAGTCCGAGCTCATCGTGCAGAAGGACGAGTACGCGTACGCCCACTACCCGGCGCCGTTCTTCGCGCCCTACTACTACCGGAAGAACTACGACCTGCCGACCTACACGTGGCGGCTCCTCGACGGCGACACGGAGCTGGCGCCGGGGGTGACCGTCCTTCGCACGGACGGCCACACGCCCGGCCACCAGTCGTTGTACGTCGAATTGCCCGAGAGCGGGCCCGTCGTCCTGGCCGGCGACTCCTGCTACTGGCAGGAGCACATCGACCAGGAGAAGGTGCCCGGGGTGGTCTGGGACCCGACGCGGGCGCTGCACTCGATCAAGCGGCTCAAGACCCTGGCCCGCCTCACCGGCGGGCGCATCTTCCCGAGCCACGACCCCGTCTTCTGGAACACGGTCAAGCAAGCGCCCGACGCGTATCGCTAGGCGGCCTTACGCCGGGAGGACGACCGCCGCCGCGGAACCTTCGCGCCCTTCTTGCGGGCTTCGCTGAGCCCGATGGCGATGGCCTGCTTGCGGCTCGTGACCTTCCTGCCGCTGCCGCTCTTGAGCGTGCCGCGCTTGCGCCGCCGCATCGCTGACTTCACCCGCTTGCTCGCGCCTCTGCCGTATCGCGCCATGAGAACCTCCTGTTGGTAGCGACGGCGCGTGCTCGGCTCGAAACGTGGGTGGCCTGGCCTGGATGGTCGTGGCTCCGGACGCCCGATTTACCGCACGCCCGATCTACCGTCGTTACGTCCGCGCACGATGGTGCAAATCGCGTGCACATGGCTCGCGTCGTGGCAGAGTAGGTCCGTGACGGACCTCGGCTCGCGGCTCGCCGCGCTCGACTGGTCGGCCATCGAGCGCTCGATCTGGCAGTGGGGTTACGCGAAGACCCCGCCCGTGCTCACGCCGGACGAGTGCGCGGGCCTCGCCGCCCTCTACGACGACGAGAGCCGCTTTCGCAGCCGCGTCGACATGGCGCGCTACCGCTTCGGCGTCGGCGAGTACAAGTACTTCGCGGCGCCGCTGCCGCCGCTGGTCGAGGCGCTGCGCGAGCGCGCGTACCCGCCGCTGGCGGCCATCGCCAACCAGTGGCAGGCCGCGCTCGGCGATCCCGACCTCTTCCCGCCGGATCTCGACGCGCTCCTGCGCCGCTGCCACAAGCGAGGCCAGACGAAGCCGACGCCGCTGATGCTGCGCTACGAGGCGGGTGGCTACAACTGCCTGCACCAGGACCTCTACGGCGACGTGGTCTTCCCGCTCCAGCTCACGTGCTTCCTCAGCCGGCGCGGCGTGGACTACGAGGGCGGCGACTTCCTGCTGGTGGAGCAGCGGCCGCGCGCCCAGTCGCGGGGCGAATCCATCGCCACCGAGCAGGGCGAGATCGTGATCTTCACCACGCGTCACCGCCCGGTGGAAGGCACGCGCGGCCTGTACCGTGCCGCCATGCGCCACGGCGTGAGCCGCCTCACCCGCGGCACGCGCTACACGCTCGGCGTGATCTTCCACGACGCGAAGTAGTGGTGCTCAGGCCTCCGGCGGGGTGCGCGGCCACACTGCCGCGCGCTCGTAGGCCCGGCCGACGCGCAGCACGGTCGCCTCGTCGAACGGGCGGCCGATGATCTGCAGCGCGAGCGGCCGGCCGTCGGCGCTGAAGCCGCACGGCACGGACAGCGCCGGCACCCCGGCCGCGTTCAGCGGCCGCGTGAGCCGCGAGAAGCGGCCCATCCGCGCCACCACGTCCTCCACGCTCCCGGCTTTCGCCACCGCGTAAGCCGGCGCGGGCTCCGGAATCGTCGGTGCCAGCAGCACGTCGGCGTTCGCGAAGGCCGCCGCGGCGAACTCGCGCGCGAAGCGCTCGCGCAGCCGCTGGGCTTCCAGGTATTGCACGGCGGACACGCCGAAGCCGGCCGACGCTCGCGCGTACACCACGGGCTGGACCTCGTCGCGCCGCTCGCCCAGGAGCGGCCCGTGCTCGGTGGCGGCCTCGGCGGCGACGATCGGCGTGCTGCAGTCTCGCGCAAGCGTCCGGAGCGGCGGCAGGGTGACGGGGCCGACGCGCATGCCCTGCTTTTCGAGCACCGCGATGGCCGCCCGCACCGCGGCCTCGACGTCCGGGCTCAGCTCGTCGAAGAAGTGGGCGTCGGGCACCGCCGCGCGGAGGCCGGCCACCGGGCTCTCGAGCGCGCCCACGACGTCGTCCACCGGGCGCGTGCTCGACGTCGGGTCGTGCGGATCGTGACCGGCCATCGCCGCGAAGAGCAGCGCGGCGTCGGTCACCGTGAGGGCCAGCGGCCCGATGTGATCCATCGTCCACGACAGCGGCATCACACCCGCCCGGCTCACGCGGCCGTAGGTCGGCTTGAGTCCGACGACGCCGCAGCAGGCGGCGGGCAGCCGGATGGAGCCGCCCGTATCGCTGCCGATCGCGCCCGCCACCAGGCCGGCGGCCACCGCGGCGGCCGAGCCGCTCGACGAGCCGCCCGACGCGTGACCGGACTTCCACGGGTTCTGCACGTCGCCGTGATGGGCGTTGTCGCCGAACGGCCCCATGGCGAGCTCGGTCATGTTGAGCTTGCCAAGGAGCACGGCGCCGGCGGCGGTCAGCCGCGCGGCGGCGGTGCACGGCACCTCGCTGCGGAAGTAGTCGGGCGTGCGGGTGCCGCAGGACGTCGGGATGCCGGGGATGACGCAGAGGTCTTTGTGGGCGACGGGCACGCCGTGCAGCGGTCCGCGGAAGCGCCCGGCCGCGGCCTCCGCCTCCAGCGCACGGGCGGCGGCCAGCGCGGCCTCCGCCTGCACCCGGATGAACGCGCGCAGCGCGGGGTTGCGGCGCTCGATGCGCGCGACGCGATCGCGCACGAGCTCGACGGGCGACACCCGCTTGGTGCGCACCGCCTCCGCCAGAGCCTGAATCGTCACGTCCGTCACGGCGCGGCAACCGTACCACGACGGCCGCATCCTTGACAGCGCGCGGCGCCGATGGTGCCATGCCAGGCCTGATGCCCGAGCCGGCCCTCGACCTCATCGTCAAGAACGTGCGCGTGGTGCGGCCGACCGTGCCCGACGTCGAGCGGCGCGACCTCGGCATCAAGGACGGGAGGATCGCGCGCGTGGCGCCGGACATCGCCGCGGCGGAGGCGCGCCGCGTCTACGACGGGCGCGGGCGCCTCGCCTTTCCCGGCGTGGTGGACGCGCACACCCACGTCGGCATCTACGGGCCGCTCGTCGACGATGCCGTGAGCGAGAGCCGCGCCGCCGTCTCGGGCGGCGTGACGACGATGCTCACTTACTTCCGCACCGGCCAGTACTACCTGAACCGCGCCGGCCGCTACGCGGACTTCTTCCCGGAGGTCCTGAAGCTCTCGGAGGGCCGCTACCACTGCGACTACGGCTACCACCTGGCGCCGATCGCCGCCTCCCACGTGGACGAGATGGAGGCGCTGGCCACGGCGCACGGCGTGCCGTCGTTCAAGATCTTCATGTTCTACGGGGGCTACGGGCTCCACGGCAAGACGGGCGAGGACGAGCAGCGGCGGTTTCTCATGATCGGTCCCGAGGACCACTACGACCTCGCCCACTTCGAGTTCGTGATGCGCGCCGCCGCGCGGATCCGCGCCAAGCACGAGCACCTCGCCGAGCACGTCAGCGTGAGCCTGCACTGCGAGATGGCCGACATCCTCAACGCCTACACGCGGCTCGTTCAGAAGGACGCGTCGCTCACCGGCCTCGCCGCCTACAGCGCGGCGCGCCCGCCGCACGCCGAGGGCCTCGCCGTCGCCGTCGCCGCCTACCTCGCCCACGAGACCGAATGCGTGAACGTGAACCTGCTCCATCTCTCCTCGCGTAAAGCCCTGGAGAGCGCCTTCGCCATGGCGCGCGCGTTCCCTCACGTGGACTTTCGCCGCGAGATCACCGTCGGCCATCTCCTCCTGGACGTCGACACGCCGACCGCCGCCTACGCGAAGGTGAACCCGCCGATCCGCCCGCGCGAGGACGTCGAGTATCTGTGGACGGCGGTGCTCGACGGCCGGGTCGACTGGATCGTGAGCGATCACGCCTGCTGCGCGGAAGAGGTCAAGGGCGCCGGGCCCGGCGGCGGCGGCAACGTGTGGCTGGCGAAGGCGGGCTTCGGCGGGACGGAGTACCTGCTGGCCGGCGTCTTCAGCGAAGGGCGGCGGCGCGGGCTGCCGCTCCACCGGATCGCCGCGCTCACCGCGTGGAACCCGGCCCGGCGCTACGGCCTCCTCACCAAGGGCGACCTGGCCCCAGGCTTCGACGCGGACATCGCGCTGCTCGATCCCGACCGCGCATTCACCGTGCGCGCCGCCGACTCGCCGTCGGGCCAGGGCTATACGCCGTTCGAGGGCCAGCGCCTCACCGGCCAGGTGACGGCGACGTTTCTGCGCGGCGAGCTGGCGTGGGAGGACGGCCGCGCCGTCGGTCCCCCGCGCGGGCGCTACGTGGCCCGGCCGACCCCGCGTCCGTAGATTCACGCGACAAACCGGCGCGGGTGTGCAGGGCGGTGCGGACCTGCCCGCGCCCCTCGGCAGGCGCGTGCACAACGGCCGATCCGCGCCGCCCGTCAAGTCAGCGGAATCACGGAGCATGTAGCTTCGGCATTGCCCGTGCTCCGACGCATGGGCATGGACAGCAGACCTGCGCGCCTGCTCGCCGCCGCGACCACGTTCGTGTCCATTGTGATCGGTGTCGTCGCCCCGGCGATGAGCGGGCCGACCGTCGCCGACCTCGCGAACGCGCCCCTGCACTTCGAGGAGAACCGGGGTCAAGCCGCGCCGGGCGTGCGCTTCACGGCGCGCGGGCCCGGGTACACCGTCGATCTCGGCGCCGAGCGCGCGACGCTCACGCTCGCGAGCCGCCGCGGCGCCGAGGCCGCGCGCATCGACGTCGTCGTGGTTGGCGCGCGCGAGGGCGTGGCGATCGAGGCGGAGCAGCCGCTGCCCGGCCGCGCGCACGTCTATCGCGGGGCGGACGCCAGCCAGTGGGTGTCGTCGATCCCGCTGTACGGACGGGTGACCTACCGCGGCGTCTATCCCGGCATCGACCTCATCTATTACGGCGCCGGGCGGCGGCTCGAGTACGACTTCGTCGTGGCGCCGGGCGCCGATCCCGGCCGCATCGTGCTGGCGATCCAGGGCGCCGACGACATCGCCCTCGACGCCGCCGGCGATCTCGTCCTCACACGCGGCGAGCGAGATTTCCGCATGCACCGGCCGGTGGCCTACCAGGAAACCGATGGCCGCCGCGTTCCCGTCGAGGCCCGCTTCCAGCTGGCCGGCGACCGCGTCACGTTCGTCGTCGGCGACTACGACCGCGCGCTGCCGCTCGTCATCGATCCCGTCGTCACCTACGCGACCTATATCGGCGGGTCGATCGCGGACTGGGCCAGCGCCGTGGCCGTGGACGCCGCCGGCAACGCGTACATCGCGGGATCGACGGGCGCCTACCAGCAGCACGACAGCTTCGTCACCAAGCTGTCCGCCGACGGCCGGACGATCCTCTATCAGACGAGCCTGCTCGGCGGCTCGAACGTCATCGCCGGCATCGCGATCGACGCCGGCGGTAACGCCTACGTGGCCGGCTCCGTGGTCAACGGGCTGCTCTCACCGCGGCCCTTCCCGGTGACCGCCAACGCGCTCCAGCCGACCTACGGCGGCGAGTGCGAGAGCTTCTCCTCCGACGGCGACGGCTTCGTCGCCAAGCTCGCCGCCGACGGCACGCTGGCCTACTCGTCGTTCCTCGGAGGCAAGTGCGGCGACGCGGCCACGGGCATCGCGCTCGACGGCGCCGGCAACGTCTATGTGGCCGGCTACACCGAGCACGCTGCGAGCTTCCCGACCGCCGGCGCGCAGTTCGCCGACCCGGGCCGCGGCGGCGCGTGGGCCTTCGTGGCCAAGATGCCGCCCGACTTCTCGACCTACACCTACTCGACGCTCCTCGGCGGCACGGGCTCGGCGACGGCCGGCTTCCCCGGGTCGTCGTACGCCGCGGCGATTGCGGTCGATAGCGCCGGCGCGGCGTACGTGACCGGCGTCACGGACAGCGTGGACTTCCCGACGACCGAGGGCGCGATCCAGCGCCGGCTCGCCGGCTACGACGACGCGTTCGTCGCCAAGCTGGCGCCGGACGGCTCGCGGCTGATCTACTCGACCTACCTCGGCAGCGCGACCGCCTACGACGACCCGTTCTCGATCGCGGTGGACGCGGCGGGCAACGCCTACGTCGGCGGCAGCACGAGCGGCACGGGATTCCCCGGCGCGGGTCTGCGGATCGGCTCGACCTCGACGACGCGCCTGTACGTCGCCAAGATCTCGCCGGACGGCGTCCGCCTCCTCTACGGAGCGCTCATCGGCGCGAGCGCGGCCACTCTCGGCGGCGCGCTCGCCATCGACGCCGCGGGCCACGCGTATCTCGCCGGCACCACCTACGCGCCCGACTTTCCGGCCATCGCCAGCCCGCAGGCCTGTGCGACGTCCACCGGCGGCTCCAACCAGGACGCCTTCGTGCTGAAGCTCTCGCCGGACGCGTCGTGGCTCCACTACTCCGCGTGCGTGGGTGGCACCGGCACCGACGGCGCGAACGGTCTCGCCGTGGACGGGGCGGGCGCCGCGTACGTCGTCGGCGCGACGAATTCGTTCGACTTCCCGACGAAGAACGCGGCGATCCCGGCCCGCCCCACGGGCTCGGAGAACTACAACGACGGCTTCGCCGCCAAGCTGGCGCCCTTCAGCGCCGCCACCAACGCCACGCCCACGCTCCAGGCGGCGATCACGGGCCCGACCGCGGGCACGACGCTGCGCGACACGGCGTGGGTGGACGTCTGGGTCGAGGGCGCCACGGGCTCGGCGACGACGTTCACGCTGCTCGTCGGCGACCAGACGGTCGGGGCGCAGACGATCTCCGGCATCCACGCCACGATTCCGTGGGACACGCGGCTCACGCCCGACGGCACGGTCACGCTTACCGCGCGCGTGCGCGACGCCGCGGGCAACCACGGCTCGGTCACCCGCTCGTTCGTGGTGTCGAACGGCGCGCGGCCGGGGCCGGCGGCGGCGCCGGCGCTCTCGCCGCTGACGCTCGCGATCACCACGCCCAGCGCCGACGGCATGACGGCCACCACGCCGTTCGAGATCAACGCGGTCGTCCAGAACGCGAGCAGCGCGGCGGTGAGCTTCGACCTGACCATCGACGGCCGGCTCGCCTCGCGCGTGCTGACGACGAGGTGCTGCTTCAGCTACAACTGGAACCCGGCCACGGTGGCCAACGGCAGCCACACGCTGGTGGTGACCGCGCGTGACGACGCCGGCCGCAGCGCGACCGCCACGCGCACGGTGAACGTCACCGGCTCCACGGCGCCGCCGCTCGTGCCGTCCTTCACCTCGCCCGAGGAGGGCGCCACCGTGAGCGGGACCGTCGAGATCCGCAGCGCGATCTCGGGCGCGGTCGGCACGCCGATCCACGCCACCATGTGGCTCGAGGGCACGATCGTCTTCGACGTGTCGAATAGCAGCAGCAGCTACGTCCATCTCTGGGACACGACCAAGCTGCGCGACGGGACCTACACGTTCACGCTGTGGGCCGAGGACACCACGTTCCGGCGCGCCTCGGCCAGCCGCACCTTCCGCGTCGCCAACGGCGGCGGCACGCCGCCTCCGCCGCCGCCTCCGGCGCCGCTGACCGCGTCGTTCACGAGCCCGGCCGAGGGCGCGACGGTCAACGGCACCGTGACGGTCGGAATGTCGGAGTCCGGCGCGAACGGGACGCCGATCACGTTCACGCTGAACATCGACGGCGCGCAGGTCTACACGACCTCCGGCACCGCGACCACCGCGTCCTATGCCTGGAACACCGCGGGCGTCGCGTCCGGCAGCCACACGCTGGCGCTCACCGTGCGCGACGGCGCCGGCCGCAGCGCCACGGCCACGCGTACGGTCACGGTCAGCACTCCGGCGCCGCCGCCGCCCCCGCCGCCCGGGACGATCCGCGTCTTCATCACGCAGCCGAGCGAGGGCGCCACCGCCACCGGCAGCGTGTGGTTCACGATCTGGATCGAGAACGCGGCGGCCGGCACCAAGACGTTCACGCTGAGCTCCGGCGGCGTGACGGGCGGCAGCACGACGAGCACGTCCAACGGGCCGGTGAGCTTCACATGGGACTCTCGCACCGTGCCCAACGGCACCCAGACCGTGACCGCCACCGTGAGCGACTCCGCCGGCAACACGGGCAGCGCTACGCGGACGCTCAACGTGTCGAACAGCGGCGGCGGCACGCCGCCGCCCGCGCCCCTCACCGCCGCGTTCACGAGCCCCGCGGCCGGCGCGACGGTGACGGGCAGCGTGACCGTCGGCATGTCGGAGTCGGGCGCCAACGGCACGCCGATCACCTTCACGCTCACCGTGGACGGCGCCCAGGTCTACACGACCTCCGGCACCGCGACCACCGCCTCGTACACCTGGAACACGGCCGGCGTGGCCGACGGCACGCGCACGCTCGGCCTGACCGTCTCCGACGGCGCCGGGCGCACCGCGACCGCGACGCGCACGGTGACGGTCAACAACGCGCCGCCCCCGCCGCCGCCGTCGCCCGGAACGATTCGCGTGTTCATCACGCAGCCGGGAGCGGATGGCGCCACGGTCAGCGGAACGACGTGGTTCACGGTCTGGATCGAGAACGCTGCGGCCGGCTCGAAGACCTACACGCTCAGCGTGGGCGGCACGGCGATGGCGACGACGGCCACCACCTCGAACGGCCCGGTCACGATCCCGTGGAACACGACGTCGACGGCCAACGGCAGCCGCGCGGTGACGGTGACCGTGCAGGACTCCGCGGGCGCGACCGGCTCCGCGGTACGCACGGTCAACGTCTCCAACTGACCGCCGTCAGATCGCGAGGGCGAGCTGCTCGGGGGTTGGAGAGGGCTGGAGCGGGCGGTGTCGGCGATCGGCGATGCCGAAGCGGGTCTTGAGCGACGCCACCGTCTGCTTCACGGGCTCGCTCGTGGCGCGATCGGGGTACGGACTGCGGTAGAGCGCGAGATAGCTCGACACCAGCTCCGGCCAGTCGCGCGCGAGGTGCTCCATGAAGTGCTCGCGCGTGCCGGGTTGCAGATAGAGCACGTTGCACCAGACGCGCGTCGCGCCGGCGTCGCGCGCGGCCTTGACCACGTCGGCCAGGAGCTCGGGCTTGTCCGAGAGCCCGGGCAGCACCGGCGCGATGCCGACGCCCGCGTCGATGCCCGCGTCCACCAGCATCCGCAGCGCGCGCAGCCGCTGGCGCGGCGGCGCGGTGCCGGGCTCGGTGCGCCGCCAGATCTCGGGATCCAGCGTGGGGATCGAGAACGTGACGTCCACCTCCGCGCGCGTGGCGGCGCGCCGGAGCACGTCGAGGTCGCGCACGATCATCGGCCCGCGCGTGATGAGGCTGAACGGGCTGCGCGCCTCCGCGAACGCCTCGAGGCAGCCGCGCGTGAGGCGGTACCGGCCCTCGGCGGGCTGATACGGATCGGTGGCGGCGCCGATGGCGACGACCTCACGCTTCCAGGACTTTCGCGCCAGCTCACGGCGCAGCACCTCGGCCACGTTGACCTTCACGCGGACCGAGCGGCCGTAGGCCTCGCCGGAGGCGCGGTCGGCGCGGCGCTCGAAGCCGCGCACGTAGCAGAAGGTGCACTGATGCGCGCAACCCATGTAGGGGTTGAGCGACCACTTGAAGGGCATCCCCTGCACCCGGTTCAGCGCGCTGCGACAGGGCTCCTCGCGGAACTCCACCGGCATGCCGTCCAGTATACGATCGGAGCGAAGTGTCCTTCCTGCTCCTCGCCCTCGGGCTGTGGCTCGCCGCCACCGTGGTCACGCTCGTCGTGGCGACCGCCGTGGTGCTGCGACTGCCCCCGGACTACTTCGCGGAGGACGACACGATCCACGCCGCGCGCGCCGCGTCGTGGCACTCGCCGCGGAGCCTCGCGCGGAACGCGCTCGGGGCGCTGCTCATCGCGGCGGGCCTGGTGATGTCGGTGCCCGGCGTGCCGGGCCAGGGGCTGCTCACGGTGCTCATCGGCTTGATGCTGGTGGACTTTCCGGGGCGCCGCCGGCTCGAAAAAGCGCTGGCGAGACGACCGGGCATTCTCGCCACCATGAACCGGCTGCGCGCGCGCTTCGGCCACTCGCCGCTGGCGCCGCCGCCGGACTGAGGCTCAGCGCCGGGTCGGGTCGGGGCCGACCTTGACGAGCATCTTGCCGGTGTTCTGGCCGCGCAGGAGCCCGATGAACGCCTCCGGGGCGCGGTCCAGCCCCTCCACGACGTCCTCGCGGTACTTCAATGTGCCCGCGCGCAGCCAGCCCCCGACGTCGGCGAGGAACGCCGGCAGGCGATCGACGTGGTCGCTGACGATGAAGCCCCGGATGGTCACGCGATTGACGAGCACCGGCCCCATGTTCGGGCCGGGCGGCATCTCCGTCGCGTTGTACTGCGAGATGATGCCGCAGAGCGGGATGCGCGCGAAGGGGTTGACGTTCTTCAGCACCGCCTTCAGCACGTCGCCGCCGACGTTGTCGAAGTACACGTCGATCCCGTTGGGACAGGCGTCCTTGAGCACGGCCGCGAGATCGGGCACGCGATAGGACACGCACGCGTCGAAGCCCAGCTCTCTCAGCGCGTAGGAGCACTTGTCCTTGCTGCTCGCGATGCCGACGGCGCGGCAGCCGCGGAGCTTCGCGAGCTGGCCGACGACGGAGCCGACGGCGCCCGCGGCGGCGGAGACCACCACCGTCTCGCCGGGCTTGGGCTGGCCGATGTCGTAGAGCCCGACGTACGCCGTCATGCCGGGCATGCCGAGGATGCCGAGCGCGGTCGAGATGGGCGCCGCCTTCGGATCCAGCTTGAGCGGCCCGAAGGGCCCGACGCGCGCGCCCGCGCTCTTCGCGACGTGATACGCCTGCCAGCCGCCGTAGGAGAGCACGATGTCACCCGGCGTGAACGCGGCGTCGCGCGACTCGACGACCTCCCCCACGGTGCCGCCCACCATCGGCTGTCCCAGCTCCACGGGCGCGCTGTACGACTTCACGTCGTTCATGCGGCCGCGCATGTAGGGGTCGAGCGAGAGCCAGATGGTGCGCACGAGGATCTCGCCGTCGTTCAGCGTGGGAACCGGGGCGTCGGCGATCTCGAAATCCGTCGGCTTGGGCTCGCCGACGGGGCGCTGCTTGAGGAGCACGCGGCGGTTGGTCATGGCCGCGATTGTCGGTCACGGCCCGATCCCTTGCAACCGCCCCGACCCTCCGCTATCGTGCGGGCCATGAGCGCCACCACCCGTCTCGCCGAGTTCGTCGTGAAGACGTCGCTGCGCGACTGTCCCGACGCGGTGGTGGCGCAGACGCGCCGCGCCGCTCTCGACACGATCGGCGTCATGCTCGCCGGCGCGTCCGAGCCGGTGGCGCGCGCGGTGCGCGCCGTCGCGCGCGCGGAGGGCGGCGTGCCGCTGTGCACGGTGCTCGGCACCGCGCTGCGCGCCGCGCCGGGCTGGGCCGCCCTCGCCAACGGCGCGGCCGGCCACGCCCACGACTTCGACGACACGAGCTTCGCGCTCCTGGGCCATCCGAGCGTGCCGCTGCTCGCCACGGCGCTGGCGTGCGGCGAGGCGGAGACGGCCGACGGCGCGGCGCTGGCGCTGGCGTACGTCATCGGCTTCGAGATCGACGCCGCGCTCGGCCTCGCCCTGAACCCCGACCACTACACGCGCGGCTGGCACGCGACGTCGTCCATCGGCACGCTGGGGTGCGCGGCGGCGGCGGCGCGGCTGCTCGGCCTCGACGTGAGCCAGACGCGCCACGCGCTGGGGATCGCGGCCTCGATGGCCTCGGGGCTCAAGGAGAACTTCGGCTCGATGACGAAACCGTTCCATGCCGGACATGCCGCGCGCTGCGGCGTCAGCGCCGCCCAGCTCGCGCGGGAAGGGCTGACGGCCTCCGACGGGGCACTCGACGGCACGCAGGGCTACGCCGCGGCGTTCTCGGGGGTGGCGCTGCCCGCCGACACCTTCGATCGGCTCGGCACGCGCTGGGAGCTGACCGCCTCCGGCATCGCGGTGAAGCCGTACCCGTCGTGCGCCCTCACCCACTCCGCGATCGACGCCCTGCTGGAGCTGCGCGCGCGCCACCAGCTCGAGCCCGCGAAGGTGGCCGCCGTCGAGGTCGGCGTCAACGCGGTGGTGCCCGACGTGCTGCGCCACGCGCGCCCCGGAAACGGTCTCGAGCGCAAGTTCTCCATGCAGTACTGCGCGGCGGCCGCGCTGGCCCGCGGCGCGGTCGGGCTCGCCGACTTCGAGGACGGCCCCGTGCGCGACGCCGCCACGCGCGATCTCATGACGCGCGTGACCATGGTCGTCGATGCCGCCTTGCCCCAGGGGCTCGAGCAGCACGCGTGGACGCGCGTCACGGTGCGGCTCGCCGACGGCACCACGCTGGAATCGAAGCCCCGCGGCGCCTCCGGGCACCCGGCCACGCCGCTCACCGACGCGGAGCTCCGCGCGAAATTCCTGGGGTGCGCCGGCGGCGTGCTGGGCCCGGACGTGGCGGCCGCCGTCGCCGGGCAGATCGCGCGGCTCGACGAGATCCCCGACATCCGCGCCTTGACGTCGCGGCTGGCCACGCCGCACGAGTGAAAGGACTCCCGATGGGTGTGCTCGACGGAATCAAGATCCTGGAGCTGGCGCGCGTGCCGCCCGCGGAGATGCCCGCCATGCTGCTCGCCGACATGGGCGCCGACGTGCTCAAGATCGAGTCGCCCGACCCGGAGCGCCCGGACGGCGAGGAGTGGGTGCGCCGCACGATCCACGCCTTCACCAACCGCAACAAGCGCTCCATGACCCTCAACATGAAGGCGGCCGAGGGCCAGGCGATCTTCCGCAAGCTCGCCGCCACCGCCGACGTGATCGTGGAGGGCTTTCGTCCCGGCGTGACCCGGCGGCTCGGCGCCGACTACGAGACGCTCTCGAAGCAGAACCCGCGCCTCGTCTACTGCTCGCTCTCGGGCTTTGGCCAGGACGGGCCGTACCGCGACCGGCCGGCCCACGACATGAACTACCTGTCGCTGGCCGGCGTCCTGAATCTCATCGGGGATGCGGGCAGCAAGAAGCCGGTGATCCCGCTGAACCTCGTGGCCGACTACGCCGGGGCGAGCCTGCACGGCGCCCTCGGCATCATGCTGGCCCTCTTCGCGCGCGAGCGCACCGGCCGCGGCCAGCACGTGGACGTCTCGTACCTCGACACCAGTGTCTCGCTGCTCGCGGCCACGCCGAACATGCGCTACTTCTTCTCCGACGGGCTGTCGCCCAAGCGCGGCGAGGGCTTCCTGGGCGGCTCGTATCCTTATTACGCGATCTACGAGACGCGGGACGGCAAGCTCCTGACCATCGGCTGCACCGAGCCCTGGCTGTGGGCCAACTTCTGCCGCGCCATCGGCCGGCCCGACTTCGAGAAGTTCGCCCGTAAGCCCGACCAGCTCGTGCGGGCCGCCAACCGCGAGGAGCAGGCCGCGCGCGAGGAGATCGAGAAGCTCATCCGCACCAAGGACCGCGACGAGTGGTACGAGAGCCTCGTGAAGGCCGACGTCTGCGTGGGCAAGGTCTACGACGTCGAGGAGATGGTGCGCGATCCGCAGATCAACCACCGCCAGATGATCGTGGAGACCCAGCACCCCACGCACGGCAAGGTCCGCCAGGTCGGCGTGGCCATCAAGCTGTCGGACACGCCGGGGAGCGTGCGCTCCGCCGCGCCGCTCGCCAACGAGCACACCGACCAGGTGCTGAAGGATCTCGGCATGTCGTCGGGCGAGATCACGGCGCTCCGCGAGAAAAAGGTCGTCGAGTAGCGCCGGTGCCCGAGCGCTGGCGGCAGCTCGCCGCGCTGTCGCTGGCGGAGCTGCTCGCGCTCTCGCTCTGGTTCAGCGCCTCCGCCGTGCTCCCCGCCCTGCAACGGGACTGGGACCTCGGGGCGGGCGGCAGCGCCGGTCTCACCGTCGCCGTCCAGCTCGGCTTCATCGCCGGCACGCTCGCCAGCGCGCTCGGCAACCTTCCCGACGTCGTCTCCCCGCGGCACCTCATGGCGGCCAGCGCCGTGCTCGGCGCCGTCGCGAACGCCGCCGTCGCGCTGTGGGTGGATTCGCTCGGGCCCGCCGTCGTCCTGCGCTTCGTCACCGGCCTGGCCATGGCCGGCGCGTATCCGCCGGCCATGAAGATCATGGCCACGTGGTTCCGCGACAAGCGCGGGCTCGCCATCGGGATCCTCGTCGGCGCCCTGACGGTGGGCTCGGCGGTGCCGTGGTTGATCCGCGGGCTCACCACCCTGCCCTGGCGCCAGACGCTGCTCGCGGCCTCGGGGCTCGCCCTCCTCGCCGCCGTGGTCGTGGTCGGCCTCGTCCGCGAGGGCCCGGACCGCTTCCCGGTCGCGCGCTTCGACGCCCGCATGGCCTTCGCCGTCTTCCGCGAGCGCGGCGCGCGGCTGGCGTGCTTCGGCTACTTCGGTCACATGTGGGAGCTCTACGCGATGTGGGCGTGGATCGGGCTGTTCCTGCTCGAGAGCGCTCACGCCGCCGGGAGCACTGGCTACGCCGGGCTCTCGCCGAGCACGGCCACCTTCGTGGTGATCGCCGTCGGCGCGCTCGGGTGCTGGCTCGGCGGCGCGGCGTCGGATCGCTGGGGGCGCACGGCCGCGACCATGACGGCCATGGCGCTGAGCGGCCTGTGCGCGGCGCTCATCGGGCTGACCTTCGGCGGGCCGCCGGCGCTGACGCTGTCCGTCGCGATCGTGTGGGGCATCAGCGTGATCGCGGACTCCGCGCAGTTCTCCACGGCCATCACCGAGCTGTCGCCGTCCGCCTACGTCGGCACCGCGCTCACGATGCAGACCTGCGTCGGCTTCGCCCTCACCAACGTCTCGATCTGGCTCCTGCTGCCGATCGTCGGCACGGTGGGCTGGCGCTGGGCGTTCGCCACGCTGGCCGTCGGGCCCGCCCTCGGCGTGCTGGCGATGGCGCGGCTGCGCGCCGCCCCGGAGGCCGTCCGCATGGCGGGCGGCCGCCGCTAGCGCGCGCTCAATCCTCCACCCCGAAGGCGACGGGCATGAACCGCCCGTCGTCGTCGCGCGCGAACGCGGAGCCGGGCAGCGCGTCGAGGAACGGGATGATCTCGCGGTCGTAATTGGCGATCGTGTTGACGTCGTGGAACCCGATGTTGGCCGAGGTGTTCACGTACTCGTCGCTCTCGAGCCCGCTGAGGAAGCGCCAGCCGCTGTCGATCTCGTTCTCGGGCTCCTCGCGATACATGAACCCCACGGGGTGCCCGTCGACGGTGATGTGATCGCTCGCGTAGCAGGCGCCGCGCTCGGGAGCGTACGGACGGATGTCGGCGGCGCTGAGACGATAGCGCTTGGTCATGCGCTCGGGCGGTCCTCCTCGCGGGCCTTCTTCGTCCGGTCGCGCAGGGCGTCGGCCTCCGCGCGGGTGACCGCGGCCTCGTCGACCAGCTGCCGGCTCTGCTTCTGCGTACGCGCCGCCTCTTCGGCGAGCCGACGAGCCCGGTCGATCTCGCGGTCCGCGGTGCTCGAGCAGACGACGAGGTGCTCCGGAAACGGCCCCGTGAGCGTCTCACCGCACGCGGGACACCCGCGCAGGCGCCGCGCCGCGCCCTCGACGATGCCGAGGAGGCGCTCGGCGTCCACCGGCTTCGGCACGTAGACGTCGAAGCCGGCCCGCATGGCCGCTCGGGCCGCGCCGGGCTCGCTGCGTCCCGTCACCGCGATCAGGATCAGGTCACGGCCGAGCTCCCGGCGCAGGCGCTGCGCCACCTCGTGGCCGTCGATGTCGGGCAGGTCGAGGTCGACGGTGGCGGCGTGCGGCCGCTCGCGCAGCGCGCGCGCGACGCCCTCGAGGCCGTCGGCGGCGGGCAACGCGTGGTGGCCGGCGGTCTCGAAGAGCGTGACGAACAGATCGCGCACGTCGGCGTAGTCCTCGACGATCAGGATCCGCAGGCGCATCGCGGCTGCCATGGGACCACCATAGCACCGTCCCTGCTTGCATCTCCCGCATCTTCCGACGTAGGGTAGCCGGACGTGGATCGCTACGACCTCATCGTGATCGGCTCTGGACCCGCCGGCGAAAAGGGCGCCGCACAGGCCGCCTATTTCGGCAAGCGCGTCGCGCTCATCGAGCGCGCGCCGCACGTGGGCGGCGCCGGCATCAACACGGGCACGGTGCCGTCCAAGACGCTGCGAGAGTCCGCGCTCTACTTCTCCGGGCTCAAGCAGCGCGGCCTCTACGGCGTGGACTACTCCGTGAAGCCGGATCTCACCGTGCACGACTTCATGTATCGCGAGCAGGAGGTCGTCCGCTCACTGCGCGAGGTCGTGAGCGCGAACATCGAGCGCCACAAGATCGACCTCGTCCACGGCGAAGCCGGCTTCGAGGATCCGCACACCCTGCGCGTCGGCGAGCGTCGCCTGGCCGGCGACGTCATCCTCATCGCCACGGGGTCGGTGCCCACGCGCCCGGCCGGCGTGCCCTTCGCCGATCCGCGCGTGCACGACAGCGACGAGATTCTCGAGATGGAGCGGCTGCCGCAGAGCCTGGCCGTGGTCGGCGCGGGCGTCATCGGCTGCGAGTACGCGACGATCTTCGCCGCCCTCGGCATCCGCGTCACCCTCATCGACGGTCGCGACCGGCTGCTCGGCTTCCTCGACGGCGAGGTGGCGGACCGGCTGCGACTGCAGATGCAGCTCCTCGGCGTGGACGTGCGGCTGCGCGAGTCGGTCGTCCGCTACCACGCGGACGCCGACGTCATCCGGCTCGACCTCAAGAGCGGCGACACCCTCAAGACGGACGCCGTCCTGGTGGCGGCCGGCCGCGTGGCGAACGTGGCCACCCTCGCCCTGGAGCGCGCGGGCCTCGCCATCAACGAGCGCGGGCTGCTCACCGTGAACGAGCGCTACCAGACGTCCGTGGAGCACATCTACGCGGCGGGCGACGTGATCGGCTTCCCCGCCCTGGCCTCCACCTCCATGGAGCAGGCGCGGGTGGCGATCGTCCACGCCTTCGACCTCAAGTACAAGACGGCGGTGGCGCCGATCTTCCCCCTCGCCGTGTACACGATCCCCGAGATCGCCATGGTGGGCGAGACGGAGGAGTCGTGCCGGCAGAAGAAGATCGACTACTGCGTGGGCCGCGCGCTCTACCGTGCCAACGCCCGCGGCCAGATCACCGGCGATCTCGGCGGCGAGCTCAAGCTGGTCTTCCGCTACCCGGACAAGACGCTGCTCGGCGTGCACGTCATCGGCGAGATCGCGGCCGAGCTGGTCCACGTGGGGCTGATGGTGCTCCAGGCGGGCGGGACGATCGACGCCTTCATCAACACGGTCTTCAACTACCCCTCGCTGGGCGACACGTACAAGTACGCGGCGTACGACGGGCTGGGGGCGGTGGCGCGACGGGCGGCGGGTAGCTAAACCGCGGGGGCGAGGAGGAGACGCCGGACCAGGCCCGAGCCCTGCTGCTCCAGCCACTCCTTGGTGGAGGCGTAGCCGTAGCGGAGCGCGGCGCGGCTGGCCTCGAAGCCCATCGAAGGCCCGAAGAGCAGCGTGTTCGTGCGCGGCGGCTGCAGCAGGTAGAACTGGGTCCGCGGGACCTTCACGGCGAGGGTGGCCAGACCCAGCGTCAGGAGATTCTGGCTGTAGATGCGGCCTGCCTGCTCCATGATCGTGTACACGCCGCGCGTCCGCATCGAGCCCTCGCCGTCCTGGAAGTTCGGCACGAGCGGGTTCACCACGAAGACGGCGTCGGCGCCCGCCTCGGCGGCGAGATCGGCGTGGCCGCTGAACCCCACGCCCCCGTCGACGTAGTCCCGGCCGTTGATCGAGAACGGGTCGAAGAAGCCCGGAATCGCGGAGGACGCCGCCACCGCCGCGCTGATCGGCACGTCGCGCAGCTCGCCGGCGCCGAACACCACGCGCTCGGCGGTGTTGAGGTCGATGGCCGGGATCAGCAGCGTGCGCCCGCGCTGGGCGAACGAGTTCGAGAGTCCGCGCGACGCGAAGGCCGTCTGGAGATAGCGCTCGAGGGCGTCGAGCGAGAAGAAGCCGGGCGGCATGTCGCGCTCGGCGTGGGCGAGCAGATCGGGGATGCAGCCGCGCCCGCGGATCGCGCTCTTGCCGAACGCCCAGATCAGCCGGCCGAACCGGCCGCACGCGCGCCGGAAGGCGTCGCCCGCGAAGACGGCGTTCTTGCGGAAGTTGATCGGATCGTCGAGGTCCTCGTCGAGGATCCGGTAGACCTCGGAGGCGCGCACCCCGCCCGCCAGGAGCGAGGCGACGACGGAGCCCGCGCTGCAGCCGACGTAGACGTCGAAGCCACGGCCGGACCCGTTGAGGCGCTCCTCGAGCGCGGCCAGGGCGCCCACCTCGTACATCCCGCCGATGACCCCGCCGCCGGCCAGGGCGAGGGCATATCGGGGCCGGGGCCTCCCCCGCCACCGCCCCAGCGTCCGATGTAGAAGTTCCATCCTGCTCCCTATGACAGCAAGGGTCCTGCCAATCATGGAGGGGCGTCTAAGGCCGTAAAATACCACCGAAACGGCCTTCCTCCTTGATCGCTAAA
>DASYTM010000043.1:0-7241 GCA_036002345.1 Candidatus Methylomirabilota bacterium | reverse complement strand
CCCGATAACCGAACACCAGGGTCCCAGCCAACGCGATGCCCGAGGCGGGCCAGACTGCCGTTGCATATCCCGGAGGGATGGCCAACAACAGGCCGAGTCGGCCCACGCCATAATAGGCGGCGGCCATCACCAGCAGCTCTGCCACTCGCGTCGTGAGATGAGGCCCGAACCGAATCGTCATCGCGACAGGCCGGCTGCGGCTGAAGTCTTCGTTCGCTTATCAACGCCAAGCACGTCGTCGAGAGCGGAGCGAGGGCCACCGCCATCGAGGACTGCCGTCATCACACGAGGGTGAAGCTGGCGCCGCGGCCGAGCTCGCTCCTCCTCACAGAAACGATTTTCCCCCATTTGCGCCGTCGACGCGTGTCTGAATCTCTCGTCGGGAGACCCCGATCGCGGCGGCCTGCACCCGCGGCGCGACGCGATCGTGGCCGGACTCTGCCGCTGCGCGAGGTCGTGGACCGCGCGCGCGGCTATTAGCCGGCGGCCGGGATTACTGCTTCTCGAGGACGAGGAGGAACGAGGGCGAGGACTCGACGGTGCCGTAGAGGCGGTCGCCCACGCGCGTGAAGCGCAGCTGCAGGGCGGGACCGTTCTCGTAGCGCGCGATCACCTCGCCGCGCGTGACGCGGTAGCTCACGGGCGTCCCGAGCGATCCGAAGTAGCGCGCGATGTCCGGCACGCCGATCGCCGCCACCGTGTCGAAGAGCTTCATCCGCCCGGTGCCGCCCGCGCCGTACTGCACGAAGACGACCTCGGCCTCGCTGCCGCGCGGATCGCCCCACACGCCCGACGCCGTCCACTGACCGCGCCAGCGGCCGGTCACGTCCAGGAGATCGACGGCCGCCACCACCGCGGCCGGCGAGATCTCCTCGGGCACGAGGCGGCCCCACCACTCTTCGCGCGCGGCCGAGTTGGTGTCGGTCTCGGTGATGCTGGCGTTCGTCTCGTGGCTCTTCACCGAGAAGGCGAGGTGGTCGCCGGAGGCGAAGTGCACGGGATGCCCCGACCAGATCTGCCAGTCGTCGCCGAGCGTCGCGCACCCGGACATGGAGAACATGACCGCGGAGAGCAGGAGCAGCCACCATTGCAGGCGTTCCATATGACACCGCCCCCGAAGCGCAACGAGCCGGCCCGACACGGACCGCGTTCCCTGGAGTAGCAAGGCCGGGACCACGCCGGCGCGCGAGCGATATCACGCACTTGGCGGTCATCCCCCGGCGCTCGTGCCAGGCGGCCCGGCGCGGGCGTCCAACAATTGACGGTGCTAGAGTGCGGCTCGATGAGCCGCTCTCACGGTCCCCGGCTCCCCGCCGCCCTCGTCGCGCGCCTCTCGCAGCGCGACCTTCCCGCCCGCCTCGGCGTGGCGCTGCCATTCGTGACGGTGGACCGTGAGGGACGGCCCCACGCGATGCTGCTCTCCTACCTCGAGGTCCGGGCCTACGACAGCGGCACGCTGGGCCTGGTGATCCAAGCGCGCAGCGCCAGCGCCCGAAACCTCGTCGAACGCCGCGCGGGCACGCTCCTCGTCGTGGAGCCCGAGGCCGTCATGTACGTGAAGACGCGCGCGGTGGACGGCCCGCTCGAGGTCGTGGGCGGCGAGCCGTTCGGGCTCGGCTACTTCCTGCTCGGCGTCGAGGAGGTGCTGGAGGACGCGGCCGCGGACTGGGAAGGCGGAATGCGGATCACGGGGGCGACGACCTACGCGCCGCCGCCCGATCTCGACGCGGCGTGGGCGCGCGCGACGCTCGCTGCGCTGGCGGCGCCCCGCGCCCGCGCCTGACTCACTTCTCGGGCGAATCCTTCGGGGTGTCCTTCGGCGCCGTGGGCACGGGCGGCTTCGCGGGCGCTTCGCGCTCGCGCGCCTCGCGCTCCTTGTAGAGCCCGATCGTCACCTCGACCTCGGTCTCGCGGCCTTCGCGCAGGAGCACCACGCGCACCCGCTTGCCCACGGGTGTCGACGACACCACGCGCTGCAGATCGCGCGGCGTCTCGAGCGGCGTGCCGTCCACGGCCACCAGCACGTCGTCGGCCTTCACGCCGCCCAGCGCCGCCGGCTCGCCCGGCATGACGCCCCGCACGAGCACGCCGCGCGCCTCGCGGAGCTTCAGCCGCGGCACGTCCTCGTCGGTCACCTCCGCGATCGACACGCCGAGCCAGCCCCACTCGACCTTGCCCTTGCTGGCGAGCTGGGGCACGAGGAGCTTCACGAGGTTCGACGGGATCGCGAAGCCGATCGAGCCGTTGCGGGCGGCCATCGAGTTGACGCCGACCACCTGCCCTGCCATGTTCACGAGCGGCCCGCCCGAGTTGCCCGGATTGATGGCGGCGTCGGTCTGGATGAAATCGAAGCCCGGCGCGGCCACCGTGAGCGGGGCGCCCTTGCGGCTGACGATCCCGAACGACACCGACTGCTCGAGCCCGAACGGGTGGCCGAGCGCCAGCACGAACTCGCCCACCCGCAGGCGGTTCGAGTCGCCGAGCGGCAGCACCGGCATCCCGGTCACGTCGATACGGATGAGGGCCAGGTCGACGCGCGCGTCGAGACCCACCGTGCGCGCGCTGAAGCGGCGGCCGTCGGCCAGGCGCACCTGGATCCACTCGGCCTGGTCGACGACGTGCGCGTTGGTGACGATGAGCCCGTTGGTGTCGATGAGGAAGCCGGAGCCCGTGGAGCGGCGCGGCTCACCCGGCGAGTCGTCCTCCTTCGCGGCGGCCGAGCCGGCGCGGCGCACGCGCACGTGCACGAGCGCGGGGCGCAGGCGCTCGGCGAGGTCGGCGAGCAGGTCGTTGAAGCGGGTGAGCTCGGGCGCGGCGGACGCCGGCGTCTCGTGCCAGAGCCGGGCCTGGTCCGCGCTCGTCGGACCCACGCAACCCAGCGGGAGAAGAAGCAGGACGAGCAGCGCCAGACCGGCGCGGACGCGTGCGGGCATAGACGGCAACCTCCTTGAGTCTCGCGTCTCCGCAGTATAGCGCGGCTAGCGGCTCGCCTCGCGGAGCAGGTGTCCGAGCTCGGGAATCACGAGTTTTTCCAGCGCCAACCGGCACGCGTTGGGCGAGCCGGGGAGGGACACCACGATGCGCCGGGCGTGGATGCCCATCTGGGCGCGGCTCAGCATGGCCGCTGCGCCGACCTCCTGGAAGGAGAGCATCCGGAACAGCTCGCCGAACCCGGGCAGCCGCTTGTCGAGCAGGGCCTCCACGGCTTCGTAGGTGGAGTCGCGCGACGTGATGCCCGTGCCGCCCGTCAACATGACGGCCTGCACCTCGTCGCGCGTGCAGGCGTCGCGGACGAGCCGCGCGACCTCGGCGGGCTCGTCGCGGACGATCGCCGAGGCGGTCACGCGGTGCCCCGCCGCCGTGAGCAGCTCGCGGATGAGGGCGCCGCTCGTGTCCGTGTCGGGCGTCTTCGTGTCGGAGACGGTGAGCACGAAGCAGCCCACCGTCTTGGGCGCGGTGGCCTTGTGCTCGCGGGGCGTGGCGTCGGGCGCGCTCACGCCGGGCCTCCGTAGGCGCGATCCAAAATCTCGACGATGTGCAGCACGCGCACGGGCGAGCCTGCCTCGCGCAGCCCTTGCTGGATCTGAAGGATGCAGCCGGGATTCGCGGTGACCACGGCCTCGGCCGCCGTGCCCGTGACGTTCCTGACCTTCCGGCGGAGCAACCGTCCCGCCATCTCCGGCTGCGTCAGGTTGTAGAGCCCCGCCGAGCCGCAGCACCAGTCCGACTCCGGCAGATCCACGACGCGCAGGCCGGGCACCTGCGCGAGCAGCGTGCGCGGAGCGGCGCGGACCTTCTGGCCGTGCACGACGTGACACGGATCGTGATAGGTGACCGTCATCGCCACCGGCTGGAGCGGTCCGCGCAGCGGCGCCGCCGCCAGGAACTCGCTGACGTCGCGCACGGAGGCCGCGAAGCGGCGCGCGCGCTCGGCCCACGCGGGATCGTCGGCGAGCAGCATGCCGTAGGCTTTCATGTGGGCGCCGCAGCCGGAGGTGTTCACGACCACGGCCTCGACGCCCTGATGCCCGTCGAAGGCCTCGATGGTGTGGCGCGCCATCGCGAGCGCCCGGGCGTGGTCGCCGCCGTGCGCGTTGAGCGCCCCGCAGCAGCCCTGCGCCGGCGGCGCCACGACCTCCCAGCCGTTCTTCGCGAGCACGCGCGCCGTGGCGCGGTTATGCGCGCCGAAGACCACCGACTGCACGCAGCCGGTCAGCATCGCGACGCGCCCGCGGCGCGCGCCCACCGCCTCCGTGAGGGCGGGAAGCGGCGCGCGATCCGCGGGCAGCGGCGGCAGCAGCGCCTCCCACGCGGCGAGCGTGCCGGGCAGCACGCGGGGGAGCCGCGTCGCGCGCACGAGCGCCTGGAGGCCGCTCACCTGATAGAACCGCAGCCCCGCCGCGGCGGCGCGCAGCATCCGCGGGTGGCGCAGCAGGAGATCGAAATTCGCCCAGCGGAACGCGCGGCGCAGCACGCTGCCCGGGCGCTGGCGCTCGATCTCCGCCTTGGCCGCCTCGATCAGACGGCCGTAGGGCACGCCGGCCGGGCACACCGTCTCGCACGCGCGGCAGTCCAGGCACAGCTCGAGGTGGCGCACCGTGGAGTCGGTGAGCCCGATGCGTCCCTCCGCGAGCGACTTCACGAGGAAGATGCGCCCGCGCGGCGAGTCCATCTCCGTGCCGAGCTCCGAGAACGTCGGACAGGACGCCAGGCACAGGCCGCAGTGCACGCACTGGTTGACGCCCTCGACGCTCAGGCCGTGCAGCGCGAGCGGCGCGGGCGGGACCGGCGTCCCGGTGGGATGGGCCACGTCAGATCCCGCTCACGAAACGGCCGGGGTTGAGCACGTTGCCCGGATCGAGCTGGGCCTTGATCCGCTGCATCAGACGGCCGGCCGCGCCCGCGTCGTCCCAGACGGCGAGCGCGGACTTCACCGGCAGCGGCGCCCACGTGAGCGACGCGTGGCCGCCGCCCGCCCGCGCCGCGGCGCGCCAGTCCTCCAGGACCGCCGCGACGGGCGCGGGATCCTGGCGCGGGCCCTCCGCGCGCAGCGTCGCGGTCACGTGACCGACGCCGGCGTGCGCGCACCACGCGCTGGCGAGGCCCCGCTGCCGCGCCGCCCCCGCGCCCTGCTCCATCGTGTCGGCGACGACCGCGGGCAGCACGCTGAGTGTCATCGTCGCCGCCGCGGCGTCGAAGGCGGCGCGCGGCGCCGACGCCAGCCCCTCCCAGGTCGCGGGAGGCAGCGGCACGGGCGCGCTCCCGCCGCACGGGCCCACCACGCTCGCGAGCTCGGCGACCTGCCAGTCCACCTGCTCGCCGAGCCCGTCGAAGCCGACGGCGAGCGTGGCCGGCGCCGCCGGCAGGCCGAGGGCGGCGGCGGCCGCGCCGTCGACGAGGTCCACGGCGTTGGGAATCAGGTCGCTCGCGAGCAGCGCGCGCACGGCCGCGCCCGCGTCCTTCAGCCGCTCGAAGCGCACGCCCACCAGCCGCTCCTCGTCGGGAAGCGGCCGCAGCTTCACGGTCGCCTCCACGATCACGCCGAGCGTGCCGTAGGAGCCGACGAAGAGCTTCGGCAAGTCGTAGCCCGCGACGTTCTTCACCACCTTGCCGCCGCCGCGCACCACGGTGCCCTCGCCGGTCACCACCGTCACCCCGATCAGGACGTCGCGCGCGGTGCCGTAGAGATGGCGGCGCGGCCCCGACGCATTCGCGGCGAGCACGCCGCCGAGCGTGGCGCGCGCGGCATCGGCCGGATCGAGCGAGAGCCACTGGCCGCGGGCGCGCAGCGCGGCCTGCAGCGCGGCGAGGGTGATGCCGGACTGCGCGGTGGCCGTGAGATCGCCGGGCTCGTGCTCGACGAGGGCGGCGAGGCGCCCGAGATGCAGGACGACACCGGCGCGCGCGGGCGGCACGCCCACGCCCACGGCGCTGCCGCCGCCCCACGGCACCACGGGCACGCCGGCCTCCGCCGCCTGGGTGATCACGGCGGCGACTTCGTCCACGGCGCCGGGAAAGACGGCGGCCTCCGGGGTGCGTCCCTCGACGACGTAGGGCGAGAGCTCGACGCCGGTGAGGACGTGTTCGGCGCCGACGATGGAGGCGAGCTTGTCGAGCAGCGGCATGGCCCCGGCGCTAGAAGCGCTGCGCCAGGCCCTGGGTCTCGATGGCGTGGGGGCGGTACGCCACCGGCCCCGCCTCGCCACACGACTTGCGCGTGGGGAACACCTTGCCGGGATTGCAGAGGCCCGACGGATTGAAGGCGGCCTTGAGCTTCTGCATGAACTCGAGATCCGCCGCGGAGAAGATGAAGGGCATGAAGTCGGATTTTTCCAGCCCGATGCCGTGCTCGCCGGAGATGGAGCCTCCGACCTCGGCGCACACCTTCATGATCTCGGCGCCCGCGGCGACGACGCGCGCCTCCTCGCCCGGCTTGCGCGGATCGTAGAGGATGTTCGGGTGCAGGTTGCCGTCGCCCGCGTGGAACACGTTGCCCACACGCAGGCCGTGGGCGGCCACGATCTCGTTCACGCGCGTGAGCACGTACGGCAGCTTCGTGCGCGGGATCACGCCGTCCATCACCATGTAGGCGGGCGACAGGCGTCCGTAGGCGCCGAACGCCGACTTGCGCCCTTTCCACAGGAGCTGGCGCTCCGTCTCGTTCGCGGCCGTGCGCACCTCGCGCGCGCCCGCTTCGCGGCACGCGGCGACGATCCGCTCCGCCTGGGTGTCCATGCCGACCGCGAGCCCGTCCAGCTCGATGAGCAGCACGGCGGCCGCGTCGCGCGGATAGCCGCAGCCGAAGGCGTCCTCCACGGCCTGGATGGTGAGCTGGTCGATCATCTCCACCGCCGCCGGCACGAGCCCGCGCGCGATGATCTCGGAGACCGCCGCCGACGCCTGCTCGATGCGCTCGAACACCCCGAGCACCGTCTTCACGGCCTGGGGCTTTTTCAGGATGCGCACCGCGATCTTGGTGGCGATCCCGAAGGTGCCCTCGGAGCCGACGAACACGCCGGCCAGGTCGTAGCCGAGCGGGTCGCGCGTCTTGCCGCCGAGCCAGACGAGGCTGCCGTCGGGCATCACGACCTCGAGCCCGAGGACGTGGTTGACGGTGACGCCGTACTTCAGCGTGTGCGGCCCGCCGGAGTTGTTCGCGATGTTGCCGCCGATCGTACACGCCTGCTGGCTCGATGGATCGGGCGCGTAGTAGAAGCCGCGCGGCCCCACCGCGTGGGAGA
>DASYTM010000042.1:0-17493 GCA_036002345.1 Candidatus Methylomirabilota bacterium | reverse complement strand
CGCAGCGTTCACGAAGAGGGCTATCAGATCGAGCGGCAACCGAATGGCGAGCTGCGCTTCAAGCGACCGGACGGCGAGGTACTGCCACACGTCCCGCCGTCCTAACCGTCGCTCGCGCGCCACGCGCGGACACGCTCCGTGGCCAAGCGTACAACGACACCGTCGCGCTCCAGGTCCATCGCCCGGTACTGCGGATACTTCGCGCGGAGGAGATCCAGCGCGCGCGTGAAGTCGGCGCCGGCCGTCAGCACCTCCGCGCGGCCCTCGACCATCACCCACGCCAGCCGCGTCCAGTCCTCGTCCCAGACGTCGACGACGAGCGACGCCTGGGGATTCTCGCGAACGTTCTTCAGCCGGCGCAGCTCGCGCGTGCGCTTGGGCTTTTCGTCCACGGCGGAGTAGACGGCGGCGCCGTCGAAGGCGAAGCAGGCGGGGACGACGAGGGGACGGCCGGCGGCGTCGGCGGTGGCGAGCCGGCCGACGCGGGCCTCGCGGAGCATCGCGAGGGCCCACGCCGGCGGCTGGTTCACGGGCCTACTTGATCAGCTTCGACCACTGGTCGAGCAGCGGCAGCACCTTCTCGCGCGGCTCCGGGGGGAGCAGGAAGATCGAGCGCGTGACGCCGGCAGCCGCGAACTGGTCGAGCACCTTGGGATCGGGCGGCGTGGCGAACGCCGACACCGAGATCGTCTTCATGTCGCGCCCGGCCTTGCCCGCCCGCTCCTCGAGCTCCTTCAGGCCCGCCACGACTTTCTCGGGGGCGCGGCCGCGCGGATACCAGCCGTCGCAGAAATCGACCACGCGCTGCAGCGTGTAGCTCGACTCGCCGCCGAGCAGGATGGGCGGGTACGGCTTCTGCTCGGGCTTGGGCCACGCCCAGATCGGGTCGAAGCTCACGAACTTGCCGTGATACTCCGCGACGTCCTTGGTCCAGATGGCCTTCATGGCGTGCACCTGCTCCTCGAGGCGCTTGAAGCGCGTCCTGAAGTCGGTGCCGTGGTGCTCCATCTCCTCGGCGTTCCAGCCGCCGCCCAGGCCGAACTCGAAGCGGCCGTGCGAGAGCAGGTCGAGGCTCGCCACCGACTTGGCGGTGGTGATGGTATCGCGCTCGATGATCAAGCAGATGCCGGTGCCCACGCGCAGCGTCTTCGTGGCCGCGGCCGCCGCCGTGAGCGCGACGAAAGGATCGAGGGTGTGCTTGTACTGCTCGGGCAGCTCGCCGCTCGCGAACGGGCTCCGGCGGCTGGTCGGGATGTGGGTGTGCTCGGGCACCCACAGCGACTCGAAGTTGCGCGCCTCGGCCTCGCGCGCCAGCTCGTCGATGCGGATCGCGTATTCGGTGGCGAAGATGCAGACGCCGATCTTCATGGAAGCCTCCTACCTCAGCGGACGGGCGTGGGAGTCAGGGAAAAGTGCGTGTGGGTGGCGAGCCAGCGGCCGTGGCGCTTTTCGAAGGCCAGCGTGCACCGGCCGGGCCGCGGGAAGAGCGCGCCGTCGGGACGGGTGCCGCGCGAGTCCCACGTGGCGGCGATCCAGCCGCGGTCGCCGGTGACGGCGCCGCGGGCGTTGTCGACGTCGATGGTGAAGTCCCGGATGGTGCCCCAGACGTTGCGCCACTGCGCCTGCTCGACGGCGTCGAGGCCCTCGACGAACGGCGCCACCGTGCCGAAGGCCACGATGTCGGGCGCGCAGAGCTTGCGCCCCGCCGCGAAGTCCACGGCGCGGACGCACGACTGCCAGGCCCGGAGCCAATCGCGCAGCGGCGTGAGATCGTCGGCCATCAGGACGGGAAGATGGCGTCCGGCACGAACGCCGAGACGATCCAGTTCGGCGCGTCGACGATCTCGCTGATCTTGAGGTCGGCGGCCACCGAGCAGATGACGTACGCCTCCTCGCGCGAGACGCCGCGCGTTTCCACCAGGTGGTCGATCATGTAGCGCACGGCCTGCTGGGCGGACGCGAAGAGATCGGGGCCGTGGGCGGTGGTCGCGTAGTGGGCGCCGCGGTTGGTGACGTGCGAGGGGGGCATCGGCGTGGAGAGCTGTGGCTCCGCGAGCTCCCGGCGCGGCCGCAGGCCGAAGCGGAGCGTCACGCGGCCCATCATCTCCACGGCCGTGACGCAGACCTCGCCGTCGCCCTGGGCGGCGTGGGCGTCGCCGACGCTGAACAGCGCGCCCTCGACGAGCACGGGCAGGAACAGCGTGGCGCCCGCCACGAGCTGCTTGATGTCCATGTTGCCGCCGCTCCGCCGCGGCGGCATCGTGCTGTGGCCGCCGGGCTCGCCCCACGCCACGCCCATCACCCCCGGGAACGGCGCGATCGGCACCGCCACGCGATGATCCATGCGCGCGTGGCGTCCGTCCGACAGGTCCCAGATCTGCAGGAACGGCTTGGCGAAGTCCGTCTCGGGCAGAAGGCCGCGCCCGGGCCGGATCGCCGTCCAGCCCCAGTCCGCGCCGGGCTGCACGTCGAGGATCTCGACGACGAGCGTGTCGCCGGGCGCCGCGCCGCGCACGCGCACGGGCCCCGTGAGCGGGTGGCCGCGGAAGGGGCCGCGCCGCAGGACGTCGTCGTGAGTCGACGCCTTCGAGTAGAAGCGATTGGCGGCGTCGCGGGTCTCGAACACCACGGTGTCGCCGGGCTCGACCTCGAGCCGCGGGGCCAGCGCGTTGTTCCATTCCTGGTGGATCTCGTCGTGGTCGAGGTGATGGGTCTTGGGCATCAGGGCATCTCGATGCGCGGGCCGTGCTCGCGCTGGTGGTCGATGGAGGCCGCGCCGGGACCGAGCAGGATGAGCGCCACGGTGGCCGCGAGCACGACGAACGCGTACTCGGCGCCGCCGCCCTGGGTTTTCATGAAGAATCCCTCCGACCAGTGCACGAGGAAGAGCGAGGAGGCGACGATCGGCAGCTGGGCGAGCGCGGCGGGCCGGGTGAGGAAGCCGATGAGGAGGAGGGCGCCGCCCAGCAGATGCGCCGCGATCACGTACCAGGCGAACACCCGCGCCGCGCCCACCGGATAGCCGGCGCGCACGACGGTGTCGTCGAACGCGCTGGGGGCCGGCATGAACGCGAAGAGCCAGCCGTGCATGACGTAGACGATGGCGAGCGTGATCCGCAAGATCGTCGTGCCCCACGCGTGCCAGGTATGCATCAGGCGGCCAGCTCGTTCCAGGCCACCATGCCGGTGCCCGAGCGCCACGCGATGGCCGGCATGTAGGCGAGCACGTCGGCGGGGCCGCGCGTGAAGGCGAGGGCCACGATCCAGGCGAGCAATTCCGCGGTGCCGCCCGAGCCCGCCGCCTCCATCCGCTCCAGCGTGCACTCGCGCAGGAGCCGCTCGTGATCGCCCTGCTTGAGCAGATCGAGGAACCAGCGGTCGAACTCCTCGTCGACCCAGAAATAGCGCGGGCCGCCCGGCTCGTGCGAGAGCCCGCCCGTGGCCACCACGGCCACGCGCAGCGGCGCGGGGTAGGCGCGGATCACCTCGCGGAGCACCACCCCGACGTAGTACGCGCGCTCCGGCCGCGGGATCGGCGGCACCGTGCAGTTCATGGTGACGGGGACCAGGCGGAAGCGCGCGTCGGGGTTCAGGTAGTGCGTGGGCACGGAGATGCCGTCGTCGAACTCCATCGCGCGCAGGTACGAGAGCGCGAGCCCCCGGCGCGCGCTCTCGTTGACGAGGAAGCGCGCGAGTCCCGGATCGCCGGGGACGCGGTACTTTTCCATGCCGAGCCACTCGTCGAACCAGTCGGCGGGGCCCACGTGCTCGTCCGCGATGCCGACGGTGTACTCGGGCATGTTGTTGATCGGCCAGTTGAGCAGGTGGTCGTTGCTCACCATGAGCAGGACGTCGGGCCGGGCGGCCTCGAGCCGGCGCCGCATCTCGGCGGTCGCGCCCAGAGCGAGCTGCTGATACTCCTCGGAGGCGCGATCGAACCAGCCCGTCAGGCCGGGGGAGTGCGTCATCGCCATCGCCGCCACCACCTCGGCCATGCTTCAGCGTCCTTCCAGGCGCGCCTGGAGCGCCATCGCCTCGCCGGTCTCCTTCGGGAACGCCCGCTTGTAGCACTCCAGCGAGGCGCTGGCGTTGCTGTTCTGCCGGGAGCCAAAAAAGAGGCGCAGGATCTGCGGCACGTAGTACTGGTGGACGCCGAGGTCCATGAGGGCCTTGGGATCCTTGGCCTGCACGGCGTCGATCTCGGCGCGGCTCAGCCCGAACTCGCGGGCGAGGGCGGGGAAGTCGTGGAGCCAGCGCTCGCGCAGGCGTGAGTCGCGGCGCACGTGGAACATCATCTCGTTGAGCGGAAGCGTCTTGTCGCAGCGCTCGACGTTACCCATTCGCGGCGCCTTGCTTGAGCACCTTCGGGTTGACCTTGAGGAACATGATCACGCAGCGCTCGCTCCCGAGGTTGCGCACGTCGTGCGGCACGCTCGCCGGGAACTTCACGATCGAGCCCGCCGGCACCACCACCTCGCGGCCGTCGATCGACATGTTGGCCGTGCCTTCGAGGACGAAGATCGCCTCCTCCTCCTTCGGATGGCTGTGCATGACGGTGGACTGACCGGGCTCGTAGCAGGCGATCTCCGACCAGAGCTGGTCGGTCTTGAACAGCATCTTCCGCACGCGCTTGTCCGACGCGAAGGCCTTCAGGGCGTGCAGGTCGAAGACCGCGACTTCCTCCTCCATGGGGCCTCCCTGGGGCGCCTAGTGTACCGCGCGGGCTCGAATCGTTCCCGGCCCCGGCCTCATCTCTATGGACGGGAGGCGATGACCATGATCCAGGCGTTGTTCGCTCCTGCCGTGCTGGTGGCGCTGATCGGGTTGTGGCTCGCATGGCTGAAGCGGCGCGAGCGCGCCGAGGACCAGGCGCTCACCGTGCGCGCCGAGATCCAGAGCGCGGTGAACCGCGCGCTGTCCGGTGAGTCGCTGCTCGCCGTCCAGGTGGAGCCGGCGTCCTCGTTCCATCCCGGCCGCGTGGTGCTCTCCACGCCTTCGGGATACGAGTGGCTCGTGCACGAGGCCTGGAACCCGGTGATCGAGCACGCGCCGAAGGACTACGAAGTCGTCCTCCGCCACGCCGCCTGAGAGGGCTCGGCTGGCTGGTTTCTGATCACCCCCGGGTGGCTAGAAACCAGCCACTGAGCAGCCACCACCCACCTTCCTGATCGTAATAATACATATTTAACAGATAGTTACGAACCGGCCCGGCCCTGGTAGCAGGATTGCTTCTACCCAGGGCCATGGTCGACGTGATCGTCAAGCTCACGGGGCTGGCGGTGCTGGCCGTCGCGGTGATGAACCTGGCGCAAGGAGCGCTAATGGCGGCGCGGTTGATCGCGCTCGTCACGCGGCGATACCCGCACCTCCGGCTTGACCTCTGGTTCCCTCGCTGGGAGGACACGCGCGACGTGCGCACGTGGCTCGCCACGTGGCGCGGCATCCTCCGTTCCGGTGATCCCTCGATGGCGGCCATCCGCGTGGACGGCCGTCGCGTGATGATGCGCCACGTTCAGCTCATGGTCTCGTCCGAGGCCTGGGTGATGGCCGTGGCCACGATGGTGCCGCGACTCTCGTAGTCACGGCCCCGGTCCGGGGCCGGTCGCGGTGGCGCGACCACGGCCGTCCCCGGGCTGCTTTATTCGCCTCCAATCCGTTAATCGGTCGGGTTCACCATCAGGCGCAGCGTCACGCGGCGCAGCTTCGGGTGCTCGCCGGCGGATGCCGTGAGCGGGCCCAGGCCCACCGAGTGGACGCGGGCGAGGCCCGCGCCGTTGGTGATCAGGAACCGGCGCACCGCTTCCACGCGCCGCTGACTCAGCCCCACGTTGTAGTCCTTGGTGCCCGTGGGATCCGTGAAGCCCTCGAGATCCACGCTGAGATCCGGGTTGGCCTTGAGCTCCTTGATCACGCCGAGCAGCGCGGTCTGCGCGCCGTCGGAGAGATCGCTCTTGTCGAAGCCGAACTGCACGTGCAGCGTCTCGACCACGTCGCGCTTGTTGCGGCCGTTCCACAGCCGCGTCAGCCGCGTGTTCACCTCGTCGGCGCGGCCGTAGGCGGCGTCGGCGCGGCCCTGCGCCACGCGCGTGGCGTCGCCGACTTCCTTCAGCGAGCCGTCCACCTGCCCGAAACGCTGATCCATCTGCGCCTGCTTCTTGCCGAGCTTGTCGTTGACCCAGTCCTTGGTCGCGCAGCCGGTCGTCGCGATCATCGCGAACGCGAGCGCCGCGCTCCACATCACGATACGTCGCATGCTCGTTCCTCCTCTTGGGTTGCACACTGCGAGCACTTCGAGATGAAAGGGAGCGATTGCAACGCCCGAGCCAGACCGCAAGAACGCGGAGTTGCGCCGCGCGCGGTGTCGCGCGCGCGGTGGCCGCGTGACACTCGCGTCAGAGCCGTGACGGAGAGGCGGACGCGGGCGCGGTAGGAATTATTTTCCGTTCAGGCGGGGCGGCGTGCTACTCGCAGACGCTGATCTCGCGCCCGGGCTCGGCCGTCCGGTACGTCGCCTCGTCCACGACGTGCCAGCGGCCCGCCGTGTCGTGGACCCACCACTCGACCGCGAGGCGATCGCGGCGGATCTCGCGCACGCGGCCGGCCTCGTCGGTGCGCACGCCGCGGAATTCGCTCTCGGGCCGCGTGCGCTCCTCGCGCCGGTCCACGACCACCGTCGCGGGACGGCACGAGAGGGCCGCGCAGCCCGTCAGCGCGACGCCGAGCAGCGCCAGGAGGAGCGCGCGGGGGAACACGGCGCGATTGTGGCACAGGCGCCCTTGACATCGGGGCCCTTTGATCGGACAGTGACGCGCACCGATGTTCGGCGTAGTTCGGACACCCCGCGTATACGAACACATCGTGGCGCAGATCGAGCGCGCGATCTACGAGGGGAGGCTCGCGCACGGCGACAAGCTGCCGCCCGAGCGCCAGCTCGTGCGCGAGTTCGGCGCGAGCCGCGTGGCCGTGCGCGAGGCGCTGCGCGCGCTCGAGCACCGCGGTCTCGTCGAGGTCCGGCAGGGCTCGGCGGGCGGCTACTTCATCCGCGAGGTGGACGTGCTGCCCGTGGTGCGCGACTTCCAGACGCTGTTCCGCCTCGGGCGCGTCTCGCTGGCCCAGCTGGCCGAGGCGCGTGCCTTGCTGGAGCCGGAATCGGCCCGCCTGGCCGCCGCGCGCGTCACCGATCACGAGCTCAAGGCCCTCGGCGAGTGTCTGGACGCGCGCACCGAGCCCGGTCTCGCCTCGCGCCGTCGCCGCGCCCTCGACGCCGAGTTCCACCGGCTGGTGGCGGCGGCCGCTCGCAACCCGGTGCACGCGGTGGTGACCCACGCCCTGACCGCGCTGGAGATCAAAGTGGTTGCCCAGCGGGCCGATCTCACGCCCGAGGACGACGCCGCCATCATCGCCGCGCACCTCGGGATCCACGATGCCATCGCCCGCCGCGACGGGGAGGCCGCGCGGGCCGCCATGCTCGCCCACGTCCTCGACGTCGAGCGGCGGCTCGCCCGCGGCGCCCTCGCCCGCGCCGCGTCCTAGCCCCGGGAGGTCGTCATGAGCCCACGCCGTCTCGTCGCCCTCGTCGCCGTCCTCGCCGCATGCGTCGCGGTCCCTGCCGCGGCGCAGGGTCCGATCCGCATCGGCGAGATCAACTCCTTCAGCGGCATCGGCGCGCCGTTCACCGGTCCCTATCGCCAGGCCATCGAGATGGCGGTGGAGGAAGTCAACGCGAAGGGCGGCGTGCTGGGGCGGAAGGTCGAGGTCCTCTTCCGCGACGACAAGGGCCAGCCCGCCGAGGCCGTGAAGCACGCGCAGGAGCTGGTGGCGAGCGAGAAGGTGAGCCTCATCGCGGGCACCTTCCTGTCGAACGTCGGCCTCGCGGTCTCCGACTGGGCCAAGCAGAACAAGACGCTGTTCGTGGCCGCCGAGCCCCTGACGGAGGCGATCACGTGGAGCAAGGGTCACGACCACGTCTTCCGCGTGCGGCCGAACACCTACGAGCAGGGCCGCATGCTCGCCGAGAAAGCCGGCAAGCTGAAGTACGCGAAGTGGGCGACCAGCGGGCCCAACTACGAGTACGGCAAGCGCGCCTGGGAGACGGTCCGGGACCGGCTCAAGGAAATAAAGCCGGACGTTCAGATCGTGGGCGAGCACTGGCCGACCCTCGGTAAGCTCGAAGCCGGCCCCTTCGTCACGGCGATTCTCAACCAGAATCCCGACGCGCTCTATGTCTCGCTGTTCGGCAGCGACTGGATCGCGTTCGTGCGCGAGGCCAAGAAGCGCGGGCTCTTCGACAAGGTGTTCGTGGTCGGCATCCTCCTCGGCGAGCCCGAGTACATCGACCCGCTCGCGCTGGAGGCGCCCGAAGGGATGCTCGTCACGGGCTATCCCTGGTACGACATCGCCGCGCCCGCCCACAAGGACTTCGTCGCGCGCTTCACCAAGAAGTACGACAAGAACCCCGTGCTCGGCTCGCTCGTCGGCTACGTGACCTACCTCTCGATCTTCGAGGCCATGCGCAAGGCCGGCTCCACCGACACCGAGAAGCTGGTGGCCGGCTTCCGCGGCCTCCGCGTCGAGACGCCCATCGGCCCCATCACCTATCGCGCCTCCGACGGGCAGTCCACGATGGGCGCGTGGGTGGGCACGACCAAGCTCGACGCCAAGCGCGGCGTCGGCGTCATGGTCAACCACGAGTACGTGCCGGGCGAGAAGGTGCTGCCGTCCGACGATGAAGTAAAGAAGCTCCGAAGCGGCAACTGAGCCCGTCGCTCTTCCTCGTCCAGCTCTTAGCAGGGCTCGCGCACGCGATGGTCCTCTTCCTCATCGCGTCCGGGCTCTCCCTGATCTTCGGCGTCACCCGTGTCGTCAACTTCGCCCACGGCTCGTTCTACATGCTCGCCGCCTACCTCGCGTACACGCTCACGAGCGCGCTGCCGCTCGGCGGCGCGTCGTTCTACCTCGCGGTGCTGTTGGCCGCGCTCGCCCTGGCCGTCCTCGGCACGGTGGTGGAGGTGGGCCTGCTGCGCCGCGTGTACAAGGCTCCCGAGCTCTACCAGCTGCTGCTCACGTTCGCGCTGGTGCTCGTGGTCGCCGACACGGTCAAGCTCGTCTGGGGCAGCGAGAACAAGACGGGGCCGAGCGCGCCGGGGCTGTCGGGCGCCGTGCGCGTGGCCGGCCAGCTCGTGCCCACGTACGACCTCGCCCTGATCGCGCTCGGGCCCGCCGTGGCCGGCGCGCTCTGGTGGCTCTTCTACCGCACGCGCTGGGGCGTGCTGATCCGCGCCGCCACGCTCGACCGCGAGATGGTCGCGCTGCTCGGCGTGGACCAGGCGCGGCTCTTCACCGGCGTCTTCGCGCTGGGCTCGTTCCTGGCCGGGCTCGCGGGGGCGCTCCAGGTCCCGCGCCAGGCCCTCACGACCGTGATGGACACCGCGATCATCACCGAGGCCTTTGTCGTGGTCGTGGTGGGCGGCATGGGCTCCGTGCCGGGCGCCCTGCTCGCCGCGGTCGTGATCGGCGTCATCGACGCCTTCGGGGTGCTCGTGCTGCCGCGCGCCTCGCTCGTGCTCACGTTCGTCGTCATGGCCGTCGTCCTCGTGGTGCGGCCGTGGGGGCTGCTCGGGCGGCCCGAGGGGCAGGCGCGCTCGGCGGGCGGCGCGGTGGCGGCGGGCGGCGGCGTGGCGGCGCCGCGCTGGCTCCTCGCGGCGCTGGTGGCGGCGCTGCTCGTCCTGCCGCCCTTCCTGCCGACGTTCTACGTCCTCGTGCTCGTGGAGATCCTCGCCTTCGCGCTCTTCGCGACGAGCCTGCACCTGCTCATGGGCACGGGCGGGATGGTCTCGTTCGGCCATGCGGCGGCGTTCGGCCTCGGCGCCTACGGCGCCGCGCTCCTCGTGCGCTGGGCGAAGGCGCCCATGCTCGTGGCGCTCGCCGCGGCGCCCGTGGCCGCCGCGCTGGGGGCCGTCGTCATCGGCTTCTTCTGCGTACGGCTGTCGTCGATCTACTTCGCGATGCTCACGCTGGCGTTCGCCCAGATCGCCTACGCGATCGTGCACCAGTGGTACGACGTCACCGGCGGCGACAACGGGCTCCTCGGCATCTGGCCCGCGCCGTGGCTGGCCGCGCCCGTGCGCTACTACTACCTGGCCCTGGCCGCGTGCGGGGGCGGAATCGCCGCCCTGGCCGCGGTCGGGCGGGCGCCGTTCGGGCTCACCCTGCGCGCCGCGCGCGACCATGCGCGCCGCGCCGAGGCGGTGGGGATCGACGTGCGCGCCCACCAGTGGCTGGCCTTCGTCGTCGCCGGCTTCTTCGGCGGCCTCGCGGGCGGCACCTTCGTGTTCCTCAAGGGCAGCGTGTTCCCGGAGACGCTGGCGGTGCCGGTGTCGGTGGAGCCGCTCGTCATGGTGCTGCTGGGCGGCGTCCACGCGCTCGCGGGCGCGCCGCTCGGCGCGGCCATCTACAAGATCCTCGACACGGTGATCACGCGCTACACGGAATACTGGCAGCTCGTGCTCGGCGTGATCCTCGTCGTGCTCGTCCTCGCCTTCCCCCGCGGGATCTGGGGCGTGCTGGGGCGCGACCGTGGCTGACGCGGCGCCCGTGCTCGAGGTCCACGACGTGCGGCGCGCCTTCGGCGGCGTGCGGGCGGTGGACGGCGTGTCGTTCGCGCTGGCGCGCGGCGAGATCCGCGCGCTCATCGGCCCGAACGGCGCGGGCAAGTCCACCTTCTTCAACATCCTGACCGGCCAGCTTCGCGCCGACGGGGGCGTCGTGAGCTGGCGCGGGCGGCCGATCGGCGGCCTGCCGCCGCACGCGATCTGGCGGCTCGGGATCAGCCGCACGTTCCAGATCACGGCGACCTTCGCCACGCTCACCGTGCTGGAGAACGTGCAGGTGGCGCGGCTGTCCCACGTGGGCCGGAGCCGCGCGCTGCTGGCGGCCGCGGCGGCGCTCGAGGTGGAGCGCGCCCGCGCGCTGCTCGCGCAGGTGGGGCTGGCCGAGCACGCGGGCCGCCCGGCCGCCGTGCTCGCGTACGGCGATCTCAAGAAGCTCGAGCTCGCCATCGCGCTCGCCAACGATCCCGCGCTGCTCCTGCTCGACGAGCCGACGGCGGGGATGGCGCCCGGCGAGCGCGGCGCCTTGATGGCGCTGACGGCGCGCATCGCGCGCGAGCGCGGGCTGACCGTGCTCTTCACCGAGCACGACATGGACGTGGTCTTCGCGGTGGCGGAGCGGATCATGGTCCTGCACCAGGGCCGCGTGATCGCCGAGGGCACGCCCGACGCCGTGCGCGCCGACCGCCAGGTGCAGGCCGTCTATCTCGGCGAGGAGCCGTGATGCTGGAGCTGACCGGCGTGCATGCCGTGTACGGCCGCAGCCACGTGCTCCACGGTGTGAGCCTCCGCGCGGGCGAGGGCGAGGTCGTCTCGCTCCTCGGCCGCAACGGCGCCGGCAAGTCCACCACGCTCAAGGCCATCGTCGGCGTCGTCGAGGTGACCGCGGGCGCCATCCAGTTCGAGGGCCGCGCGCTGCGCGGCCTGGCCACGCACCGCATCGCGCGGCTCGGCGTGGGCCTGGTGCCCGAGGATCGCCGCGTCTTCGGCGACCTCAGCGTGATCGAGAACCTCGTGGTGGCCGCGCGGCCGGACAGCGGCTGGACGGCCGACCGCGTGTTCGGCCTGTTCCCGCGGCTCGCCACGCTCGCGCGGCAGCGGGGCGGCAGCCTCTCGGGCGGCGAGCAGCAGATGCTCACCATCGCGCGCACGCTGATGACGGGCCCCCGGCTCCTGCTCCTCGACGAGCCGTCGGAGGGGCTGGCGCCGGTGGTCGTGCAAGCGCTTGCAGACAACGTCGCCGCGCTCAAGCGCCAGGGCCTCACCATCCTCATGGCCGAGCAGAACGTCAAGTTCGCGCGCCGGCTGTCCGATCGCGCCTACATCATCGAGAAGGGCGAGATCCGCTTCGACGGCACCATGGCCGCGCTGGACGCGGACGAGGGACTGCGCCGGGCCTACCTCTCGCTCTGAGGGCGGTCGAGGGTATGAGTCTTGCGAGGCGCCTCCCCTATGAAGGTGTCGGTCGTCATTCCCACCTACAACCGCGGACACGTGGTGGGCGAGGCGATCGCGAGCGCGCTGGCGCAGACCCACCGCAACCTCGAGGTCGTCGTCGTCGACGACGGCTCGACCGACGACACCCCGGCGCGCGTCGTCCGCGTGCCCGACCGGCGGATGCGGTACGTGCGCGTTCCCCACGCCGGCGTGTCGGCCGCGCGCAACGCGGGCATCGCGGTGGCGTCCGGCGACCTCGTGTCCTTCCTCGACTCCGACGACCTGTGGCGCCCCGGCAAGCTCGCCCTCGAGATCGCCACGCTGGCCGCCTATCCCGCCGCGGGCGGCGTGTTCTGCGATCTCGAAAAGCGCGACGGCGCCACCGTCGTCCCGTCCTTCATGCGCGCCACGAAGGTGTTCTCGCGTCTCCTCGCCGGCGATCGCGCGTACCCGGACGGGCTGCTGCTGTCGCCGCGCGCGCTGCACGTCTGCCTGTTGCAGGAGGTGCCGATCAAGACGCCCGCGCTCACGCTCCGGCGCGCGCCGCTGCACGAGGCGGGCGGCTTCGACGAGCGCTGGTCGTCGTCCGAGGACTGGGAGTTCCTCCTCCGCTTCACCCGCCGGCAACCGCTCGTCTATCTCGATCGGCCGCTCGCCGTCATCCGCGTCTCGCCCGACTCGCTGCATCGGCGTGACCAGGAGCGCGGCGACCGGACGATGCTGCGGCTGCTCGCCACCGAACGGCGCCGGCTCGTCGACCGGGACGCCCGCCGCGCCGCCGCCGCCGGCATCGTGGAGCGCGCCAAGCACCTGAGCTGGTACTACCGCGACCGCGGCCGGCGCTGGGCGGCCATGCGCGCCTGCCTCCACGGCTTCCGTCTCGCGCCGAGCCCGGAGCTGCTGCTCCGCGCGCTGATGGTGTGGGGCCCGCCGCGGCCGCGGCGCTACCTCGCGCGCGCGGTCTTGCCGCGGCTGGGCGCCGGCATGCTCTGGTGCGGCGAGGTGCTGTCGGGGGGCTTCGTCTGAACGGTCTGCTGGCCGCGACGCTGCGCGTCCTCTACGGCCGGTACGTGCCCGAGCCGGTGAAGAGCTCGCTGCGGTTGCACCTGGCGCTGCTCCGGCGCGACGTGGAGCCGGCGCGGCTGGCGCCGCCGTCCGGGCGGCTCCTCGTGCTCGCGCCCCACATGGACGACGAAGCGTTCGGCTGCGGCGGGACCATCGCGCTCGCCGTGGACGCGGGGGCGACGGTGACGTTCGTCTACGTCACCGACGGCGGCAAGGGTTACCCCGGCGCGCGGCTCGGCGCCGTCGATCCCGCCGTCGCAGCCGAGGAGGCGCGGCTCGTCGTCCGGCGCAAGGAGGAAGCGCGGCGCGCCGCGGCGCGGCTGGGCGTGAAGGACCTCGTGTTCCTCGACCTCGCCGATGGCCTCCTCGGCGTCACGGAGCCGGCCGTGGCGGCGGTCGCCGAGATCCTGGCCGCGCGCTCGCCGACCGACGTCTTTCTGCCGTTCCTCACCGATCTCCACCACGACCACTGGATCACGAACTGCCTGGTCATGACCGCCGCCCGCCGCGCGCGGCTCGCGTCCCGGGTCGTCTGCTGGGGCTACGAGGTGTGGACGCCCCTCGTCGCCAACGCCGTGGTGGACGTCAGCATGGCCGCCGATCGCAAGCAGGCGGCCATGCGGGAGTTCGTGAGCCAGCAGGTGGAGTTCGACTACCCGCGGGCCATGCTTGGCCTCAACGCGTACCGCTCGCTGCACCGTGGGCGGGCGCGCGGGCTGGCGGAGGCGTTCCACGTCGCCGAGTTGGGGGTCTACCGGCGCCTCTTCGAGCACGTCGCGATCGGTCTGCGCGGCCCCGCGGCCGCCTGAGCGCCGCCCGCCGCCCTCGACAGTTGCACCGTACCCGCCGATTTGCCACACTCGCGCGACGGAGGATCGCGCGCCTTGACCACCACCCTCGTCCGCGGCATCGGCACCCTCGTCAGCGGTGACATCCGCCAGCCCCTGCTCGACGCCGATTCCCTCGTGATCCGCGACGGCCGGATCGCCGCCGTCGGCCGCGGGCTGGACGAGGACGCCGACACCGTCGTGGACGCGCGGGGCACCACGGTGCTCCCCGGGCTGATCGATTCGCACGTGCACCCCGTCTTCGGCGACTTCACGCCGCGGCAGCGCACGATGGACTTCCTCGACTCCGGCATGCATGGCGGCGTGACCACGGCCATCTCCGCCGGCGAGGTCCACCTGCCGGGCCGGCCCAAGGACATCGTGGGGCTGAAAGCGCTGGCCGTGGTGGCGGCGAAGGCGTACGCGAACTTCCGCCCTTCCGGAGTCAAGGTCCACGCGGGCGCGCCGATCCTGGAGCTCGGGATGACGGAGGCCGACTTCGCCGAGATGGCGGCGGCGGGCGTGAAGCTCGTCGGCGAGATCGGCCTCGGCTCGGTGAAGACCGGCAAGGACGCCGCGCCCATGGTGCGCTGGGCGAAGCAATACGGCATGACGGTGACGATCCACACGGGCGGGCCGTCGATCGCGGGCTCCAACCCGATCAACGCCGACGTGGTGCTGGAGGCGGCGCCCCACGTGGTCGGTCACATCAACGGCGGCACGACGTCGATGACGCCGGCCGAGATCGAGCGGCTGGTGGCGACGGAGATGGCGCTGGAGATCGTGCAGTGCGGCAACATGAAGACCGCGCTCCATACCCTGCGCGTGGCGCGCGACGCGCGCGCCGTGCACCGGATCATCGTGGGCAACGACGCGCCCTCGGGCACCGGCGTCATCCCGCTCGGCGTGCTGCGCACGCTCAGCCTGCTCGCCGGGCTCGGCGGCCTGCCGCCCGCCGAAGCCGTCGCGTGCGCCACCGGCAACACCGCGCGCGTGTACGGGCTCGATCGCGGCATGATCGCGGCCGGCCGCGCCGCGGATCTCGTCATCTGCGACGCGCCCACGGGCTCGATCGCCGCCGACGCCCTCGGCGCGCTCGCCGCGGGCGATCTGCCCGGGATCTCGATGGTCCTCATCGACGGCGCCATCACGATCGGCCGCAGCCGCAACACGCCGCCCGCCGCGCGCGCGGCGGAGGTGGTCAAGGGGCCCGGGCCCGCGGGAGCCGGCCACTAGTGCGCGTGCGGCCCGTCCGCGGCTACCGCTACGGCATCGGCCGCGAGCGCGAGATCTCCAAGGTCGTGGCGCCGCCCTACGACCAGATCGACGCCGAGGCGCACACGCTCCTCTACGCGATGAGCCCCGCCAACATCGTGCGAGTCTCCTATCCTCGAGACGAGGAGGGCCGCGACCGGTACGCCGCCGCGCGCGCCGCGCTGGACGCGTGGCTCGCCGAGGGCGTGTGGGGCCGCGAGGAGTCGCCGGCGATCTACCCCTATCACCAGATCTACCGGGTCGGCGCCCACGAGGTCACCCGCGTCGGGCTGGTGGCGCTGGGGCAGGTGACCGATTACGTCCGCGGCGAGGTGCGGCCCCACGAGCGGACGCACACGGGTCCGAAAGAGGATCGGATGCGGCTGCTCGAGGCGACGGCCGCCGACACGGGACTGCTCTTCATGCTCGTCGCGGATCCGAGCGGCGCGCTGCTGGAAGCCTCCGTGCCCGGCGGCGATCCGATCGCCGAGGCGCGCGATCTCAAGGGGGAGCGGCACCGCCTCTGGCGCGTGACCGATGCCGCCGCCATCGGCCGCGTGCAGGCCGCGCTCGCCGTGGCGCGCGTGATCATCGCCGACGGCCACCACCGCTACGAGACGGCCGTCGAGTACTCGCACCGGCATCCGGGCGCCGACGACAAGCTCATGGCCTTCTTCAGCCTCGACGCCCCGGGGCTGACGATCTTTCCCAATCACCGCCTCGTCCGCGACCTGGCCGGGTTCTCGCTCGCGAGGCTGGCCGAGGGCGCGCGGCGCTGGTTCGACGTCGAGCCGCTGGAGGAGCCGGAGGCCTTCACGCCCACGAACCGCTCGCTCGGCGTGGTCACCGCCGACGCGGCCATCTCGCTGACGCTGCGGCCGGAAGCCTTCGAGAGCATCGCGTGGCCGGCGCGGACGTCCCGGGCGTGGCGGGAGCTGGCCGTGTCGATCCTCCACGAGGGCGTGCTCAAGCCGCTGCTCGGCATCACCGACGAGGCCCTCGACGCGAAGACCCACGTCGACTACGTCGCCGACCAGGCCGAGGCCGTGCGCGCCGCGCGCGAGGGCCGCTGCCAGGCCGCCTTCCTCATCGCGCCCACCACCGCGGAGGAATTGCAGGCGGTGGTGCGCGGCGGCGAGGTGCTGCCGCAGAAGTCCACGCACTTCTATCCGAAGCTCCTGGACGGGCTGGTCTTTCACAAGCTCGGAGACTGACATGGTGAAGATCCGCAAGATGCTGACGGTGGTGGAAGAGATCCTGAGCGACGGCGGCCGCGAGGCCAAGCGGCCCGTGCGCAAGGCCGCGGCGGTCGTGGTGCTCGAGAACCCGTTCGCGGGCCGCTTCGTGGACGACCTCACGCCGCTCATCGACGCCGGCGAGGAGCTAGGCGCGCTGCTCGCCAAGAAGGCCACCGAGGCCCTCGGCGCGCCCGCGGAGTCCTACGGCAAGGCGGCCATCGTGGGCGAGCGGGGCGAGTACGAGCACGCGGCGGCGCTGCTCCATCCGAAGCTCGGCGCGCCGCTACGCGCGGCAGTGGGAGGTGGAAAAGCCATCATCCCGTCGGCCAAGAAGCTCGGCGGGCCCGGGACCTCCATCGACGTGCCGCTGCACTTCAAGGACGCCGCCTTCGTGCGCACGCACTACGACGCGATGGAGATCCGGCTCCACGACGCCCCGCGCGCCGACGAGATCGTGCTCGCCATCGTGGTCACCGACGGCGGCCGGCCCCATCCGCGCGTGGGCGGCCTGACCAAGGACGAGGCGAAGAAGGAGGACGGCCAGCGATGAGGTACGGACTCCGCATCCCGTCGTTCGCCCTCGGCCCGAAGACCGCCACGCTGGACGAGATGGGCCGCTACCTGCGTCGCGCCGAGGATCTGAAGTTCGAGGCCGCGGTCTCCATCGACCATCTGCTCCTCACGCCGCCCGCCTACGCGTGCACGTGGCTGGAGCCGGTCGCGATGCTCTCGGCGCTGGCCGGCGTCACGCGCACCATTCGCCTCGGCACGATGGTGCTCGTCCTGCCGCTGCGCAATCCCGTGTACTTCGCCAAGGAGTGGGCGACCCTCGATCTGCTGTCGGGCGGGCGCTCGATCCTCGGCATCGGCGTGGGCTGGCACGAGGACGAGTTCGCGCTCATGGGCGTGCCGTACAAGGAGCGTGGGCCGCGGATGAACGAGGCCATCGAGGCCGTGCGCGCGTTGTGGGCGGGCAACGACGTCACGTACCGGGGGAAGTTCTACCAGTTCGAGCATCTCACCATCGATCCCAAGCCCGCCCAGAAGCCGCACCCGCCCATCTGG
>DASYTM010000041.1:0-36939 GCA_036002345.1 Candidatus Methylomirabilota bacterium | reverse complement strand
TGCGCGCGCTCGGCCTCACCCTTGACGATCAGCACCCACGCGCGCGCCGACTTCGCGCGTCTGAACCGCGGGCTGGCCCTCCTGCGCCTGGGCGACGCCGCCGGCGCGGAGGCGGCGCTGAAAGACTGGCTCGGCCGCGCGCCGTTCGCCGCGCTCTTCGGCCGCGCTCACGCCGCCCTCGGCACGGCGCTGCTCGCCCAGGGCAAGCGCGACGAGGCGCTGCGCGAGTTCACGCTCGCTCAAAAGGACGGCCTGCTCGCGCTCGGCCAGCTGGGCGTGGGGAGCGTGGCGCTCGCGGCCGGGCGCCACGACGACGCCACCAAGGCGTTCACGACCGCGCGCGACGCGGGCACGCCGGCCGAGGCCGCGGCCGCCGCGTACGGGCTCGCCGCCGTCGGCTTCGCCAGGGGCGCGACGCGCGAGTTCAAGGCGCCCGCGGAAGCCGCGCTCGCGGCCGTGCCCTCCGGCCCCGCCGGCGGGGCGCGCGCCGCCGCGCTGCTCTACGTCCTCACCGGCATCGCCGTCGCGGACAAGGACTGGGCCGGCGCGCTGGCGCTCGCCCGGCGGATCGACCCGGCGGCGGACGTGGCTCCGGACGCGCTCGAGCGCGTGGGCGCGGGGGCCGCCGAGGCCTCGGCGTGGCCCGTGGCGCTGGAGAGCACGAAGCTCCTGCGCGAGCGCCACGCCCAGCATCCGCTCGCGCAGGGCGCGTGGCTCCGGCTGGCCGAGGCCCAGATCGAGACGGGCCGCAGCGCGGACGCCCGTCCGGAGCTCGAGAAGTTCCTGGCCGCCTCGCCCGGCGCCGCGGAGGCGCCGCGCGGTTGGCTGGCGCTCGCCCGCGCGCGCGAGAGCACGGGCGACCGCACCGGCGCGCTCGAGGCGTACGCGCGCGCCCCGCGCGAGGGCCCGGCGTGGACGCGCGAGGCGTTCTTCGCCCACGCGCGCCTCCTCACGCAGGACAAGCGCTGGGACGCCGCGCGCGTGATCCTCGAGCGGCTGCTCAAGAGCCCGGAGCCGGCGACGGTGGCGGAGGCCGCGCAGGCGATGGGCGACACGTACGTCGGCGAGAACGACGCGATGGCGGCCGTCGAGTACTACCTGACCGCGGCCTACGTCGCGCCCGACACGAACCTCGGCCGGCGCGGCCTGCTGAGCGCCGCGCGCGTCTTCGCCGCGGCCAAGCAGCCCGAGCCGGCGGCCGCCGCGTACAAGAAGCTGCTCGCGCAACCGGATCTGCCCGCCGACGTCCGCGACGCCGTCCGCCTCGAGCTCGCCGCGCTCGGTCGCGCCGCCGCGCCGTGAACGGCTACGGCGGCCGGCTCCTCTTCGTCGACCTGACGACCGGCACCACGCGCGTCGAGCCGCTCGGCGAGGCCACCGCGCGCGCGCTCCTCGGCGGCAACGGGCTCGCCGCGCGGCTGCTCTACGATCACGTCCCGGCCGGCGTGGACGCCTTCGATCCCCTCAACGCCGTGGTCTTCGCGGTCGGCCCGATCACCGACACGACGGTACCGGGCAACAGCCGCGCGCTCGTCGCCTCCAAGTCGCCGCTCACGGGCCTCTTCTTCGACTCGACCTTCGGCGGGCGGTTCCCCGCCACCCTCAAGCGCACCGGCTTCGACGCCGTCTGCGTGAGCGGCCGCGCCGCGGCGCCGTCGTACCTGCTCGTCACGGAAGACGGCGCGGTCGTGAAATCCGCCGCCGAGCTCTGGGGCCGCACCACGCGCGACACCGTGACCGCCCTCGTCGCCGCCGAGGGTGCGGACGCCGACGCCATCGCCATCGGGCCCGCCGGCGAGCGGCGCGTGCGCTTCGCGGCCATGGCCCACTACTGGAAGAACCGCGAAGGCGTCTCGGGCCGCGGCGGCCTCGGCGCCGTGCTGGGCAGCAAGAACCTCAAGGCCGTGGTCGTGCGCGGCGGGCGCAAGACGGCCGTCGCCGACGCGCCCGCCCTCAAGGCGCTGCTCGAGGAGGCGCGTGAGCCGCTCGCCACCGGCACCAAGGCGCTGACCACGTACGGCACGCCGTTCCTCGTCGGCCCCATCAACGCTCTGGGCGGTCTGGGCGCCTACAACCTGCGCACGGAGATTTTCGCGGAGTCGCGCGTGATCGGCGGCGAGGACATGAAGGCGCACTACCACGACCGCGATACGACCTGTCTGAAGTGCCCGGTGGCGTGCGGCAAGCAGTACGCGATCGCCGAGGGTGAGTTCGCCGGGCGCCGCGCGAAGATGCCGGAGTACGAGACGATCTTCGCGCTGGGGCCCATGCTCGGGATCAGTAACCCGGAGGCCCTCATCCTCGCCAACGACCTCTGCGACCTCCTCGGCATGGACACGATCTCGATGGGCGTGACGCTCGCGTTCGTCTGCGAGGCGCTCGAGCGCGGCTGGCTCACGCCGGCCGAGATCGGCGTGCCGTTCGGCTGGGGCGACTGGCGCGGCATGCTGCGCCTCGTCGAGATGACGGCGGCGCGCGAGGGCTTCGGCGCGCGGCTCGCCGAGGGCGCGTGGCGGCTGGCCGCCTCCGTCCGCCCCGGGGCGACGAACCTCGTGTACGCCGTCAAGCGGCTCGAGCTGCCCGCGCACTCCGCGCGGGCCCTGAAGGGCCTGTCGATCGGCTACGCCACCGCCACGCGCGGCGGCAGCCACCACGACACGCGGCCGACGCCGCAGTACGCGCCGACCTTCGACCGGCGGTCCACCAAGGACAAGCCGGCCTTCGCGATGAAGAGCCAGCACTTCACCGCGCTCGGCGACTCGCTCGTGCTGTGCCGCTTCACCTCCGAGCGCGGCTTCGGCCTGTTCGTGGGCGAGCCCTACGCGCGGATGGTGCGCGCGGTGACGGGCTGGGACATGACCGCCGAGGAGCTCGAGCGGGTGGGCGAGCGCATCGTCAACCTCGAGCGGCTCTTCAACGTCCGCGAGGGTGTGCGGCGCGCCGACGACACGCTGCCCTGGCGCGTGATGCACGAGCCGATCCCCGAGGGACCGTCGGCGGGGATGCATTGCCCGCCCGAGGAGCTCGCGGAGATGCTCGACGCCTACTACGGCCTGCGCGGCTGGGACGCCGACGGCGTGCCCACCAGGGCCCGCCTCTCCGCTCTGGGTCTGTAGACGTGGGGGGCCCCGAGATGGCCCCCCACACCCCCCAGCGTTCGTCGCGCCCCGGCGGAGCCGTGGCGCTCCTCGACAACGTCTAGGTTTTCCGCGGCTCGTCCAGCACGGCGCGCACTTTGCGCGCCAGCTCGCCCGGCGAGAAGGGCTTGGGCAGGAGCGGATAGTCGCCGATCGCCGTCTCCGAGCCGCCGAGGTCGGGATAGCCGGAGATGTAGAGCACGCGCGGGCGGCGGCCGGTGGCGGCGAGCGCCTGCGCGACCTCCTGACCGCGCAGGCCGGGCATCACGACGTCGGTGAGCAGGAGATCGATCGTGCCCGGGTGCTCGCGCGCGATCTTCAGCGCCGCCGCGCCGTCGCCCGCCTCCAGCACCGCGTAGCCGTGCATCTCGAGGATCTCGCGCGTGAGCCGGCGCACCTCGGGCTCGTCCTCCACCAGCAGCACCGTCTCGTGGCCGCGCGGCGGGGCGGTGGGGATGCGCGCGGCCGCGCCGGCGACGCGCTCCGGCGCCAGCGGCAGGTACACGGTGAACGTCGTGCCCTCGCCGGGCTCGCTCTCGAGCGTGATGCGCCCGCCGCTCTGCTCCACGATGCCGTAGACGATCGAGAGTCCGAGCCCCGTGCCCTTGCCGGGCTCCTTCGTCGTGAAGAACGGCTCGAAGACGAGGGCCTGGCTCGCGGGATCGATCCCGTGGCCGGTGTCCGCGACCGAGAGCGTGACCCAGTCGCCCGGTGGCACCGGGCCGCTCCCGGCGCCGTCGACCCCGTGCGTGCCCGTGGCGATGACGAGCCGCCCGCCGCGCGGCATCGCGTCGCGCGCGTTGACGGCGAGGTTCACGAGCACCTGCTCGAGCTGCGCGCGGTCGGCGTGCACGGGCGGCAGGTCGGACGCGGGCCGCACCGTCAGCTCGATGTCCTCGCCGATGAGCCGCCGCAGGAGGCCGGCCAGCGCGCTCATCACCGTGTTGAGGTCGAGCACGGTCGGCTGGAGCACCTGCTTGCGGCTGAAGGCGAGGAGCTGCTTGGTCAGCGAGCCCGCGCGCTCGGCCGTCTGCTCGATCAGCTCCAGCTCGCGGCGCCGCGCGATGTCGTCGCCGATGCGCGCGAGCATGAGCTGGGTACGGCCGGTGATGACGGTGAGGAGGTTGTTGAAGTCGTGAGCGACACCGCCCGCGAGCCGGCCCACCGCCTCCATCTTCTGCGACTGCCGCAGCTGCGCCTCGCTCCGGCGCAGCGCGTCCTCGGCGGCGCGCCGGTCGGTGATGTCCTGCACGATGCCGATGATCCGCGTGGGCCGGTCCTGCTCGTCGCGCAGGACGTCGGCGCGCTCGTGCACCCAGCGCACGGTGCCGTCGGGCCGGACGATGCGGTGGTCCACCGCGTACGGGCGCCGCTCGGCCACCGCCTCCTCGGAGGCGCGGCGGACCATCTCCACGTCGTCGGGATGCACCCGCGCGAAGAACTCCTCGACCGTCCCGCCGAACTCCTCCTCCTGCACCCCGAAGATGCGAAAGACCTCGCGCGACCACGAGAGGGCGCCCTTCCCGCCGGGCGACGAGATCCACGAGCCGATCTGGGCCACCGCCTGCGCGCGCGCCAGGAACTCCTCGCTGTCGCGCAGGGCCTGGAACAGCCGCGCGTTGCGCAGCGCCACCGCGGCGTGGTCGGCGAGCCCGCTCAGCACGCGCTCGTCGCGATCGGTGAACGGCCGAGGCGAGCGGTTGTCCACGAAGATGAGCCCCTCGACCCGCTCGCCCGAGCGGATGGGCACGCAGAGCGCGGCGATGCTGCCTTCGACGGCGACGAGCTCCGTGTACGCCCCACCGAAGCGCGGGTCGTTCCGCCGGTCGTCGGTGCGCACGGCGTGGCCGCTCGCCCACGCCAGCCCGCCGTGGCCGACGCCGCGCTCGATGCGGATGCGGCCGTAGTCGGCGAAGCGGGCGCCGACCCCGTAGCGGAAGATCATGCTGTCGGTGGCGGCGTCCCAGAGCGCGATGCGGGCGAGGTCGGCGGTGCAGAGCTCGCGGGCCGCCTCCGCGATGCGCGCCAGCACGACGTCGGGCTCCAGCGTGGCGCCGACGGTGCGGGCGACCTCGGCCAGCACTTCGGCCTCGCGGCGCCGCGCATCGGCCTCGGCGTAGAGCCGCGCGTTCTCCAGCGCGAGCGCGGCCTGGTCGGCGAAGGCCTCGGCGCGCTCGATCTCCTCGCGGCTGAACCGCCGGCCCGTCTGGTCGCCGACCACGAGGGCGCCGAGCGGCCGCCCCGTGACGAGCAGCGGCACGCACAGCATCGCGCGGTGCGTGCGCGCCTCGAGGTGCGCCCGTGTCTCCGGCGTGTAGACGAGCCGCCGGTCCGCGACCACGTCGGGCGTCGCGTACGCCGCCCGCGTCTCGAGGGCCAGCCCCGCCACGCCGGTGCCGGGCAGGAGGCGCGGCTCCCACTCGAAGGGCCGGTCCGTCTCGAAGACGGTGTCGGCGACGAGCACGCCGGTGTCCCGCTCGGGCCGGTAGACGGCGGCCGAGCGCGCGTCGAGGAGCCGGCACACGTGCTCGGTGATGCGGCGGGCCACGATGGTGGGGTCGAGGGTCTGCGACAGCAGCCGGCCGACCTCGCCCAGCGCCTCGGCGGCCTCGCGGCGCGCGTTGCTGTCGGCATAGAGCCGCGCGTTGACGATGGCCACCGCGGCTTGCGCCGCGAACAGCTCGAGCATTTCCCGGTGGCGAGTGGCGAAGGGCTTCTTGCCGACGAGGACGAGGACGGCGATGAGCACGGGGCCGTGAACGATGGGCAGCGCGATGAGGCTCTTGAAGCCGTTGGACTTCCACCACTCGAGGCGCACGACGCGGCGATCCCGGCGCGCGTCCGCCACCCAGGCCGCCTCGCGGTGCTCGGCGACCCAGCCCACGACGCTCTCGCCGTACGCCATGGACTTCACCGGATAGGTCACGCGCGCCGCGCGCGGGCCGACCTCGCGCAGCGTGAGCGTACGGGCGGCCTCGTCGGCGAGCCAGAAGCCGACGTCCGCGGCGCCGACCAGCTGGCCCGCCTCGCGGCCGAACGCCTCGAGCACCGCGTCCGTCCCGAGGCTCGAGGTGACGAGCCGTCCGAGCCGGCCGAGGGTCCGGAGCTCCGGCGCGCCTGCGCCGGTACGACGGGCCACGCCCATACATTTCGAGAATAGCCGATAACCGTGGTGGGGTTCGACAGCGCTGGTACAGTAGGAATTACAGGGGCCTGGAGGACATCCATGCTCGTCGCCTGCATCCTCGCCAGCGCCCTGGGCGCCCTGATCATGTGCCTGCTCGTGCTGCGCTACGGGTTCACCCCGGCCACCGACCGGGAGTTCCTCGTCATCCGCCTCGGCCACGCCACGGCCGGCGTCTGCTTCGTCACCACCGCGGTCTTAGCCGTCGTCCTCCTCGCGCGGCCGGCGCCGGCGGCCGACCCTCACGCGTCCACGCGCACCGTGGAACGGCTCGCCGCGCTGGAGCAGGACCGCCAGGCGCTCGAGCGCGAGCGCCAGGCGCTCCGCGCCGAAGTCGGGGCGCTGGGCGGCGCGGTGCAGGCGCTCCGCGGCGAGCTCGGCAACGTCGGAGGCGGTGTGCAGGGCGTCCGCACCCGGCTCGATCGCACGGAGGGGCGCGTGGCGGGCGTGGAGGCGGGCCTCAAGAGGCTGGGCGACGACGTCGCGCAGGCGAGCGTGCGCGCCCGCCAGGTCGAGCGCTCGGTCGTGACGCGGCCGGCGCTGGCGCCCATGCGCGAGCCCGTCGTGCACCCGGCGGTGCGGCCGCCGGCGCCGGTGCGCCGCATCCCGGAAGCGGACCGCGTGATTCCGGCGCCGCCGGCGGAGAGCGCGTCGCCGCCGGGCGCCGAGCCCGTGCTCCAGAGCCCGGTCTCGCAGGGGCCGCCGCCGGCGGCCCCGGCGGTCGCCGCCGCAGCGCCGGCTCCGCCGCCCCCGCCGACCGTGACGCGCCCGAATCTCAGCGACAAGGTGCGCCACGACTGGGACACGATCCGGAACAGGTTCGTGCGGGCGGGTGACGAGGTCGTCTCGGCGCTGCGCGACTTCAGCCGCCGCGTCGTCGGCCGGGACTAGCGGCCGCGCCGCGGCGTGCGGCGGCCCGCGCGGCGCGCCGCCTGCCGCGAGTCCTTCAGCCGCCGCTCGACTTCCGCGAGCCGCTCGCGCGCCGCCGCGGCATCACGCTCGAGCGCCGCGACCTCCGCCGCCCGCTCGCTCGCCTGGCGCCTCCGCGTCTCCGCCTCCCGCTCGCGCTCCCTGGCCTTCGCCTCGCGCTCGTGCTTCCGTGCCTCCGCGGCCTCGCGCCGTCGCGTCTCGCGCTCGCCCGCGTCCCGACGCGGCGCGCCGCCCTGGACGACGCGCAGGCGCCCGGCGCCGGTGAGCGCGTCGAAGCCCGGCGCCTGCAGCTCTTCGCCGAGCCGGCCGCGCTGGAGCGCCTGCGCGTGCGCGCGGTCCGCCGCCGCGCCCAGCAGCGTGTCGCTGATCCGGCGCCGCGCCTCGGCCGACGCCGGGTAGCCCGCCTCCGCGAGCGCCGTCGCCGCGCGCTCCACGAGGGTCTCGAGCTGCGCGCGCTCGGCGCGCATCGCCTCCATCGCGCCGCGCGGATCGGAGAGCTGCGTGCGCCGGAGCCGGTCCACCGCGCCGAGGAAGCGCTCGAGCGCGGGTCCCGCGCGCCGGCCGAGCTGGTTGACGGCCCACAGCGCGGCGCTCGGGCGGCGAAGCCGGGCGATCGCTCGCGCCGCCTCGGGATCCGACGCGCGCAGCTCGGCGGCGAGCGCGTTGCGCGCGCGCGTGAAGTCTTTCGGGGCCACGGCGTAGAGGCGCTCGAGCGCGCGCGGGGGCGTCATGGCTTCACTTTACCGGAAGGATCGACGTACACTCGATGCCACGGGCGGATAGCTCAGTTGGGAGAGCACAGCCCTTACAAGGCTGGGGTCGCAGGTTCGAGCCCTGCTCCGCCCACCATTTACGACGTCAGCTGCCGGACGACAGCGTCCTTCACGCGCTCCACGCGGATCGGTTTCAGGAGGACGTCGTCGAAGCCGGCTTCCCACATGGCGTCGACCAAGTCGGCGAAGCCGGTGATCCCGATCATCGGCACCGTGGCGACAAGCTGATTCGCGTGGCCACGCACCGCGCGCAGCAGCTCGATCCCGCTGGTGCGCGGCATCCGGATATCGGTGATCACCAGATCGGGCACGATGATCCCTAATCGGCTGAGCGCCTCATCGCCGGCGCGCGCCTCCAACACGACCGCGCCCTGGAACTCGAGAATGGCAGTGAGCGTCTCGCGGCTGGCGGTGTCGTCGTCGACCACGAGAACGGTGCGGCCGACAAGCGGAGCGGTCATGGACCACGCGCATTATCCCCCGCGGGCGCGGCGCGCCAGTAGAACTACTGAGCAGGCCGGGGATCTAGGTCGTGGGGCGGAGCGGCGCGTCGGCTTCGGGCCAGGTGCTGACCTTCACCACCGTCCAGCCGCACTCGCGGATCTCGGCGTCCACCGGAATGCGCTCACGGCGATGACTGGCGCGCCGGTCCTTGCCGGCGGGCGCGTCGCCACCCCGGCGATCGCCCAGGCGGCGCTCACCCTCGCGGCGATCGAGGATGACCTCGCAGTCGGCCTCGTTGAAAAGGGCCTTACGTAGGGAATCGTAGAGATCCATGCGCTCGCGGGACACGATGAAGATGAGCCGGCGCCTGGGCTGCGGAGCCGCCATGCCCGGCATCATAGGTCAGACCGATGCCCGCCGGCAAGGACGAACCCTTACAGGACGGCCTGGAGCGGACTTACAGGCCGATCAGGCGAACGACGGCGGTCACGAGGACGATGGCCAGGATCGCGGCCGCCGCGACGATGTCCGAGTCACGCGGAATACTGGTCATGCCCACGTACCGGGGAGCAAGAACAACGCCGCGTGCTGCGAGCGTCGAAATTCCGACTCTTACACGAGGTAGGAAAAAAACTTCACGGCTTGTCCCTACCCAATCCGACGCCTAAGGTGGCTGGAATCCGGAACGACGCCGGAGGGAGGCAAGCCTCATGGATGGCTGGTGGACCGAGATCGATCGCGACGTGCGCACGTGCCTGGAGCGGTTCGGCCCGATGAGCCCGCGTGAGATCGCCCGCATGCTCCGGCTCTCGGAGGGCGCGGTCGCCTCCGTGCTGTCGATGCTCGCGCAGGAAGGAAAACTGCGCATCGCACGCGTCGAGTTGCCAGTCGACGAGGACCGCCGCCAGCTCTCGCTCTAGCGCCAGTGGTCCCCGGCGCCCCCGATTCCCGGTGTGGTACACTGCGGCTCGCTTCGGGTGCGGGCTCGTGGTGCAGCCTGGTTAGCACACTGGACTGTCAATCCAGAGGTCGCGGGTTCAAGTCCCGTCGAGCCCGCCATTTTTTCACGACGCGGGGTCACGCCGACCCCGCGTTTTCCATTTAGCTCTCGCATGACTCGCAGTCGCGGCCCGCCCACGCGCTCCATCCCCACGTCGCGTTCGTCTCTCGTGTCCGTCTCGGAGTGCACCTCGCGCCAGGAGCATGACGATGGCACACAGGGCTCGATCGCTGTCCGTCGCATTGATCGTTGTTGCGGTCATCGGCTTCACCATCCCCTCGTCCGCGCATCCTCCGTGGAATCCCTACGACGCCACCCGGTTCGCCCCGATCACGAGCTTCGGTCCCTCGGTGGGGATCGAGGTCGTGGCCCGGGCGACCGCCGAGCTGCCGATGACGTCGCCGCTCAAGCTCGTCGCGGCGCCGGGGCTCCCCGGCCACGTCTTCGTCGTCGATCAGACCGGCCAGCTGTGGGTGGTCCGGCTGAGCGACAAGACGCGGACGCTCTACCACGACGTGAGCGCCCGGCTCGTGACGCTCGGCGTGTGTGGTCCCGGCACCTTCGACGAGCGCGGCTTCCTCGGTCTCGCCTTCCATCCGAACTTCAACGGTAACGGGCCGGGCCGAGGCCGGTTCTACACCTACACGTCGGAGCGCAGGGACCTGCGCACCGCCACCATTCCGACCCCGGGAACGACGGAAGCCAACGCGGATCATCAGAACGTCGTCATCGAGTGGGTGGCGGCCAACCCGGGCAATCCGACCGCGCCGGGCGTCAGCCTTTCCCGCGAGCTCATCCGCGTGAACTGGCCGCAGTTCAACCACAACGGTGGTGACCTCGCCTTCGGACCCGACGGCAGGCTGTACATCTCCACGGGTGACGGCGGCGGCGCCGACGACGCCGACGGCCAGCAGTTCGTCACCGGGCCGCCGCACAAGCCGGTCTGCGGCTCGGAGGCGATCTTCGGCCACCAGGACAACGGCAACGGCCAAAAGCTCAACACGCCGCTCGGCAAGATCCTCCGCATCGATCCCGACAAGACGGGCGGGGACAAGCTCTATGGCGTGAGCGGCAACCCGTTCGAGCGCACGCCGGGGGCGGTGCCGGAGATCTGGTCCCTCGGCCACCGCAACCCGTTCCGCTTCTCGTTCGACCGGGCGACCGGCGTGCTCTACGTCGGCGACGTCGGCCAGAACGACATCGAGGAGGTGGACATCGTCACGAAGGGCGGCAACTACGGCTGGAACTGCAAGGAAGGCACGCTCTTCTTCTACATCAACGGGAGCGTGCCCGACGACGGCTTCGCCGACCGGAGCCCCAACCGGGCCGAGCGCAAGGGGGATTGCAGCTCGGGTCCGCGCCCGCTCATCGACCCTGTCGCGCAGTACGACACCCACCACGAAGGGCATTCGGTCATCGGTGGGCACGTCTACACCGGCACCGCCATCCCGGCGCTGGCCGGCAAGTACGTGTTCGCCGACTTCTCGCTGCTGTTCAAGTTCCCCACCGGTCCGCACGACTACGGACGGCTGTTCAGCATGGACGCGGGCGCCGGCACCGGGTTGCGCACGATCAGCGAGATGATCGTGCTTCCCGGCGGCAGCATCTCGCTGGCCGTGCTCGGCAGCGGCCAGGACGCGAGCGGGGAGATCTACTTCACGGGTAACGTGTCCGGTCTTCCCAACACGGCCGGCATGAGCTTCGGCAACACGGGCGTGGTCGTGAGGCTGGGCCCGGCCCCGGAGGCCGGCGAGTAGGCGGCCTTCGGCCCGCGAATGGGCGAGGGCCCCGGCTCACCGCCGGGGCCCTTTGTCTTTGTCTCCCTCCGGATCGATGGATTCGCACTGTGCGAGCCAGAACCGGACGTCGGGACCGGACTGGAGCGTGGCTCTCTTCTCGGGACACGCGAGGCACTGCGCCTGCCCGGTGCCCGCGGTGTAGGTGCCCGCGGGGCAACGGCGACAGATGGCCTGGCCCGCGCTGGGCGCGAACGTCTTGACGGGACACGGCCTGCACTCCGACTGTCCGGATCCCGTCGCAAAATGCCCCGGTGCGCACGCGGCGCAGACCGCTGCTCCGGTGTTCGGAGCGTAGGTCCCCGCGGCGCAGGCCACGGGCGCCGCCGAGCCCGCGGGGCATTGACTTCCGGTGGGACACGGCCCGGTGCACTGCGCGGTCTTCAGCCCGGTTTTTTCCCCGTAGGTCCCGGCGGGGCACGCGCCGCATAGGTTCTGGCCTTCATTGGCCGCGAACCTTCCCTCCGGGCACTCCGTGCACGCCGTGTCCCCGCCGCCGGTCGAGAACTTCCCCGCCGGACACTTCTTGCAGGAGTCCTCTCCCGAATCATCCTGGTATGTGCCCGGGGGGCAGGGGCGGCAATGCTCCATTCCGGTGTTGGGCGCGTAGTAGCCGGGAGTGCACTTGTGGCAGCTGCTGCTCCCGCTGCCGCTCGTGGCCTTGCCCTCGGGGCAATGCATGCAGAACGTCGCCGCCGCGTGGTCCGAATATCTGCCGGGAGGACACTGCGGGCAGTGGGTGTGATCGGAGCCGCTTTGGAATCTCCCGGGAGGGCACTTCAAGCAACTCGTGCTTCCAGTTCCCTGCGTGACCCTGCCCGGCGGGCACGACTTGCAGGACGTCTGCCCGGTATCGTCCTGGTACCTGCCGGGGGGGCACGGAGGGCAGAACGTACTTCCGGTGCCCGCCACGTACCGCCCTTCGGCGCACTTGTCGCAGCTGGCCTTTCCGGACTCGTGCTGATATCTCCCGGCAGGGCAGGGCGTGGGGCCCGCCGTGCCCCCGGTGCAGTAGGTGCCCGGACGACACGGAACGCATGAGCCTTGCGAAAGGTACTGGCCCGCCGGGCAGGAGGTGGCGGCGAGGACGTCGCTCCCGCTCGCGAGCCACGAGCCCGCGGCGAGGATCCCACCAAGCATCACGTTTCGGAGAGCGTGCATGGGGCCTCCCTCTGGGCAGACGATCTTACTGCGGGCGGCCATCGATTTTCCGTTGCTGGTAGACTCCCTGCCGGTCATGACGGCCCCGGGGTTCACGCCGCGCGAGCTCCGCGCGCTCCACGCGCTGCGGACGCCGGCCGGCGTCCAGCGCGCGCTCGACGCGATGCCGTACCACCTGGCCTCCACGGCGTGGTCGCCGCGACGCGTCCTGCGCGCGGGCACCGCGCATTGTCTGGAGGGCGCCATCTTCGCCGCGGCCGCGCTGCGCGTGCTCGGCTATCCGCCGCTGCTCCTCGACCTCGAAGCGGTGCAGGACACCGACCATGTGCTGGCCATCTACCGCGAGCGCGGCCACTGGGGCGCCATCGCCAAGTCCAACTTCTCCGGGCTGCGCTATCGCGCGCCCGTCTACCGCACGCTGCGCGAGCTGGCGCTGTCGTACTTCGAGGGCTACGTGAACCTGCGCGGCGACCGGACGCTGCGCGCCTACTCGCGGCCGGTGAACCTGGCGCGCTTCGACCGCACGCATCGGGGCTGGGCGACCTCGGACGGCGATCTCTGGTTCGTCGCCGAGCACCTCGTCACGCTGGCTCACACGCGGCTCCTGCCCCGCGCGCTCGAGCGGCGGCTCGGCCGCGTGGATCGCCGCTCGCTCGCGGCCGGCCTCGTCGGGTACCGCGCGAAATGACCGCGGGCCCGGCGGTGCTCGCGCTCGACTTCGACGGCGTGCTCTGCGACGGCCGCGCGGAGTACTTCGAGGCTTCGCGCCGCGCCTATCGCGAGGCGTGGCCGGGCGCCCGCGAGGTGCCGGACGCGGCCGCCGCGCCGTTCGGCGCCTACCGCCCGCTGGTCGAGAGCGGCTGGGAGATGCCGGCCCTGCTGCACGCCGTGGTGGCCGGCGAGCCCGCCGCCGCTCTCGTGGACCGCGCCGCGTGGCTCGTGACGGCGCGGCGCCTGCTGGCCGCCGCCGGCCTGGTCCCCGAAACGCTCGGCCGCGCGCTCAATGGCGTGCGCGACGCGTGGTTCGCGCGCGATCCCGACGACTGGGTTCGCCACAACGCCTTTTACCCGGGCGTCGTCACACGGCTGGTCGAGACACTGGGGACCAGCACGCCGGTCGCGATCGTCACGACCAAGGCCGAGCGCTTCGCGCGGACGCTGCTTGCGGCCCAGGACGCGCGGCTGGCCGCGCTGCCCGTGGTCGGCCGTGAGCCCGGCCGCACCGTGCCCAAGCCGGAGACCCTGCTGCGTCTGTCGGCTGCGCACAGCCTGCAAGCCGGTGGCGAGGGGCTGTGGTTCGTGGAGGATCTGCTCGAGACGCTGGAGGCCGTGCACGCCACGCCGGGCCTGGACCGCGCGCGGCTGTTCCTGGCCGCGTGGGGCTACAACACCCTGGAGCAGCGCGCGTTCGTGGGCGGGCGCGGGCCGGTGCGCCTGCTGTCGCTCGGGGCGTGGGCGGCGCCGTTCGCCGCCTGGCCGCGCTGAGAGTCCCCGGCACCCGCCTTGCTTCGCAGGTCTTTGGAATCATTCTGAACGGAGGCCATCGTGATCAAGAGCTTCGTGATCGGGACGGTCGCGGGCGCGGCGGTGATGTGGCTCTACGGCGACCGCATCCGGGACTACATCGACGACGTCACCATGAACGTGCGCGAGCGTGCGGCGGCCGGGCTCGAGGGCGCGGCCGAGCGCCTGCAGACCGTCGCGGACACTGTCGAAGACGGGCTGAGCGGGGCGGCGCGGCGCGCGAGCTGACGTGGCGCGCGCCGCCGGCGCCCCGACGCGTGAGTGGATCGCGCGGAGCTTCACCCACGTCGAGGACGTCCTCTACGTGGCGCTCGGCGTGCTCCTCTCGGCCGGGGCGCTCGTCCTGCTCGGTGACGCCACGCGGAGCTTCGTGACCCATCTGCTCGCCGGGACTCTGCCCGGCCGCATCATCGACCTCCTCGATCGCGTCCTGCTCGTCCTCATGTTCGCGGAGATCCTCTACACCGTGCAGGTCTCCTTCCGCGAGCATTCGCTCGTGCCCGAGCCCTTTCTCGTGGTGGGCCTCATCGCGGCGATCCGGCGCGTGCTCGTCATCACCGCGGAGTTCGGCGACCTGATGGAGAACGCGGGCGAGAAGCTTCAGAGCGCGATGCTGGAGCTCGGCCTCCTGACGGTCCTCGTGCTCGTCCTCGTGGCCTCGCTGGTGCTGTTGCGGCGCCGACCGACCATGCCGTCCGCCGAGCGCTAAGCGCGGTCGGCGGAAGGCGCGCCGCGGCCGAGCCAGTCGCCGAACTCGGGCAGCAGCCGCGCGAGGCGCCATTCCGCGAGCACCTCCAGCGCCATCGCCCGCGTCGCGCCCACCTCGCCGCCGGCGGCGAGACAGCGCTCGAGCAGCCAGCCCTCGAACGCGTCGGGCTCCGGATCCGCCGCGACCGCGTCGTCCAGCAGGGCGCGCTTGATCGCGTGCCCGATCGCGTCGGGCGTGGTGTCGCGCTTGCGGCGCTGCCGGCGGCCCTCCGACGCGTCGAGCGCGGCGAGCAGCTCGCGGCAGACGTCCGCCGGGCGCGCGCTCACGACCGCCGCCACCAGGGGCGGCGCTCGCGCGGAGCCACGCGGACGTCGAGCGGGGCGCCGAGACCGCCCGGCCGCGCCCAGCCGCGCTCCAGCGCGGCCACGTCGAGATCCACGGTGGCGAGATCGAGCAACCGGAGCTGCGCGACACCGGCGGCGGCCAGCGTGGTCACCCGCTTGACCCACGCGCCGCAGGCCTCGCAGCCGTCGGCGGCGCGCGTGTCCCCGGCCTCGCCCACGAGCCCGCGTAGCCGGCCGTGCTCCGCCGTGCCGCAGAACGGGCACGCGAGCCACTCGGCGCGCCAGTCGCCGCCGCACCGCCCGCAGCGCAGCCGCCGCGCGCCCTCCAGGCCGCGCGCCTCCGCCAGCGTCGCCCACGCGCCGCAGAGCGGGCACCAGCCCTGAGGGTGCTCGGCGGGCGCGGCGATGGCGGCGCCGCAGCGCTCGAGCCACGGATAGGCGACCAGCGGCAGGATCGCCCGCAGCGGCTCGCGCGGCACGCCGGCGGCGGCCGCCAGAGCGTCGGAGCCATCCGTGTCGAGCGCGACCGAGGCCTCGAGGACGGCGAGCGGGTCGAGCCGTGCCGCGCCGCCGGCGAGCGCGGGGGCGTGAGCGGCGGCGCGGTCGCAGAGACGGCCGAGCCACGCCGCGGCCACGTCGGGATCGATCGCGAGCGTGACGCCGGCCAGCCGCGGAGCGGTCGTGGCCGGCGCCTCCGGCACGGCTTCCGTCCACGCCGGGCGCGCGGCTTCCTCCTGGGCGGCGGCGAGCAGGTCGAGCCAGCCACGGAACTCGGGATGCTCGCGCGCGAGCGCGTCCGCCGTCGGAGCCGCGAGGGTGGGACTCACCGGCTCAGGGGCGAGGCGGCGGCCTCGCCGCCGCCGCGCGCGCTCTCGGTGACGACGACGGGCGTGCCCGCGTAGGGATCGGCGCCGGCGTGGAGCTCGACGGAGCCGTGGTTGCCGACGTCGGCGCCCGGGCCGCCCGCGCGCTGGCGCGTCGCCTCCGGGCTCGTGCACGCGGCGAGCGCGGCCAGCGCCAGGGCGAGCATCCATGTCCGAGACATCAGATCGCCTCCGACGAGAGCACGATGACCACACGGAGCAGGAACCCGCCGACGAGGACCAGCACGGCGGCCAGGCGCGCGGCGGGGGCGAGGGGCGAGGGCGCGCGCCGGTGCAGGACGAGCGGCAGCACGATCCCGAGCCCGACGACGCCGAAGAGCAGCAGCGCGCCCCAGGCGGAGAGCCAGACCCGGGCCAGCGAGCCCAGCGACACGACGAGCGCGATGAGCGTGAGCAGCTCGAGCACGAGCACGATCACGTCGAAGCGCTGCAGGGCCCGGAGCCCGCTGATGAAGAACACCCGCCGCGAGCCGAGCAGGACCAGGAGCGCGATGGACGTGGAGGCGCTCGAGACGAGGAACACGGCACCGAGCAGCGTGGTGTCCGACCAGATCGGGCGGTTGGTCACGGCCAGCAGCACGCCGGTGTAGGAGACCAGGAAGAAGGCCGCCAGCCCGCCGAGGATGCTGACGCTCGTGCCGAGCAGCGCGGGCGGGCGCAGGACCGCGAAGCCGCGCCGGCGCTCGCCGTCGGCGAGGGCGCCGAGGAACGACAGGAACGCGAAGCCGCCGAACACGAGCAATCCCCAGGCGCCGAGCGACATCGGCGAGTACGTCTTGAACATCGGCCGCCACGTCGCGGATTGCAGCAGCATGTGCCAGAAGCGCTCCGGCCGTCCGAGGTCGGCGATCAGGACGATGCCGCACACGACCACGGCGGGCAGCGCGATGAGGTAGCCGAGCCGCGCGAGCGGCCGGTCGGCCGGCCGCCCGGTGAGGTCGATGAGCGCGGCGAGGAAGTAGCAGCCGCCCGCGATGCCGCCGATGAAGAAGTAGAGGATGATCAGCCAGCGCCAGTGCGGGGCTTCGGTGAAGAACGTGCTAGGCATCGTCGTTTCCTCGCATGCGGAACGAGACCAGCCCCGCCAGGCCCACCACGACGGCGCCGAGCACCGACCACAGCGAGCCGGGCTTGAGGTTGCGCGAGGGCAGCTTCGGATCGGGCGGCAACCCGTAGGTCTCCGGCGTGTCCACGAGCAGGTAGAAGGAGTTGAGCCCGCCCAGCATCCGCTCGTCGGCGCCGTAGAGGTACGCGTCGCGCTCGCCGCGCGCGTGGAGCTGGTCGACCCGCTGCTGGGCCTGCTGCTTCAGCTCGCGGATGGGCCCGAAGTTGATGGAGTCGGTCGGGCAGGCCTTGGAGCACGCCGGCTCCATGCCCGCGCGCATGCGGTCGTAGCAGAGCGTGCACTTCTGCGCGGTGCCGGAGACGGGGTTCATGTCGATGACCCCGAACGGGCAGCCCGCGATGCAGTCGCGGCAGCCGTTGCAGACGTCGGACTGGATCACCACGGTGTCGAACTCGGTGCGGATGATCGCGCCCGTCGGGCACACCTCGAGGCAGCCCGCGCGCACGCAGTGCTTGCAGACGTCGGACATCATCAGCCAGCGGCCGTCGCGCCGGTCCGCGGAGAACTGCTCGATGAACTTCACGTGGCGCCAGTGGATCCCGTCGAGCCGCCGGGTGTTGTCGTAGGAGTCGCCCGAGAGCGTGTTGCGGCCGCCGTTGGTGGCGGGGAGCTGGTTCCACTCCTTGCAGGCGACCTCGCAGGCCTTGCACCCGATGCAGACGGTGGTGTCGGTGTAAAAGCCCATGGGCTCGGGCATCAGGCCTTCTCCACGTTGCACACGAACGCCTTGCCCTCGTGGATCGACACGTTCGGATCGCCGACGAGCGGGGTCAGCTCGTTGACGACGTCGCCGGTCACCACGCCTTCGTAGCCCCAGTGCCACGGCATCCCGACCTGATGCACGGTGCGCCCGTCGATCGTGAACGGCCGCATCCGCCGCGTGACCAGGGCCTTGGCGCGGACGCTGCCGCGCGGCGTGGTGATGCGGACCCAGTCGAGGTTGGCGATGCGCTTCTCGGCGGCGAGCTCCGGACTCAGCTCGATGAAGAGCTCGGGCTGCAGCTCCGAGAGCCACGGGTTCCAGCGGCTCATCGCGCCGGCCAGATAGTGCTCGGTCAGCCGGTAGGTGGTGATGACGATCGGGAAGCGCGGGTCACCGGGCGGCGCCAGGGCGTTGTCGTCGCGCTTCCAGTACTTGTAGACGGGGCTCGCCTGTTGCTTGTAGAGGAGGTTGCGCACGGGCGACTCCGCGGGCTCGTAGTGCGCGGGCAGCGGTCCGTCGACGAGGCCGCTGGGCACGAACAGCCAGCCGCGGCCGTCGCCCTTCATGATGAAGGGCTCGGTGCCGGACAGCGCGTCCATCCCCGCGGCGCCGGGCTTGGCCTTGGCCGACGGCGGCTTGGTGGTGGCGAAGTCGGGAACGTCGAGGCCGACCCACTTCTTCTGCCCCTCGTCCCACCACACCCACTTCTTGCGCTCGCTCCACGGGCGGCCGTTCAGGTCCGCCGAGGCGCGGTTGTACATGATCCGGCGGTTGGCCGGCCACGCGTAGCCCCAGCCGAGCTGCGCGCCGGGCGTGCCGGGCGCGTCGGCCTTTCGGCTCGCGGAGCGGTTCTGGCCGGGGGCGGGGAAGACCCCGCAGTAGATCCACGAGGCGCAGGTCGTCGAGCCGTCGTCCTTGAGATCGGCGAAGGCGGCCACGTGCTTGCCCGGGTCGTCGGAGTAGTAGCCGTTGATCTCCTTCAGGATCTTGAGCCCGTCGGGATCACCCGCCGTCGGCGGAACCTCGCCCGGCTCGTGCGGCTCGGAGCCGTCGGGATCGAAATTCCACGTGAGGTGCTTGAAGCCCGCATCGCGCGGCGCCGTCGAGGTCTCGTACATCTTCTTCAGGCGCCTGGCCAGCTGGTGCGTGAACCAGAGGTCCGAGCGACAGTCGCCGGGTGGCTCCGCCGCCTTGTAGTGCCACTGCAGCATGCGCTGCGTGTTGGTGAAGGAGCCATCGTACTCGGCCACCTGCGCCGAGGGGAAGAAGAAGATCTCGGTCTTGATGTCCTGCGGCCGGACCTCCCCGCTCTTCACCTCGGGCGCGTTCTTCCAGAACGTCGCGCTCTCGGTGACCCAGTTGTCCTTGACCACGAGCCACTCGAGCTTCGCCATCGCGCGGCGCTCGAGCTTGGCGTTGAGCGAGGTGGCGGGATTCTGCCCGATGAGGAGCATGCCCTTCACGCGCCCGTCGTTCATGGCCACGAACATGGGCAGGTGCGAATGGTCGCCGAGGATCCTGGGGTGCCAGTCGTAGCCGAAGTCGTTCTCGCGCGTGGCGGCCGCGCCATACATCGACTTCAGATACGACACCATGAACTTCGGCGTGTTGCCCCAGTAGCCGGTCGGTACCGTCTCCTCGAGGAGGTAGTCGCGGAGCGTGGCGTGCTTCTTGAGCGCGCTCGGCGCCGACAGGTAGCCGTGGATCGAGTGGTAGAGCGTCGGGATGTCGGTCGAGCCCTGGATCGAGGCGTGGCCGCGCAGCGCCATGATGCCGGCGCCCGGACGGCCGAAATTGCCGAGCAGCAGCTGGAGCAGCGCCGCGCAGCCGATGATCTGGGGTCCGTTGGTGTGCTGCGTCCACGCGACGGCGTAGGCGAACGAGCACGTGCGCTCGGTGCCCGAGTTGTCGAGCAGCGTCTGCGCGACTTTGAGGAACGTCTCCGTGGGGCATCCGGTGACGCGCGCGACCATCTCGGGTGTATAGCGGCTGAAGTGACGCTTGACGATCTGGAACGCGCAGCGCGGGTTCTGCAGCGTCTCGTCGCGCGTGACCGGCGCCTTGACCAGCGACGCCACGAGCCGATCGAAGGGCGGGCCGGCGGCCCCGGTACCCTCGGCGCCCTGCGATCCGCCGGCCGCGCGCTTGTACTGCCACGACGCCGGATCGTACTTGCCGATGAAGCCGTTGTACGGCCACTCGGTCATCCCGGGGCTCGGCTCGGCCTTGAGCCCGGAGAAGACGCCGTCGCTGTCCTCCGTGTCCTGGTAGTCGTCGGACACGATCGTGCTGGCGTTCGTGTAGTGCACCAGGAATGTCTTGAAAAACGGCTCGGTGTTCCAGCGCTGGTCGTGGATGACGTAGTTGACGAGCCCGCCCAGGAAGGCGATGTCCGAGCCTGCGCGAATCGGGGCGTAGATGTCGGCCATCGCGCTCGTGCGCGTGAAGCGCGGATCGACGTGGATGAGCTTGGCGCCCTTGGCCTTGGCCGCCATCGGCCAGCGGAAGGCGACGGGATGGTTCTCCGCCATGTTGGAGCCCATCACCATCACGCAGTCGGAGTCGGCCATGCTGCGCGGGTACATGGTGGCGGCGCCCCTTCCGAGCCGTGTCCCCAGCCCGGGGACGCTGGAGCTATGTCAGATCCTGGCCTGGTTCTCGATGGCGACGATGCCGAGCCCGCGCATCAGCTTCTGCTGGATGTGGTTCCACTCGTTGTCGAGGGTGGCCCCGCCCAGCGAGAAGATGGCCGGCGTCATGTTGACGATCTTGCCGTCCGGAAGTCGCTCGATGAACGTCTCGTCGCGCGTCTTCTTCGTGAGCTCGGCCACGCGCGCCATGGCGCGCTCGAGATCCCACACCTCCCAGTCGGCGGCGCCCGGCGCGCGGTGCAGGACCTTGGTGGGCCGATTCGGATTGACGTGGAGCTGGTAGATGGCGGCGCCCTTGGGACACAGCGTGCCTTCGTTGTGCGGGCTCCGCGGGTCGCCCTCGATGTTGGCGATCTTGCCATTGACGGTGTGGACGAGGGTGGCGCAGCCGACGGAACAGTAGGGGCAGATGCTCGGGTACGTCTTCGCGTCCTTGATCCGAAGCTCGGCGGCGGCAGCCAGCGTGGGGGCCAGATCCGCGCCGAGCCCCGCCAGCCCGCCGAGGGCCGCGCCGCCGGCGACCCCGGCCGAGACGCGGATGAAATCGCGTCGCGAGACGTCCATGCCGCACCACCTCGCAGTGCGGACTCCCACGGGTGCAAGGGCAATGCCGCCCACCCCCCGACCGGTAGGGGGGTGCAAAGCCTTGCGTGGCTCATATCGTGAAGCGATATGATCGTTCTCGTGAAGAAGCGCCCGGCGCGCCGAACCGACTACGCGGCGCTCGCCGAGTGGCGCTACCAGATCCGCCAGCTGCTCGGGCGGCGTGAGGAGGCGGCGAGGGCCGCCGGCGTGGAGCCGCAGCAATACATGCTGCTGCTCCAGGTCAAGGGACTGGAGGGGCGAGGCCCCGTGACGATCGGCACGCTCGCCGAGCGTCTGCACATCCGGCACCACAGCGCGGTCGAGCTGGTGGACCGGCTCGTCGAGCGGGGCCTGGTGGCCCGGCGGCGCCACGAGGGCGATCGCCGGCAAGTGGTGGTGAGGCTCCGGCCGGCCGGCGACGCGGTGGTGCGCCGGCTGGTTCTCTACTCGCTCGCGGAGCTGCGCATCGAAGCGCCGGCGCTCCTGACAACACTGCGCCGGCTCGTTCGTGCGGGTGGCGGGCGACGGCGATGACCATTCCGAGAGGAGACGTGCGATGAGGAGCAGAGCGCTGGCAGTGCAGGCGGCGATGCTGTTGATCCTGGCGGCGGGCTGCGCCAAGACCCCGGCCACGACGACGGCCTCCGCCCCGTCGCCGACGGGGACGGCCATGACGGTGCCGACGGGTCGGTCGATGGACGGCAGCGGCGGCGTGCGCCAGGCGTCCGCGACGGGAACGACGGGGATGCGTGAGCGCGTGGATCAGTACCGCGCGGCCGGCGACCTCGTCGACGTCCACTTCGAGTTCGACAAGTACGACATCCGCCCCGAGGCGGCGAAGATGCTCGACGCCGACGCGGCGTGGCTCAAGGCCAACCCGCGCCACCTCGTGCTGATCGAGGGCCATTGTGACGAGCGGGGCACCGTCGAGTACAACCTCGCGCTCGGCGAGCGCCGGGCGAAGGCCACGCAGAACTACCTCTCGGCCCACGGTGTCGCGGCCTCGCGCATCACGGTCGTGTCCTACGGCAAGGAGCGCCCGCAGTGCATGGAGTCGAGCGAAGCCTGCTGGGCCAAGAACCGCCGCGCCCACTTCCTCGTCAAGAACCAGTAAACGACGAAGCGCGGTGGCCGGGCGGCGCAACAACGGTCGGCGATCGCGTGAACCCGCTGTTCCTATTTAGATGGGGGGACCCACGAGGGTCCCCCCAAACCCCCTCCGGTTTGCGCGAGGGCTGACACCGCGGCGGACGACCGTTCCGACGCTGTCTACACGCCCGTCGATCCGAACCCGCCGGAACCGCGCGAGCTCTCCGGCAACGTCTCCACCTCGACCAGCTCCACCTGCTCCACCCGCTGCACGACGAGCTGGGCGATCCGATCGCCGCGCGCGAGCGTGACCGGCGTGACGGGGTCGTGGTTCACGAGGATCACGCGGACCTCGCCCCGATAGCCGGCGTCGACGACGCCGGGCGTGTTCACGAGGCTCACGCCGTGACGCAGGGCCAGCCCCGAGCGCGGCACCACGAAGCCCGCGTACCCGGGCGGGAGCGCGATGGCGATGCCGGTGCCGACGATGGCGCGGGCGCCGGGGGCCAGCGTCACGGGCTCGCGCGCGTAGAGATCGAGCCCGGCGTCGCCGGGACGGGCGTAGGCGGGCCGCGGCAGGTCGCGATCGAGGCGCTGGACGAGGACGCGGACGGGCGCGCTCAGCGGTTGGAGAGCGCGCGCTCGCGGTCGGTCTGCACGACCCAGTTGGACAGCCGCCGCACGACCTCCTTGGTCAGCTGCGGGCGGTTGCGGATCAGCCAGTCCAGCCGGTCGTTGTTGATGACGATCAGCTCGACGTCGGTGGCGGCCACCGCGTCGGCCGAGCGCGGCCCCTCGCGGAAGAGCGCGATGTCGCCGAACAGCTCGCCCTCGCCGAGCGTCGAGAGGGTCTTCTCCACCCCGTCGAACGTCCGCTTGATGTGCACGGTGCCGGCGTGGACGAGGAACGCCTCGCCCTTGGCCTCGGCGCCCTCCTTGAAGATGACCTCGCCGGCCTTGAACTTCCGGCGCTCGAGGTCACCCAGGGTGAGGTTCTTGTAGATCTCGATCCCGATCGACGGCAGGTAGGACTTCGACTCCACCGGCAGGCGCGCGTTGGTCCAGCCGCCGAGGCCGCCCTTGAGGATGCGCACGCTCTTGAAGCCGCGCGCGCGCAGCGCGTTGGCGACCTTCTCGGCGGTGGCCTCCTCGGGGCTCGTGTCGTAGGTGACCACGAGCTGCTCGCGCTCGGCCGAGGGCTCGGCCTCGGGCTTGCCGGCCAGCACGTCGTCGGGATCGAGACGGACCGCGCCGGGCAGGCGCAGCGGGCTCGTCTCGAAGTCGGTCTTGGTGCGGACGTCCACGAGCTGCGGGTTGCGCCCGGACTCGATGGCGGCGATGACCTGCGCGGGCTGGATCCGGTAGCGGTTCTTCCACCAGCGCCGGCCGAACATCCCGCCGTAGGCGCCCACGCTCAAGAGCGTCACGCCCAGCGTCGCCCACGCCCACGGGAACGGGCGCGGCGGCGGATTCTTCATCTTGCGATCGGCCTCGGCCAGCGTGCGCTTGACGTCGGCGAGATCGGGCAGGAGCGCGTTGGCCTCGGTGATCCGCGCCACCGCCGTCGAGTAGCGGTCGGCGAAGAGCGCGTTGAGCCCCGCCCGCCACGCGTCGTTGAACCTGCTCTGCCCGGACTTGACCGGGGTGCCCTCGAGGAACTTCCGCACGTCGCGCGCCGGGATCAGGAAGTTGAAGCCCTGGACGACGCCGCCCGACGCCGACATCGTGGTGGCCATCATCACGCCGACGAGGCGCGCGTCGTCGCCGACGGCGGGCCCGCCGGAGTTGCCGTGGGCGGCCGCGGCATCCGTCTGGATCATGGCCTGCCCGATGGCGTCCTGCTTGTAGCCGGAGACGGCGCCGTTCGTGACCGACGGCTCCAGCGTGGCCGACTTGTCGAGCAGCTCGTGCGAGAGCACGACGCCGGGAAAGCCGATGATGTGCACCGGGTCGCCGATCTTCGCGTCGACGTCGGACAGGCCGATGGCGGGATAGACGCCCGCCCTCACGCGGAGCAGCGCCAGGTCGCGGCCGAAATCGGCCACGGGCCGGCCGTTGGCGTCGAAGCCGGGCGGCGGACTGAACTTCACGACCTCGGCATTCAGGCGCTGGCCGCTGGAGAGCAGGATGGAGAGGAGCGGCTGCGGCGTCACCTGCGCGGAGGCCATGGCGCGGCCGGCCGCCTCGCGCCGGATCGTGTCCTCGATGTCGGGACGCGCGCCGCGCGCCAGGCCCTGCGCGCGCAGCACCGGATCCACGCAGGCCTGCTCGATCGCCTTCTTCTTCAGCTCGTGCGTGACCCACGCGGGCAGGCGGTAGACGGGGTCGACGACGTGGCCGTTGGTGATGAGATAGCCGGTGCCGTCCACGAACCAGCCCGTGCCCGTCTCGATGAACGGTGAGGGGCGCACCGTCTTGGTCCCGCTCCCGCAGTTGAGCGTGACCTCCGCGCGCACCTCGGCGGTGATGAGGGCGACGGCGGGCGTGGCGAACAGCATCGCCTCCTGGACGGTGAGGGCAGAGGCCGCGACGGGGGCGCCGAGGGCCAGGAGTGCGAGCGCGGAGGCGAAAACCGCTCTCATCTTCCGAGACCCTATCACGGGAGCGCCCCGCGGCACAAAGCGGGTCCGCCGAGTAGAATGCGCGCATGCCGAGCCGTACCGACGCCAACTTACAGGTCGCGCTCGCCGGCGAGGCAGACGCCAACCGCCGCTATCTCGCCTACGGCATCCGGGCGCTGTCCGAGGGCCGGCCCGACATCGCGCAGCTCTTCTTCGAGGCGGCCGGGGCCGAGACCATCCATGCCCTCGAGCACCTCCGGGCCATGGGCGCCATCGCGGGCACGCGCGAGAACCTCGTGACCGCGGCCACCGGCGAGGTGCAGGAGATCGACGTCACGCTGCCGCGCATGATCCGCGAGGCGGAGGAGGACGGCCGTCCCGACGCGGCGGCGTCGTTCCGCCTCGCCCTCGAGCGCGAGCGGCACCATCGCGACATGTTCCGCCAGGCGCTCGCGACCTTCGATGGCGGCGCGGCGGCGTCCGCACCCACGCCGGCTCCGGCGCCCGCGCCTGCGCGCCGTGCGGCCGGTGCCGTCGAGGCGGGCGGCGGCGTCACGGCCGCCACCATGCGCCGGATGGACGGCCGCGCGCACATGTCGGAGCTCGCGACCGAGCCCAAGCGCATCGAGCGCCTGGCGTCCATTCGCGAGGTCGTCTTCGGGGCGCAGGACGGGCTCGTCTCGACGTTCGCGGTGGTGGCGGGCCTCGCCGCCGCCGGCGTCGGGCCGCTGGTCGTGCTGCTGGGCGGCGCGGTGTCGGCGATGGCCGGCGTGCTCTCGATGTCGATCGGGACGTTCCTGTCCTCGCGCGCGCAGCGCCAGCTCTACGAGAGCGAGCTGGACCGCGAGCGGCGGGAGATCCGCGACCACGCGGGCGAGGAGATCGCCGAGCTGATCGCCGCGCTCGCCGCGCGCGGCATGACGCGCGCGGAGGCGGCGGAGGTCGCCCGCCGCATCGGCCGCCATCCCGACATCTTGCTGTCGGCCCTGGCGATCTTCGAGCTCGGGCTGGCCCCGCAGCGCCTCGGCGCGCCCGTGCGCGACGCGCTGGTGATGGCGGTGGCCTTCGGCGGCGCCTCGCTCGTGCCGCTCCTGCCGTTCATGGTGGGCACGGGCCTGCCCGCGCTCGGCGTCTCCGCCGCGCTCACGCTGAGCGCGCTGTTCTGCGTCGGCGTGCTCAAGGCGCGCGTGGCCGGCGTGTCCGCGCTGCGCTCGGGCCTCGAAGTCGCCGTGCTCGCGGCCGCGTCGGGCCTGATCAGCTTCGGCCTCGGCCGCCTCGCCTCCGTCGTGCTGGGCGTGGACATCCGCGGGTGACGAACGCCTGGGTCCTCCGCCTCGGCGAGGACCGCCTCGAGCCCCGCGCTCGCCTGTCCCTGCCGCCGGCGCCGCGCGTGATCTTCACGCCCGCGACGGGCACGGCCTGGCACGCCGCCGGCGCGTGCGCTCTCGGCGTCACCGACGCCGCGACGCTGCTGCGCTTCGAGCTGCTTCCGGCCGGCGCCGGGCCTGGGGCGCCCTCCGTCGGCGTGGTCTCGCGCGTGCTGCTGGAGCACGCCATCGACCTCGATCCCGCGCAATCGTGGCTGCTGCGCTGCGACCGCGTGGAGTTCGCGCCCGGCGGCGTCGCGCTGCCGCACGGCCACCGGGGCGGCGGCATCCGCTGCCTGCTCGCGGGCACGCTGGAGGTCACGGTCGGCGACCGGCCGCCGCGGCTGGTGCGGCCGGGCGAGGCGTGGTTCGAGAGCGGACGCGAGCCCGTGCTGGCCAAGGCGGCGCCCGACGTGCCGACGGCGTTCGTGAGGGTGTCGATCCTGCCGCGGGAGATCCGGGGCCAGTCGTCGATCGTCTACGTCGATCCCGCCGACGCCGCGCGGGGCCGCCCGCGCCACTACACCGTCTACGTCGACGACCCGGTCGAGCTGCCTAGAGGTTTTTGAATTTCTCGTTCATCTCGGACAGGCGCTCGTCGCGGTCGCGCCGGTCCTTGTCGTCGGCGCCGCGGAGCCGGCGCTGCTCGGCCTCCCACTCCGTGTAGCGCTTGTTGGCGACCCCCATCCACTTGTCGATGAACTTGACCCAGTTGACGAGGTCGGTTTCCTCGGACTCGAAGATCATCTGGCCCTGGTAGATGCTGACCTTCCACGGGCTGCAGACGATGGAGGTGTCCTTGGTCTCGCTGAAGTAGCGCTTCCAGAGCTGATCGGGCATCTGGTTGAGAGGGATGGTCCAGGTGAAGGCCTTGCCGCGCACGTCGCGCGCGGCGGGTGGACCCATCCGTTTGATCTCGCTCATGGCCGCTCTTTACCACATCCCGGGGGCGTTTGTCAGCGGTCGGGCCAGCGGGCCGCATGATAGGCCGTGCGCTGGGCCTCGGTCAGGACCTCGCGCGTCTTCACGTGCGCGAGCAAGTGTACCAGCCGGACCTCCGCGCGCGCCCCCTCGACGTCGGCCACCGCCGCGCGCACGCGGGCCTCGTCGGCCGTTCCCGACGCGAACAGCGCGCGCAGCCGGGCCTCCAGCTCCAGCAATCGCGCGCTCTTGGGGCGCGACTCCGCGAACATCGCGTGCATCAGCGCCTGCATCCGCGCTTCCTGCTCGGGCGTGAGGCGCAGGAGGTCCTTCAGCTCGAGCACGTGCATCGGGCCGGGGTAGCCGTGCTGGTCCGCGGCGAAGGCCATGCCGAAGCCGCGGCCGGAGGCGATCACGGCGTCGTGCTCCTCGGCGTAGGCCTGGACGCGCGCGTGCGCGTCCGACGGCGCGCCCGGGGCGTGGTCGTGCCCGCGGTGCTGGGCGGCGCCGGGGGCCGCGAAGAGGACGAGCGGCAGGAGCAGCGCGAGCGAGGGTGCGGGACGCATCGGGCGCCTCCGGCTCAGGCGAACTTGGAGAGGTAGGCGCGCAGGGCGGCGCCGTCGCGCTCGCCGAGCACCACCGCCACGTGGAGCTGCTCCAGGTACTGCTGCAGCACCTTGCCGCCGAACTGCGGCTTCTTCTCGTCGAAGAACCGCCGCACGTCGGCCTCGAGCGCGGGCGTGGCGAGGCCCGTCACGCCCTCGGCCAGCCGGCGCATCCCGTGCTTGGGATAGAGACGGTCCATGGTGTCCCAGTGGCGCTTGACGAACTCCCACGCGAGCTCGCGGACGTCCACGTGCATGAGCATGCCGCGCACGACGAACGGCGCGTCCTGCGTGCGGAACTCGCCGTTGATGGCGCGCTCGAGCGTCTGCCGCGCCAGGTCGGGGACGCGGAAGCCGGCCAGCGCGTAGAGGTAGCGCTGCTCCTCCTGCGGGGTCTTCGCGGCCTTGAACCGCTGGAAGAACTCCTCGTAGCGCGCGGCGTCGCCGGCGTGGGCGAGGACGGCGATGACGGCGGGCAGCACGTTGGGATCCACGGCGGCGGGATCCGCGAGGTGCGCGCGGTAGACCTCGACGGCGCGCGCCTGCACGCCGGGCTCGTTGCCGAGCACGCCGAGGGCCCGCACGAGATCGCCCCGCAGCTGGCGCGTCAGCTCGTCCTCGCCCGGCCGCGGTGTCCAGCCGAGCGCGCCGAACGCGGGCGTGGCGCGATCGCGCACGAGGGCCTCGAGGCGCCGCCGCTCGCCCGATTCCACCACGCGGTTGAGCGAGTAGAGCGAGCCCGTCAGCACCGACCACACGTTGCGGTCGCGCTCATCGCGGAAGCGCGCGGTGAGGTCGAGGTAGGCGGTGATCGGCATCAGGCCGGCCACCCCGAGGGCCCACGCGTCGTTCACGAGGTTGAAGCGCTCGATGGGCGCCAGCGCGCCGAGCCGGGCCAGCAGGGCGTCGAGCAGGTCGGGGGCATAGCGCACGCGATAGAAGCCGTGGCCGCCCGCGTTGGCGACGACGGCGTCGGCGCCGGCGCCCGCGGGCACGCGCGCCTCCCGCTCGGTCAGCAGCACGCGGTCCTCGCGCCCGCGCCCGCCCCCGAGGACGCGGAGCTGGACCGGCACCTGCCAGGCCTGCTCGGGCTCGGGCGTCGCCGGCGGCAGCGGCTCGCGCAGGTAGTTGAAGCGCTGCTGGGCCAGGACGAGGCCGCCGCCCGCGTCGCGGCTCACGGTGACGACCGGATAGCCGGGCCGGAAGATCCAGCCGTCCATCACGGCGGGAATGGGCTGGCGCGCGGCGCGGCCGAGCGCGGCCCAGAGGTCCCCGGTGTCGGCGTTGGCGAACGCGTGCGCGCGCAGGTAGTCGCGCACGCCCTCGCGGAAGACCTCGCCGCCGAGATACTGCTCGAGCATCCTCAAGACCGAGGCGCCCTTCTCGTACGTGAGGACGTCGAACATGGCGTCGGCGTCGCGCGGCGAGGTGACGGGGAACTCGATCGGGCGCGTGCTGTGCAGGCCGTCGAGGGACAGGGCGGCCGCGCGCGAGACGCCGAACGTGGACCAGCGCTGCCACTCCGGCTTCCACGCGTCGACGGCCAGCATCTCCATGAACGTGGCGAACGCCTCGTTCAGCCAGATGCCGTTCCACCACGTCATGGTCACGAGATCGCCGAACCACATGTGGGCGTTCTCGTGGGCGACCACGTCGGCCACGCGCTCGAGCTCGGTGTGCGACGCCGCCGTCTCGTCCACGAGGAGCGCGGTCTCGCGGAATGTTATCGCGCCCAGATTTTCCATCGCGCCAGCTGCAAAATCAGGAATGGCAAGAAGATCGAGTTTGTCGCCCGGGTAGGGCACACCATAATATTGCTCGAAGAACTGGAGCGAGGCGGCGCCGATCTCCTGGCCGAACGCGGCCAGCCGCTTCTTGCCGGGCACGCACCACACGCGGAGCGGCGTGCGCCCCACCGTGGTGGGCTCCGTCGCCTCCAGCTCGCCCACCACGAAGGCCACGAGGTACGTGGACATCTTGATGGAGTCGGCGAAGCGCACCACCTTGAGGCCGTTCTCCCGCGTCTCCGACACGATCGCCGTGTTCGAGACGGCGGTGAGGGCGGGATCGATGCCGAGGGTGACCGCGAACGCCGCCTTGAACGACGGCTCGTCCCAGCACGGGAAGGCGCGGCGCGCGTCGGTGGCCTCGAACTGCGTGGCGGCCATGGTGCGCGAGATGCCGCTCGGGTCCTTGTACACGGAGCGGTAGAAGCCGCGCAGCTTGTCGTTGAGGGTGCCGCGAAAGGCCAGGCGCAGGCGCCAGCGCCCGGCCGCCGCCGGCGAGGCCAGGGCCAGCCGGCAGCGCTCGGTGGTCTCCTCCAGCGTCGCGGTGGCACGGATCGTCTCGCCGCGGTCGTTCTCGAGGCTCGCGGAGTCGATGCTCAGCTCGATGGCGTTGAGGACGATCTCCGAGACGGGCTCGGTCACCTCGAGCGCGACCGTCTCCTGCCCGCGAAAGGTGAGGGTGGTGAGATCGGGATCGAGCCGGATGTCGTAACGCGACGGCAGAGCCGTCCGGGGCAGACGATAGGGATCCACGGATGCCTCCGAGTGGGATGAGCGCTGCCCCGCTACTGTACTCCCACCCGGCTACGCCGCCAACCGGCCCTCCTCCACGGCCCGCTTGAACTCCGCGAGATCCCGCCTGAGGATCGAGCCCGCATCTTCGGAGAGCAGCGCGGCCACGGCGTGGCCGAAGCGGCCGCCCGGCGGGTCGTACTGGAGCGACACGCGCACGCGGGTGCCGTGGTTGGCCAGGGGCTCGAAGGTCACGGAGCCCGCGTGGTCGACGAGCGTGGAATCGACCGTGCGCCAGGCGATCAGCTCGCCGGGCTTGTCGTTGATCAGCTCGGCCTCCCAGGTGATCCGCATGCCCGCCGGGCCCTTGACCGTCCAGCGCGAGCGCGTGGGGGTGAGCATCTCCACGCGCTCGACGTGCGAGAGCAGGCGCGGCAGGTTCTCGAGGTTGCGCCAGATGTCGTAGACCTGGCGCGGCGGCGCGTTCACGACGATCTCCTCGGTGATCTTCACCCCGAGATTGCCGACGTTGCGGTGGGCGCCGCCGGTGTCGATCCCGAGCTTGGCGTAGGCGTCACAGTGGCCGCTGATGCCGCGATAGCCGAGCGCGGCGCCGACGCCGGCGACGAGCAGACCGGGCAGCGACGTCCGGCTCAGCCCCCATGCGGCGAGGATCCCTCCGGCAATCGCTGACACGATGCGCTCCGACTCGCCGACATTGACCGCGCGCTCCGTTCTCGTCGCCATCATGCGGCCTCCTGGCTCGGGTCTTCGGGCACGGCGGCGCCCGCCAGGGGCGAGAGGGATGCACGTCCGGTGCCGGTCAGATGCGCGCGCCGGCGAGAAAACCTGCGAGCAGGTCCCAGCCCGACGAGTGGCCGAGGCGGGTGAGCCGCCGCGCCGCGTCGAGGGCGCCGGGCGCGTCGTCGCGCGCGAGCGCGCCGGCGAGCTCGTGGAGCGGCGCCCAGCCCTCGCCGTCGAGCAGGTCGCCCAGCAGCGCGGCGCCGATGGGATGGGTGAGCCGCGCGGCGGCCGCCCGCACCACGCCGGCAGCCGCGCCCCAGCGCGTCGTGTCGCACGCGCCGGCGCGCGCCAGCAGCGCGCGCGCGAAGAACGCGCCGCCCGCGAAGTCGTCGCCCGACGGCGTGAGGCCCGGGCCCAGGCCGAGCAGCGCGACGGCCGCCTGCGCGGCACGGGGCGGATCGTCGTCCGCGCACGCGTGTGCGAGCGCGTCGGCGCGGCCGTGCGCGCGCTCGAGGGGGAACGCGAGCGGCGCGCCGGCGAGCCAGGCGCCGAAGCCGCGCGGAGTGCCGAGCGTGCCGACGGCCAGGCGCGACGCGTTGAGCCGGAGCGTCGCCGCCGCCTCCGCCGTCGCGGGCCCGGGCTCGGGCCGCCACACCTTGACGGCGCGCGGCAGTGGTAGTGCGAGCCGCAGGACGTCGCGGGGCTGGGGCCCCGCCGTCCGAGGCGAGCCTCGAAAGAGGATCGACACCGCCCGGGCGTGCGAGGTGGCGGCGGGCCCGAGCCACACGACCTCGCCCGCCGCGTCGAGGTACGTCGAGGCGGCGAGCGCGGCCAGCACCCGCGCGTCGCCGCCCGTCCGCGACAGCGCCGCGTGGGCGCGCCAGCCGATGGCCGTGACGTCACCGAGGAGCATCATCGCCGGATTCTAGCGGCCTGCTATGGTGAGGGCCATGCGAGCGTGGGCGTGGGTGTTGCTCGTCGCGGGCTGCGCCGTGGCCCCCGTCGAGTCCTTCGTCGCGCGCCACTGGCGGATGCCGCTGGCGCCCCAGGGCGCGCCGCCCGCGCGGTTCTCGGCTCTCGAAGCGTCGCTGGCGCCCGAAGCGTGCGGCGCCTGCCATCCCGCGCAATTCGCCGACTGGCGCACGAGCACGCACGCGGCGGCGATGGGACCCGGCGTCGCGGGCCAGCTCGTGGAGATGCTCGCGAGCGACCCGAAGGGCGCGCTGGGTTGCCAGCGCTGCCACGCTCCGCTCGCCGAGCAGGCGCCGCTCGTCGCTGACACGCTGGCGCCCAACCCGGTCTTCGATGCCGCCCTCCGCGCGCGCGGGATTCCGTGCGCCGCGTGCCACGTGCGCGGCCACGAGCGGTTCGGTCCGCCGCGGCGCGACGGCACGCTCGCGAACACGGTGCCGCGCGAGACGCTGCCGCACGGCGGCGTGACGCGCACGCCCGCGTACCTCGCCTCCGAGTTCTGCCGCGGCTGCCATCAGTTCGCGCCCGACGGCTACGCGCTGAACGGCAAACTTCTGGAAGATACCTACGCCGAATGGAAGGCGAGCCGCTTCGCGGCGGCGGGCGTGCAGTGCCAGGACTGCCACATGCCCGACCGGCGCCATCTCTGGCGCGGCATCCACGACGCCGACATGGTGAAGAGCGGCCTCACCCTCTCGCTCCTCCCGGTCCCGACCTTCGCCCCCGGCGGCGTCGCCGCCCGCCTCGTCGTCGAGAACAGCGGGGTCGGCCATCGCTTTCCCACGTACGTCACGCCGCTCGTGATCCTGCGCGCGGAGCTGGTGGACGGGGCGGGGCGCGCGCTGCCCGGGACGCGGGAGGAGCGACGGATCGGACGCGAGGTCAGCCTCGATCTCGAGCGCGAGCTGGCCGACACGCGGCTCGCGCCGGGCGAGCGCGCCGAGCTCGTCTACGCGCGCGCCCTCGAGGGCGGCGCGGTGGCGGCGCGCTTCAGCGTGGTCGTCTATCCCGACGCGTTCTACACCGGGTTCTTCGAGGCGCTCCTGCGCCAGGGCACCGGACGCGGCGAGGCGGACATCCGGCGGGCGCTCGACGACGCGCGCCGCTCGGCGTTCACGGTGTTCGAGACCGTTACTCGTCCGCCATGAGCATGATCAGCCCGTCGTCGCCGACCTGGTGGGCCTTGATGCGGAGTCCCGCCTCCAGCACCTCGGACTCGATCTCGCCGGGCAGGAACTGGTGCTCGAAGTGCAGCCCGCCGTGCTCGAACATGATGATGTCGGTGGGCAGCGGGCTCCAGTCGGTGCCCGTCACGCGGCCGACGCGCTCCGCGACCGCGCGGGGCAGGAAGCGCGTCACGGGCTCGGTCACGGTGTAGCTCAGGATGATGCGGCCGCCCGGGGCCAGATGCTTGGTGGCCCCGCGGAGGGCGCCGATGCGCGTGGCGCGGTCGCAGATGTAGCTGTAGCAGTACCAGGAGAAGATGAAGACGTCGTACTTCTCCGGGATCGTCGCCGTCTCGATCCAGCCGATGTGGAAATCCGCCTGCACGCCCGCCTTCGCGCACATGGTGCGCGCGAGCCTCACCGCCGTCTCCGAGGGCTCGAGCCCGTCGGCGTTCACCCCGGCCTTGCGCAGGCCGATGAGGTCGCGCCCCGAGCCGGCGCCGACGACCAGGACGTGGTCGTCGGGCTTGAGGAAGCGGAAGTAGAAGTTCTCCTCCCAGGTGAAGAGCCCCGACATGACGTAGGTCTCGTCGATCCCGAAGTCACTCCAGCGCCCGGCCGACGCGCACCCCAGCTCGCGCTTGGTGAGCACGCCCGCTGTCGCATAGGCGAGGATCCGCGCGGCGCGGATCAGGGCCCGGCCCACGTAGTACGAGACCTTGTAGACAGCCCACCGCCACGGGGACATAGTCGTCACCAGCCTTTCGCCGCGCCGTCGGCGCGGGGGTCGGAACCCGCCCGCAGGCCATCCGCGTCGACCGCGATGACCTGGGCGTGGCCCATGAGATCGCTCCACGGCTCCACGACCTGCACCTGATGGCCGCGCTCGCGCAGGCGCCCGGCCACCCTCTCGTCGAAGCGCGACTCCAGCCGCAGCGCCTTCGTCGGCTCGCCCCACGTGCGTCCGAAGAGCCAGCGCGGCGCTTCCACCGCGGCCTGCGGCCCCAATTCGAAGTCCACCATGCCCGTCACGAGCGCGGCCTGCGTCTGCGGCTGGCCCTCGCCGCCCATCGTGCCGTAGACGTAGCGCGGCCGGCCGCCCACGAGGTACATCGACGGGATCAAGGTCGTCGCCGTCCGCGCCCCGGGTAGGTGTCGAGATCGGCGGCGTCGAGAGCGTTGCCGCCGGCGCGGAGGATGGCGAGGCCGGCGTCAGAGGCGATGGCGTGAGGAGTGGCGACGGCTCCGTGCCACGCTCGGGTCTCGGGCCACCGGGTCGCTGCGCTCACGCGCCCCGATCATACGATGAAGTCCGGTCCGAGCGTGACGGTTATCCCTCGGCGGCGAGGACGACCGGCCGCTAGAGCGGCGGGCCGCCGGCGACAGTCGAGTCGTAGCGGACGCCGCTGTCGATCACGGCGCTCTTGACTTCCTTCGGCACGCCCACCTTGACCGACCCGCTGCAGGCGGCGCCCCGGGCGTCGGTCGCGACGAAGAAGATCTCATAGACGCGGCCGTTACCCTGGGCGCTGCGCTCCGCGCGCACCCACGGGGTCGAGGTGCCCACGCCGCCGCCGTCGATCGGCGTGTTGCCGTCGGACGGGCCGTTCGTCGGCTCGTCCTGCAGGATGCGGACGACCCGGATCGTCACGGGATCGCCGTCGGGGTCGTTCACGCCCACGATCGCGACGTTGACCTGCTGGTGGTTCGGGGGCCAGATTCGCGAGGGCCTCGCGACGGCCCCCGTGCAGACCGGCGGCCGATTGTCCACGTTGTTGACGGTCCAGATGAACGCCGCCGATGCCGTGCCGCCCTTGCCGTCGCTGACGGTGACGACCACCGAGTAGGTGCCGGCCGAGTCGCCGCTGAGGACGCCGGCGATGCGGCCCGTGGCCGGGTTGATGGTGAGCGCCGGCGGCAGGCCCGTCGCGCTATAGGTCAGGGCATCGCCGTCGGGGTCGCTGGCGTCGATCTGCAGGGACACCACGTCGAACTCGTTGTTGGTCTGGTCGCCGGGGTTCGTGACCGTCGGCGGCCGGTTCGCGTCGAGCACGGTCCATCGGAAGGTCGTGGTCCCCGTCGCGCCCTTCGTGTCGGTCGCCGAGACCGTCACGGTGTAGACCCCGGCCGAGAAGAAGGTCAGCGTCCCCGAGATCACGCCCGTCGTGGGATGGATCGTCAGCGCCGGCGGCAGCCCCGTCGCGCTGAAGACGAAAGCGTCACCGTCGGGGTCCGTGGCGGTGATCGGCAGCGAGACGGTGGTGTTTTCGTGATTCGTCTGGTCGCCGGGGTTGGTCACGACGGGCGGCCGGTTGACGTCCTTCACCGTCCACGTGAACGAGACGCTGGTGGAGGCGGCCTGGCTGTCGGTGACGGTCACCGTCACCGCGTAGATCCCGGCGGAATTGAAGTCGAGGCTGCCCGAGATCACGCCCGTCGTCGGGTTGATCGCCAGGCCCGGCGGCAGTCCGGTCGCGGTGAAGGTGATGGGGTCGCCGTCGGGGTCGCTGGCCACGATCGGCAGCGACGGGTTGGTGCCCTCGTCGCTCGTCTGGGGGCCGGGATTGGTGACGTTCGGCGGGCGGTTCACGTCGAGGACCGTCCACGTGAAGCTCGTGCTCGCCGTGACCGTGCCGTGGGCGACCGTCACGATCGGGTGATACACGCCGGCCGACGTGAAGGAAAGAGTGCCGGTGATCGTGCCCGTGACGGCATTGATCGTCAGATCGGGTGGCAGGCCCGTCGCCGAGTAGGTGAGCGGATCGCCGACGGGACCGCTGGCCTCGATCTGCAGCAGCACCGTCGTGCCCTCGCTGTTCGTCTGGTCCCCGGGGTTCTTCACCGCGAGGGGATCCAGCTTGATGACGAAGGCGTCGCCCCCGGGCGGCGTGTAGGTCGTCTGGAAGGCCCCCGGGGTGGTCGGGAAATCCCCGGTGGTGACCCGCCCCGTGACCCACGCGTTGCCCTTGGCGTCGACCGCCACCGCGTAGCCCCACGAATCCACGGAGCCGCCGATGAGCGTCGAGTACGCGAGCGAGGCGCCGTCGGCGTTGAGCTTGAGCACGACGATGTTCTGGCCGCCTGTCGTCCCGATGGACAGCGCCGCCTCGGCCGGGAACGCCTGGGACTGCGTGTAGCCGGCGACGAACGCGTTGCCCGCGCTGTCGACGGCGATGGAGGTCGAGTTGTCGAAGCCGCTGCCGCCGATGTAGGTCGACCACGTCAGCGCGCCGGCGGCACTCAGCTTGGTCACGAACATGTCGCCGCACGTCGGGTTGTCGGGATTGACGCCGCCGCCGAACGTGGTCTGGTACGCGCCCGCCGTCACCGGGAAGTCGGGCGAGCCCGTGCAGCCGGTGACGTAGGCGCTGCCGGCCGCGTCGGTCGTCACCGCGTTGCTCGACGCTAGGCCCGCGGCCTCGAAGCCGCTGCCGCCCAGGAAGGTCGAGTAGAGCGCCACGGACGCGGTCGCGTTCAGCTTGGTGACGAAGGCGTCGTAGCCCGCGCCCTTGACGGGCTGAATCGCCGCGGCCGTGGGGAAGTCCGCGGACGCCGTTGTGCCCGAGACGACGATGCTCCCGGCCGCGTCGAGCGCCACGCCCCAGGCCTGGTCGTCGTCGCCGCCGCCGAGGTACGTCGAGAGCACGATCGTGCCCGTCGGGCCGACCTTGGTGAGGAACGCGTCGACTGGGCCGCCGCGGTACGTGGGGTGGAGCACGCCGAGCGTTGTCGGGTAGTCCACGGACGACGTGAATCCAACGGCGTAAGCGTTGCCGGCGGCGTCCAGGACGACCGAGTTGGCCTCGTCGTCGCCCGCACCTCCGACGAAGCGGGAGTACACGAGCCCGTTGCCGGCCGCGTTCAGCCGGGTCACGAACGCGTCCACGTCGCCGGCGAAGGCGGGCCCGGTGCTGGTCGGAAAGTCGGCGGAAGTGGTGAAGCCGGCCACCACCGCCTCGCCGCCCGTCGTCACCGCGATGCCGTTGGCCCCGTCGTCCCCGCTGCCCCCGAGATACGTGGAGTACACGATGACGGGATCGATGA
>DASYTM010000040.1:0-23410 GCA_036002345.1 Candidatus Methylomirabilota bacterium | reverse complement strand
TCGGCCCCCCGCTCGACGTGGCCGAGGGTCAGGCGCTCGATGCCGCGGCGCACCACCAGCCCCGCCGGCACGCGCACGACGGTGCCGTCGGTGAGCAGCAGCTCGTTCTTCGCGGCGTCCACGCGGGCGACGGTCCCCATGCGCGTCTCCGGAGCCTGCACCGTCGCCGGCGCGGCGCCTCGCACGAGCACGCGGTCGCCCGGCCTGAGCGACTGCATCGTCGTCGGCTGGTACACGGCGGTGCGGTCGGTGGCGCGGAGCACGCGGCCGTCGCTCAGCGTGATGGTGCCCGTGGCCGGGTCGACGGACGCAACCGTGCCGGTGGCGTCCACCGACGACCCCCCGGAAGCCGGGCCGGCCACGGGCCCGCCTGCCGTCGTCGGGGCCGGCGCCGTGCCTGCAACCTGAACGTTGTTGACGAGCCCCTTCACGCCCTTGACGTTGCCGGCGATCTGCGCGGCGGTGGCGCGCTTCTCGTACGAGTCCACCGTGCCCGCGAGCGTGACGATGCCGTGGTCGCTCGTGACGTCGATCTTGACGAAGTTCGACGGCGCCTCCGCGGTGAGCCGCGCCTTGACCTCGGCGGCGATGCGCGTGTCGTCGATGAACTCGCCGACCGAGCGTCCCTGCGCCGCCGCGGGGGCGGCCGCCGCCGTGAGGGCCATGACGAGGACCAGGATGCGTGTGAGCATTGCCACTTCCTGTTGCAACCCCATGGCCAACGACCGTAGAGTGGCGGGCACCATGCGGGCGAGCGCGGTCGTGATCGGCGGCGGGGCGACGGGGACGAGCACGGCGTACCACCTCGCCAAGCGCGGGCTGACGGACGTGGTGCTGCTCGAGAAGGAGTTCCTCGCCTCGGGCCCCACGGGGCGGAGCTCGGCGTGCGTGCGCCAGCACTACTCCACGCCCGAGACGTGCCGGCTCGTCCTCAAAGCGCTGCGCTTCTTCGAGGGCTTCGAGGAGCTGACCGGCGGCCGCACCGCGGGCTTCGTGCGCTCGGGCTATCTCCTCGGCGTGGACGATCGCCTGAAGGAGCCCATGGAGGCCTCGGTGGCCCTCCAGCAATCGCAGGGCATCGCGAGCCGGCTCATCTCACCGCAGGAGGCGAAGGCCATCGAGCCGCGGCTGGCGATCGACGATCTCACCGCGGCGTGCTACGAGCCGGACGCCGGCTACGCCGATCCCTCGCAGACCACGCAGGGATTCGCGGGCGCCGCGCGCGATATGGGCGTGCGCGTGCTCGAGCAGACCGCCGTGACGGGCATCCGCGTGCACGGCGATCGCGTCACCGCGGTGGAGACGAGCCGCGGCGTGATCGAGACGCCGAAGGTCGTCGACGCCGCCGGGACCTGGGCCCACGGGCTGGCCCGGATGGTCGGCCTCGACGTTCCGATCACGGTGTGCCGCCACAAGATCGCGCTGGTGGCCTGGCCCGACGCGCCCGGCGGTCCGCACCCGATGGTCTACGACTTCGTCACCAACATCTACACGCGTCCGGAGACGGGGATGCTCCTCGTCGGGCCGCTCGACTCCGAGGAGCTGAACGATCGCGCGGACCCCGACGCCTACCGCGAGGGGCTGAATCTCGACGAGAAGACCGATCTGCTCGCGCGCGCCGCCGTCCGCTTCCCCGTGCTCGAGCGCGGCTCCGTGCAGCGGTCCTACGCCGGCTGCTTCGACGTCACCCCCGACTGGCACCCGATCCTCGACGAGACGGGACCCGAGGGCTTCTATCTCGCGTGCGGCTTCTCCGGCCACGGCTTCAAGCTCTCGCCCGCGATCGGCGAGATGGTCGCGACGCTCGTCACCGAGGGCAAGAAGCCCGAGCACGACGTCCACGCCTTCCGGCTGTCGCGCTTCGCCGAGGGCAAGCCGATCCGCGGCACCTACGGCGACTGGCTGATGTGCTGAGCGGGCGCGCTACACCCAGCCGTACGCCTGCCAGCCGCCGTCGGCGGTGAGCACGGAGCCGGTGACGTAGGACGACTCGTCGCTGGCGAGGAACACGGCGGCGGCGGCGATCTCCTCCGGCGTCCCCAGACGTCCCACCGGCGTGCGCTCCGCCAGCTTCCGCGTATCGACCTGGCCCTTGGCCGCGAGCTCCTGGAAGAACTCGGTCTCGACGTAACCCGGCGCCAGGCAGTTGACGCGCACACCCCTCGCCGCCCACTCGATGGCGAGCACCTTGGTCAGCATGTTGACGCCGGCCTTTGACACGCAGTACGCGAGCCGCTCGGGAAAAGCGCTGGAGCCGGTAACCGAGCCCACGTTGATCACCGAGCCGCGCCGACGCTCCAGCATCGCCTTGCCGATGACCTGCGCCAGCAGGAAGTACGCCGTGAGGTTCAGGTCCATCGTGTAGCGATAGTCCGCCTCGGCCAGCTCGACCGACGGCGCCACGCGCGGCTGGCCCGCGCTGTTGACGAGTATGTCGATGCGGTCGTCCATCGCCTCGAGCGCGGCGGAGCCCAGACGGCGCACCTCGTCCGAGCGCGAGAGATCGGCAGCGATCGGGACGGCGCCGGCGCCCAGCGATTTCGCGACGGCCGCGCAGTCGGCGGCGTTGCGTGAATGGACGACGACGCGGGCGCCCTCGCGCACGAACGCGCGCGCGATGGCGAGACCGATGCCCTTGGTGGAGCCGGTGACGAGCGCGTGCTTCCCGGCCAGTCTCATGAACATGGGGGCCCAGAAATGGCCCCCAAACCCCCAACGCTCGGAGCGCCTGGCAACCCTCGAGTCGCCGCTACGACCTGACGCCGGGAGGAGGAGGCGGTGGCGTGCCCGCGGGCGGCGGCGGAATGCTTGGCGGCGCCATCGCGGGCGCGGGGGGCGGCGGCGCCGAGCCCGCGGGCGGCGTCACGGCCGGCGGCGGGGGCGGCGGAGGCGGCGACTGATTGCGCATGCTGTTGTACGGGACGGCGCCGCGCGACACGGGGATCTGGTTGCCCTTGGCGTACATGCACTGCATGTACGCGATGTCGTAGCGGCGCTGGACGGACTGCACGGAGCGATCGGCGTAGCCGCCGCCGACCGCGGTGCCGCCGAGCAGCCCCGCGCCCGCGCCGGCCGCGGCGCCGATGCCCGGAGAGCCCGCGGCCGCGCCGATGGCCGCGCCGGCCGCGGCGCCGATCGCGGTGCCGACGACCGCGCCCGTCGCGAGGCTGTCACTCGAGGCCTTCTGGGTCGTGACGCCGACCGACTGCAGGGCCCACTGCCGGCACGCCGCGTCATCGATCTGGAATTGATCGAACGGCTTGCCGGTCCCGGGCAGGACCATCACGCTCGGGCCCGTGGGGATCGTCGCGCAGCCGACGAGGAGGAGCCCCAGCGGCACCGCGAGGAACGCCGCCTTCACTGATTCCTCGGCGGGACCTTGATCCAGGGCTCCGTGCAGGTCTGCACGCTCGGGTAATACGCGCCAGAGGGCTGGCAGTAGTACCAGAACTGGGCCTGCGACTGCGCCGAGGGAGCCGAGCCGATGGGTGGGGCGGGCGTGACGGTGGCCTGCTGCTCGACGTACACCGGCGGCTGCTGCTGAATGATCACCGGCGGCGGCGAGTATACGTAGTAGGGCGGCGGCGGATAGTACCAGTAGGGATAGCCCCACGCGGGGCCGAAGCCGAAGCCGACGAAGACGCGAGGACCGCCGCGCCAGTGATGATGATGACGCCCCCCGGCATCGCTCGGCGTGGCGACCAGAAGCAGGGCGACCACGAGGGGTGCAGCCAACCACCACTTCTTCATCGTCGGACCCTCCGTGCGCGTCGGACGAGCGACACACCCTTGTTATTCATGTCCATAATACCCCTCGTGCCGTCCCGGTCGGATCTTCGGCGTGTCGCGCTCCTGACCCTCACGGCCCTGGGGCTGGCCGCCACCGCGGGGGCCTCCGGCCGCGTGAGCCTCGAGCGCATCGGCCTTCCCCCCGGCTTCGCGATCGAGGTCTTCGCCGACGACGTCCCGGGCGCACGGTCCATGACGCTGTCCCCCGCGGGCACGCTCTTCGTCGGCACCCGCGGCAGTGTGGTCTACGCGATTGCCAAGGCGGCGGGCGCCACGCGCGCGGGGAAGGCCCGGACGCTCGCGCGCGGGCTCAGCAGCCCCAACGGCGTGGCCGTGCGCGACGGGGCGCTCTACGTCGCGGAGATCTCGCGCATCATCCGCTTCGACGACATCGAGGCGCGTCTGGACCGTCCCTCCGCGCCGGTCGTGGTGACCGATCGCTATCCGACCGATCGCCACCACGGCTGGAAGTTCATCGCCTTCGGCCCGGACGGCTGGCTGTACGTGCCGGTCGGCGCGCCGTGCAACGTGTGCGTGCCGCCGGGCGCGCTGCACCAGACGATCACGCGGATGAAGCCCGACGGCAGCGCCATCGAGGTCTTCGCGCGCGGCGTGCGCAACAGCGTCGGCTTCGACTGGCGGCCGGGGTCCCACGATCTCTGGTTCACCGATAACGGCCGCGACTGGATGGGCGACGACCGGCCGCCCGACGAGCTGAATCACGCGCCGAAGGCGGGGCTGCACTTCGGCTTCCCGCACTGTCACGGCCGCGCCCTGCCCGACCCGCAGTTCGGCCGCGAGAAACCGTGCGCGGATTTCACGCCGCCCGCCCAGGAGCTCGGGCCGCACGTCGCCGCGCTGGGCATGCGCTTCTACACGGGCAGCATGTTCCCGCCCGAGTATCGCGGCCGGATCTTCATCGCCGAGCACGGCTCGTGGAACCGCAGCACGCCGATCGGCTATCGCGTGACGACGGTGCGGCTGGAGGGCGATCGCGCGGTGGCCTACGAGCCGTTCGCCGCGGGCTGGCTGGCCGACAACGGGCACGTCGGGGGGCGGCCGGTGGACGTGCTCGTCATGCCGGACGGGGCGCTGCTCGTCTCCGACGATCACGCGGGCGCGATCTACCGGATTACCTACCGCGCCGGCCGCTAGCCCGAGCTACTTCGCGCGCACCGATTTCAGGAAGCGCACCAGCGTGCGGTTGAACTGATCCGCGTGCTCGAGGAAGAAGCCGTGGCCGCCCGGCATCACGACGAGGCGGGCGCGGCGGATGGCCTTGGTGACCTGCTTGCTGAACTCGGGCGGGGTGAGGATGTCGTCCTTGCCGACCAGCACCAGCGTCGGCACGCGGATCCCGCCGAGCTTCGCCGCCCGCGTGCCGTTCCACGCCATGATCCCCTTGCCCTGCCGCTCGATGGCCTCGGGCTTCGTCTGGTGCGGGTACGCCATCGAGCGCTGGAACGCCTGCTCGACGTTCTCCTTCTTCGCGAAGAACTCCGGGCTGAAGAGCCACGGGTACACCACGTGGCGGTAGCGCTCCTCGATGGGCACGCGATACGCGAGCGAGATCCACGACTCCACCGTGTGCAGGAAGCGCGCGTCGCCCTCGACCCACGTGCACGCCAGCGCCAGCGAGCGGACCACCGTGGGGTGGCGCAAGGCCAGCTCCATGGCGATGGTGCCGCCCATCGAGGCGCCCACCACGTGTGCGCGCGGGATCTTCAGGTACTTGAGAATCGCCGCCGCGTCGTCCGCGAGCTGGCCCGTCGAGTACAGGGGCTCGCCGGGCAGGTCGGTCTCGCCCACGCCGCGGTTGTCGAACGTCACCACCGAGAAGTGCGGGGCAAGGGCCTTGGCCTGGAGCGCCCAGCTGACGGCGGGCGCCGAGAGGCCGTTGATGAGCAGCACGGGATCACCCTTGCCGCTGACCTCGAAGTGCATCCGGATGCCGTTGACGATCGCGTGGGGCATCGCGCCCGCTCAGGGCACCAGGGCGACCTTGATCGACGCCGGCTCGCGGTGCACGGCGAAGGCGCGCGCGATCTCGTCGAGCGCGAACCGATGGGTGACGAGCGGCCGCGTGCGCACGAGCCCATCGGCCACCAACCGCATCGCCTCGCCGAACTCGTCCTGGTAGATCATCGAGCCGGTGATCGTCACTTCCCGGCGCACCACCGAGAAGAACGATACGGACGTCGGCTCGTGGGGCAGGCCGGTGAGCACCACGCGGCCTCCCGGACGGACGAGCGCGAGCGCGTGGCTCACCGCCTCCGGCGTTCCCGCCGTCTCGATCACGCAGTCCACGCCCTCGCGCCGCGAGAAGCGGTGGGCGGCGTCCTCGAGCGGGCCCTCGGCCAGCGCGTGCGTGGCCTCCGCGCCGAGCTCCTTCGCCAGGGCGAACCGCCGCGTGCTGCGCCCGACCACGAGCACGCGCGCCCCGCGGGCGCGCAGCACCTGCAGCGCGAGCAGCCCGAGCGTCCCCCCACCGACCACAGCCGTCGTCTCGCCCTCGCGAACCACGCCGCGCGCGACCGCGCGCACCACGACGGCGAGCGGCTCGGTCACGATGAGATCTTCGTCGGACACCCCGGCGGGCGCGGGCCAGCAGCAGCGCGCGGGCACGGAGACGAGCTCGGCGAAGCAGCCGTCCACGTCGATCCCCACCGCCGTGCGCGACAGGCAGAGGTTGCGGTTACCCTCGCGGCAGAGCGCGCAGGCGCCGCAGGAGTAGTTGGGCTCGATCGCGACGTTGTCGCCGACGCGCGGCGTGGTGACCCCGGACCCCACGGCCTCGACGCGCCCGACGAACTCGTGGCCCATCACGCGCGGATAGCTGACGGGCCGGTCGCCCGAGAAGATCCGGTAATCGGTGCCGCAGAGCCCGGCCATCGCGACGCGCACCAGCGCTTCGCCCGCGCCGGGCCGGGGTGTTTTCGCGGCTTCGACGCGCAGATCGCGCGGTCCGTGCAAGACTGCGGCCTTCATCGCGGGCACTGTACCCCAGTCGTGCGCGCATCCGGAACGATTCCAGAACGCACAACGGGTCGACCTGTCGGCAACCTTATTTTACTGCTACTTACGTCTTGGGGCCTGATCGGACGCTCGAAGCCTAGCCGGGGTGTCCTGCGAGGCTGAACGCGGCCCAGAAGAAGGGGTGCGACTGCTCCGCGAGGCTCGCGCGCTGGGCCCGGCGCAGCGCCTCGGCGGGGCCGTTGGAGGCGAGCGCCTCGTAGAAGCGGCGCATGAGGACGAACGAGGCGCGATCGTCCACCTTCCACAGCGTCGTCACGACCGCGGGGGTGCCGGCGTAGAGAAACGCTCGCTGGAGGCCGACCAGCTCGTCGCCCCGGGAGAGCTGGCCGAGCCCGGTCTCGCACGCCGACAGGACGACGAGCCGCGCGTTGAGGTCGAGGCGGAAGAGCTCGCGCACCTCGAGCCGCCCGTCCTCGCCGCCGCCACCGACCAGCAGCAGGGCGGAGGCGAGCGGATCCTTCTCGTCGAGCTCGGCGTGGGTCGCGAAGTGGAGCACGCTCGCCGTCGGCGCCAGCGTCTTGGCCTCGCGCTCGGTGGCGGCGCCGCGGACGAAGACGCGCGCGCCGGGGAACGCGTCGGCGACCGCTTGCGCCTCGCGCTCGGCGAAGCGCAGGGAGAAATCCGGACCCAGCTCGGGATTGCCGATGGCGACGGCGGGACCGCGCGCGGCGCTCCCCTTGCCGCCGAGGTACTTCAGCACGCTGGCGCTCGGAACCGTGGACAGCCGCCAGTCCTCGATCAGCCAGCGCCCCTGCGGGCTGCGCAACGCGGCGAACGGCAGGTAGTGCAGGACGTCGTGGGGGACGACCACCACGCGGTCGCCGCGGACGTGCGCGCGCACGGGCGCCACCAGCTGCCGGTGGAGCGCCTCGGCGCGCCGCTCGACCTCCGCGGCGGGGGCGAGGTCGGCGATCGCCTTGCGGAACGCGCGCACGTCGTTGAGCACGGCGGCGCGGGGCACGCGGATGCGGACGAGCTCGCTCCGCGAGCGGTCCACGACCCACACGACCACCTCGTTCGGCGTCACGAGGTACTCGAGCAGCGTCGTCCCCTCCTCCAGCAGCGCCTGGACCTCGGCGAGCGTGACGGGCTCCACGCTCATCAGCGAGGCCTGCTCGGGGCTCGCCGCGCGGACGGCATTCAGGAAGTCGGCGTACGCGCGCTCGGCGGCGGCGATGGCGCCGGCGCCCACCGCCGTCTCGCCCTCTTCGTCCTCCACCAGGTCGCCGGCGCGGGCCGCCGCGAGCCGGGCGCGCAGGCGCAGATCCTCGGCCGCGAGGGCCTGCGTCGAGCCCTTCGAGAGGGCGGTGTGCGTGCCGAGCAGATCGAGGAAGGCGCGGGCGCGGCTGCGCTCGGCGAGGGCGAAGCCCTCACCCGCCTGCCCGAGCTGCAGCGCGAGCCGGACCGAGTTCTGGTAGAGCTCCTGCTTGCCCTCGAAGAACGAGGAGCGGAGATCCGCCTCCTGGAGCCGGCCGCGGATGCTCTCCACGAGATCCATGGCCCGCCGGGCGCTCTCGAGGGCCTCGGCGGGACGGCCCGCGTCGGCGTGGAGCTGCGCCAGGCCGGAATGCAGGCTCACCTGGAGTGACACCTGGCTGGTGCGCCGCGCGGCCTCGAGGGCCTCGGCGTAGAGCGTGGGGCCGCGCGGATCGCCGCGCTTGCGCGCGACGAACGCGAGCGTGGCGTGGGCCTTGGTTTCGAAGTCCGGCGCGCCGACGGCTTTCGCGTTGCCGAGGCCGGCCTTGGCCAACCGCTCGGTGTCGTCCACGCGGCCGGCGCGCTGATAGATGTCGGCGAGATTCAGCTCCGCCGCGGCGAGCTGGCGCTGCGCCGACATGTTGCGCTGCGGATTCGTCCGCAGGCGCGCCTGGTGCAGCGAGCGCTCGAGGGCCTCCACGACGTCTTCGCCGTACTTCGTGGCCGCCGCGTAGTCGCCACGCGCCGCCGCGAGAATGCCGAGCGAGCTCTTCACGTTGCTCACGATGCCCACGTGAGGCCGGCCGGCGTTGGCCACCAGCCCGGCCGTCAGGGCGGCCTGGAGCTCACGCTCCGCCTCCTCGGGCGGGCGCCCGAGGTGTCGCAGGGCGATGGCGATGAATCGATGGGAGCGGGCCGTGTAGAGCTGACGCCCCGGCCAGTCGCCGGCTTGATCCGCTTCGCGGATCGCGGCGCGCGATTCGCGCACCACCACGTCGAGCCGGCTCAGACGCAGCGCGGCGTACGCCGCGGCCGCGTGGGCGAAGCTCGCCGCGGCATGCTCGCCGGCGGCCTCGGCGGCGCTCGCGTCGCGCTGCGCGTCCGCGAGCACGGCCGGCGATTCGCCGCGGCGCACGCGCGTCTGGACGCCGTCCCACGCGCCCGTGGCGGCGGGATCGCGCGTCACGCGCGGGGCCGACGTCGCTCGGCTGCGGCGCCCTTCCCGGTGGCCGCTGCCCGCCTGCGGCGTCCCCTCCATGCCGGCGCAGCCCGCGAGCGTCAGGGCCAGCGCCCACGCGAGCGGGCGCCTCACGGGTGCGCCCCCTGGGGCTGGGCGCGCGCGCCGAGCCACTCCGCCACCCGCGCCCGCAGCGGGCGCACGTCGGCGGGCAGCCGGTGCGCGAACTTCCGGGCGAAGCGCGCGATGGCCTCGCGGCGCGCAACGAGGTCGCGGCGCTCCAGCTCGGGCCGCGCGGCGAAGTCGCGCGTGCGCGTGGCGCCGCCGTCGTGGCGGAACGGCGCGTGCACGACGACGCAGCGGCGGCCGCGCTCGCGCACCGCGAACGAGAGGTCGCGATCGTAGCCGTGGAAGAAGCCGTAGCCCTCGTCGAGGCCGCCCACCTCCTCGAGCGTCGCGCGGCGCAGGCAGAGGCAGACGCCGTCCACCACGGCCACCTCTTCCCACGGCGCGCGCACGGTGGGGCCGTCGGCCAGGCTGTGCACGATGGTGCGGCCCGCGTACCGGCCGTCGCGGCGGACGCGCTTGACGCCGTAGAGCCCGGCGAGGCCCACCTCCGGCGACGCCAGCGGCGCCAGCAGGCGCGCCAGCCACGCGGGCTCGAGCATGGTGGTGTCGTTGTGCAGGAAGCAGACGACCTCGGTCTCGGCGAGCCGCCAGGCCTGGTTGTAGGCCGCGAGCACGGAGGCGTTGTCCGCGTTGCGCGCGTAGCGCAGGGGCCACGGGTAGCCGAAGTCGCGGAAGAAGCGCGGCGTGTCGTCCGTGGAGCCGTTGTCCACGACCACGAGCGCGAACGGCTCCGTGGTCGCGCGCAGGCTCTCCAGGCACGCGCGGGTGCTCGCCACGCCGTCGTGCACGACCATCACCACGCTGGCGCGCGGGCTCGACGTCACCGGCGCCGGCTCGGCGGCTGCGGGGACTCCTTCAGCGCGGGGTTGGCGCGCTCCGCGCAGTGCTTCGTCTCGACCAGGCGCCGCTTCTGCTCGTCCTCGAGGTTCTTCATGAAGCGCCGCGCCTGCTCGCAGTCCGTGAAGTTCGCGTAGAGGCGCCAGTCCCGCCAGTCGTCCGTGCCGACGACCTTGTACTGGAAGGTCCACAGCCGTGCGGGCGGCCGGCTGGCGAAGCCGATGAGGATGGCCGCCCCCACCAGCACCACGACGATGGCCACGATCGCGCCCCAGAGGCCTCGCATGTCACGCCGCCGTGTGGCCGCCGTCGAGGAAGATCGTCTGCCCTGTCATGAAGTCCGAGCCCGCGGAGGCCAGGAACACGACGAGCGGGCCGATTTCTTCCAGCCGTCCCGTGCGCCGCATGGGGATGTCACGGGTGAGCCGCTCGTTGATCTTCGGATCCGCGAAGGCGGCCTCGTTCATGTCGGTCACGAACCATCCGGGAGCGATGGCGTTGACCTGGATGTTGTGGCGCGCCCACTCCACGCCGAGGGTGCGCGTGAGCGCGATGACCCCGCCCTTGGTCGCCGCGTAGAGCGTGTAGCCGGGCAGGCCGACCGCGCCCAGCACCGAGGCGAGGTTGACGACCTTGCCCGCGCCGCGCGCGATGAGATGCGGGGCGGCGGCGCGGCAGCCGTTGAACACGCCCGTGAGGTTGACGTCCACGATGGCGCGCCAGTCGTCGGGCGTGGCCTCCGCGAACGGCTTGGCGATGGCGATGCCGGCGTTGTTCACGACGACGTCGAGCCCGCCCAGCTCGCCCACGGCGCGCGCCATGAGCGCCTCCATCTCCGCGTAGCGCGAGACGTCGGTGGGGACCACGCGCGCGGTGCCGCCCGCACCCTCGATCTGCCGCGCCGTCTCCTCGAGATCCGGCTTCGACCGCCCCGCCAGGGCGACGCGGGCGCCGGCCTCGGCCAGCGCGCGCGCCATCGCGCGGCCGAGGCCCCGGCTGGCGCCGGTGACGACGGCCACTTTACCCGTCAGTGTCAGCGGTAGAGCTCCTCGATCGCGGTCATGTACTTGTTGGAGACGACCTTGCGCTTGACCTTGAGCGTCGGTGTCAGCTCGCCACCCTCCTGGCTGAAATCGGTGGGCAGGATCGTGAACTTCTTGATCTTCGCGTACGACTGGAGCTGGGAGTTCTTCTCCTCGACGATCCGCCCGACGCGCTCCATGACCTTGGGATGCTTGACGACGACGGCGGGATCCGTGGTGAGGATGCCGTTGTCGCGCGCGAACTTCGTCAGCTCGTCCGGGTTCACCGTGATCAAGGCGACCGGGTACGGCTTGCGGTCGCCGTACACCATGGCCTGGCTGACGAACGGATCGGCCTTCAGGAGGTTCTCGATGTTCTGGGGCGCGATGTTCATGCCACCCGCCGTGACGATGAGGTCCTTCTTTCGGTCCGTGATGAACAGAAAGCCGTCCTCGTCGATGCGCCCGATGTCGCCGCTGTGGAACCAGCCCGAGGGCTCGAAGACCTCGGCCGTCGCCTCCGGCTGCTTCAGATAGCCCTTGGCGACGTTGGCGCCCTTGATGAGGATCTCGCCGTCGGCGGCGATCTTGATCTCGACGTTGTCGAGGGGCTGGCCGACCGAGCCGAACTTGAAACGCGTGGGCCGGTTGAACGTGCCCGCCGGACAGGTCTCGGTGAGCCCGTAGCCCTCCAGGATCAGGATGCCCGCCGCGTGGAAGAACTCGGCGATGTCGCGCGAGAGCGGCGCGCCGCCGGAGATCGCCCACTGCAGCCGGCCGCCGAGCGCGGCGTGCAGCTTGCTGAAGACCAGCTTGTGAGCGAGCTTGCGCTTGAGGGCGAGCCCGGCCGGAATCGGCTGGCCGCGCTGCTGGTACCGGCTCACCTCGCGGCCGACGCCGATCGCCCAGTTGAAGATCTTCTTCTTCAGCGGCGGGCCCGCCTCCACGCCGGCGAGGATCTTGGCGTAGACCTTCTCGAACACGCGCGGCACGCTGCAGATGAAGTGGGGCCGCGTCTCCTTGAGGTTGTCGCCGACCTTGTCGAGGTTCTCGGCGAAGGCCGTGCAGAGCCCACGATATACGCCCAGGAACGACTCCAGCCGGGCGAACGAGTGCGCCAGGGGCAGGAAGAGGAGGTGCACCCACCCCTCCTCGCACGGCGCCGCCGACTCGGAGTTCTTCTGGGCGGCAACGTGGTTGGCGTGCGTCTGCATCACGCCTTTGGGCGGCCCCGTCGTGCCCGAGGTGTAGACGATCGAGGCGAGGTCCTCCGGCTTGGTGGCGGCGAGCCGCTCGGCCAGCGTGCTCGCGTGTCGGGCGGCGTTGTCGCGGCCGAGCCGCCGCAGGACGTCCCAGGTCATCACCATCTTGGGCGGCTGCGTCGCCTCGTACCCGGTCATCACGATGATGTGCTCGAGCCCCGGCGTCTTCTCGCGGGCCTCGAGGACCTTGGCGAGCTGCGCCGGGTCCTCGACGATGATCGTCCGCGCGCCGGAGTCGTTGACCACGTAGGCGATGAGCTCGGGGGGGTACGTCGGATACACGGGCACGGTGATGCAGCCCGCGCTGAAGATCGCGAAATCCGCCTGGACCCACTCCGCGCGGCTCGCCGAGAGCAGCGCGACGGCGTCCCCCTTCTGCCGCCCGAGCGCGATCAGCCCGAGCGCGACCTCCCGCACGACCTCGCCGACCTCGCGCCACGTCAGCGTCGTCCACACGCCGTGACGCTTGAACATCTGCGCCGGCCCGCTGGCGCTCTTTTCCACCCGGCTCCAGAACATCGTCCCGAGCGTTTCGCTCATGGCGTTATCCCTTCATTTACAGATGGTTGCCCGACGGTATCACTGCCCGCATGACGCAACGCGATAAATCGGTTGACCCGTTTAACGCGACGCGTTAGGATGCGCTCTAAGGAGCACGACCATGGCCAAACCCCGATCCAACGGACGGAACGGACGGTCGGCAGTGAAAGGAGCAGTCAAGATGGAAAGCACCAAGAAGGCCCAGGAAGCGTTCACCCAGTCCACCGGCAAGGCGGTCGAGACCCTGACCGTGTGGGCCGACGCCAACCAGCGCGTCCTCCGCGAGCTGGCGGAGCTGTCCGCGGCCACGGCCAAGGAGAGCGTCCGGCTGTACGGCGAGATCGCCCAGAGCATGGTCCAGGCCCTCAGCGACGCCCAGGCGCAGACCCTGCGCTGGCAGGCGGCCTGGCAGGACGCGCCCAAGGATCCCATGGCCTGGTATCACCGCGCGCTCAGCGAGAGCGTGGACAACGCGCAGAAGGCGTTCCGGCTCCTCGAGGGCAACGCCCAGGCGGTCACCAAGTCGGCCGAGCGGCTGTCCTCGACGGCCGAGCAGGCGGGCAAGGGCATCCAGGAGACGTTCTCCACGGTGGTGACGAAGATGAAAGAGGTCTACGCCGCGTAAGCGGCGGGACTATTTCGAGTCGGCCTTGCGCTTGGCCAGCCGGTCCTCCAGGGACCGGAGGCGGTCGCGCAAGGCCGACACCTCCTCGCGCAGCTTGTCCGCTTCCGCCTCCGCACCGCCGTCGCGCTTCGGTTCCGTGGTCGCGGCAGACGCGGCACCCGCGGCGCCCGTCACGGCTCCCCACCCCGCCCGCGTCGACCACTCGCGGAACACGCGCTCCATGTCGCGCTGGCTCGACACGAACCCTTCGAGGCTCGAGCGCATCGTGCGCTGCACGAAGTCCTGCCACGCCTCGCCGTGCTTGATGAGCTGGTGCAGGAACGCCGCGGGCAGGTTCGCGCGATGGTTGCGCTCGTTCTCGAGGATGATCTGCGTCAGCGTGACGGACGTGAGGTCTTCACCGCTCGCCGCGTCCACGACGGAGATCTCGCGGCCGGCCCGGATCATCTCCTCGATCTCCTCGAGGGTGACGTAGCGGCTCTCCTGCGTGTCGTAGAGTTTGCGATTCGAATACCGCTTGACGACGTACGCCATGTGCGCGCGAGTTTAACACTGCGCGTCAACGCTCACAAGAATACCCCGTGCTAGACTGACGATCCGCAATGCGCTCGGAGGAGGCGTTTCTGTCATGAGACTCAAGGGTCGCACCGCGCTCGTCACCGGAGGTTCGCGTGGCATCGGACGCGCCATCGCGCTCGCGCTCGGCGAGGAGGGCGCCGACGTCGCGGTCAACTACGTGTCGAGCGAGGGGCCGGCCCGCGACGTCGTGGAGAACGTCAAGAAAATGGGACGGCGCGCGATGCTGGCGCAGGCCGACGTCGGCGACTATCCCGACACGTTCCGCATGGCCCAGGAAGTCCTGCGCGAGTTCGGGCACGTCGACATCCTCGTGAACAACGCGGGCATCAACTCCGACAAGAGCTTCGTGAAGATGGACCATGCCTCGTGGCGCAAGGTCCTCGGCATCAACCTCGACGGCGTCTTCAACTGCACGAAGGTCTTCATCGACCAGATGCTCAAGCAGAACTACGGCCGCGTGGTGAACATCACCTCCGTCATCGGGCAGATCGGCAACTTCGGCCAGGCCAACTACGCCGCCTCGAAAGCCGGCGTGGCGGCCTTCACCAAGTCGCTCGCCAAGGAGCTCGCCGGCAAGGGCGTCACCGTCAACGCGGTGGCCCCGGGCTTCATCGAGACCGAGATGGTGGAAGGCATTCCCGAGAAGGTGCGGCAGAAGCTCCTCGACCAGATCCCGCTCAAGCGCTTCGGCCGGGCCGAGGAGGTCGCGCGCTCCGTCGTGTACATCTGCTCGGCCGACGGCGACTACATCACCGGCTCCGAGCTCTCGATCAACGGCGGCCTGTTGATGTAGCTACAAGCACACCAGGCCGCCGCGGCGCGTCGGGTAGCAGCGCACCGGATACGCCGTGGACAGCGTCCAGGCGCGCGCCGCCTCCGACTGCGCGGCGCGGACTTCCATGGTCGCGCGCGCCGCGTCCTCGATGCTCGTGGCCACGAACGTGCGCACCTCGTCGGTCACCGGCGGCCCCTTCACGAGCGCGAGCGCGCGATCCACCTGGGCGCCGAAGCGCGGATCGGGCTCGATCGCCCGGAACCGGGTCAGCCGGTCGGCGGCCACGTCGTCCCGCTTCTGCTGGAGCGCCGCCAGCCCGCCGTAGAGCAGCGCGGTGCCGCTCTGCGGCGCCTGGGCCAGGACCCGGTCGAAGCTCGCGGCGGCTTCCGCCAGCGCGCCCATCTTGTAGTGCGCGACGGCGAGGCCCAGGAGCGCCCCCACACGGTCGGGATGCTCGGCGAGCGCGGCCTCGAACTCCGCGCGCGCGGCGACAAAGTCGCCCTGCACCAGCGCGCGCTCCCCGCGCGATTGCGCGGTGACGGCGCATCCAGCGACCACAATGGCCACGAGCGCGAGCGCAAGCGACCGCATGAGCCCAGTGTACCGAGGCGAGCCACGGCTTTGCCGGGGCGCGACGAGCGTTGGGTGATCGAGGCGAGCCACGGCTTTGCCGGGGCGCGACGAGCGCTGGGGGGTTTGGGGGGCCATCTCGGGGCCCCCCATGTACTCAGACGCGGCGAACGATCGAGTGGGACAGGACGGCCAGCGACCACGCGCCCCAGATCGAGGCGGCCTGCGCGGCCAACGTCCACGGCTGCAGGGCCAGGCCCGTGAAGCCGGCGGCGGCCGTGCGCGGCCTGGGCTCGTACACGACGCGAACCTTCGACGGCATCACCCACGCCTCGCCCGAGAGGACTTCCTCGCCGTGCTGGTTCACGCACACGGTCTGCAGGCGGATGCGGTTGCGATCGCGGATGACCTCGATGATCTCGGCGCGCGCGGTGATGCGGTCGCCGCTCTTCACCGGCTTCACGAACTTGAGCGACTGCGAGAGATAGATGGCGCCGGGTCCGGGGAGCTGGGTGCCGATGACCGCCGAGATCAGGCCCGCCGTGAAGATGCCGGGCGCGATGGGAGCCTTGAAGGGCGTAGTGGCCGCGTAGGCGGCGTCGCTGTGCACGGGGTTGAAGTCGCCGACGGCGTCCACGAAAGCCGTGATGTCGCCCTCCTCGACGACTCGCGTGATCTCAGCGTGATCGCCGGGCGTGAGGTCCGCGATCGTCTTGCCGATCATTTGGGCTCCTTCTTGTCGAGGCGCTGGAGGATGGCCCCCAGCGTGTCCTCCATGCGCTCCAACCGCTCCTCCAGCTCGACGATCTGCTTCGCGACCGCGGTGAGCTGGCTCCGCGACGCCATGTTCAGGGTCTGCAGGGCCTGGTCGATCTGCTGCTCGGCGGCTTTCTTCATGGGACCGCCGGCGACCAGCCACTGGTCGAGGTATTTGCCCATCATCTGGGCGTAGGCCTCGGTGTTCATGGCCTGCCCGAGGGCCTTGGACCACGCCTCGATCCACTGGTCGATGAACTGCTTCCACTGCGCGGCGAGGTCGGGGGTCATCGGCGTCTGGGCGAACAGCCGCGCCCACTGCTCCAGGCCCTGGTTCAGCACGGGGCGCCAGAACGCGGTGGGATCGGCGGCGGGCGGCGGGGCAGCCTGCCCCACCATGCGCGTCCACGCCGCGGCCGACTCCTCGAACTGCTTGCGCCACAGCTCGAACATCGCGTTGGTCGTCGTCGCGGCGTCAGCCATGGTGTCCTCCTACGAGCGCGGCGCGAGCCACGCGGAGACCTTCGGCCAGCAGTGCAGCGACGCGCCGCGACCCGCGATCAGCGAGATGTGGCCGCCCGGCAGCTCCACGTACTCCTTGTCGCGGCTCGACACGGCGTCGATGAGCGCGCGCACGCACTCGGGCGGCGCGATGTAGTCTTCCTTCGCGCCCACGACGAAAACCGGGCACGAGATGTTGGCCAGGCGCGCGGGCCGCCCCCCGAACACGGCCTCGCCCTTGAAGAGCTTGTTCTTCTGGTAGAAGTCGCCCACCCACTGCCGGAAGAACTCGCCGGGGAACGCCACGTACTCGTTGGCCCACTGGTTGAGCGCCGCGAAGCCGTCCACGTACTTGTCGTTCCACAGGTTCCACCAGAGGTTGAGATTGGTGGAAAGGTCCATGGTCGGCTTCAGCAGCTTGAAGCCCGCCTTCACCATGTCGGCGGGCACCGCGCCCAGGGTGTCCACGAAGCGGTCGACGTTGAAGTACTTCGGGTCGAGCCACAGGCCGAACAGCCCGATCTTCGAGAAATCGATGGGCCCGGCCATGTCGATGAAATTCTTCACGGGCACCTCGGGACGCGAGGCGAGGAACGACGCCGAGAGCGGCGCGCCCATGCAGTAGCCGAGGACCGAGAGCTCTTTCGCACCGGACGACTCGAGGACTTTCTGCGTCATGCGCGGCAGGATCTTGGCGACGCAGTCCTCGAAGGACAGGTCGTTGTCCTCCGGACCGAACACGCCCCAGTCGAGCAGGTAGAAGTCGAAGCCCTCCCGCGTCATGTGCTCGACGAACGAGCCGCCCGGCACGAGGTCGAAGATGTACGGCCGGCTGATGCCGAGGTTGGGAACGAACAGGAGCGGCGTCGCGTGCGTGCGCTTGGACGCGTACCGGTAGAGGCGCGACTTGTTCTTCTTGTAGATTTCCTGGCGCGGCGTCTGCCCGACCTTGGGTTGGGCCGGGCTGGTCACCATCTTGCCGAGGTTCTCCGCGCGGCGGACGGCGCGGTCCAGCTCCTCCTGCCACTGCTTCACGGCCGCGGCCGGCGGTTCCATTCCCTGCCCGTTACCGTAGCCGTGCGTGAACCGCTCGACGACGTCGGCGAAACGCTCCAGGGCCATCCGATCCCTCCGCGTTGAGGTCGCGATACGTCTCGACGACATTATCGCATCGGATGACGCTTAGCGGCATGGGTTTTTCGCGCTGCGTCAGACGCGCGCGCTCCCCGGAGCCGCCGGCGGCGCCACGAGCCAGGACGCGAGCCACCCCACGGCGCCGGCCAGGACGATCGTCCCCGACCAGAGCGGCATCGACCACCACACCCCGCGCGTGAGGGCGATGACGAGGAAGTACAGCGCGAAGTAGATCGCGGGAATCGCGAAGGCGACACCACGCAGCGCGACCGTCCGCTGCAGGGACGGCGCGGCCGCACGGACGAGCGCGTCGGCGAGGAGGCCGGCGACGATCGCGCCCGGAACCAGCGAGAGCTGATCGCGCGCGCCGCCCATGGAGACCGCGCTGATGCCGAAGATCACCGCGAACGCGCCGAAGGGCAGCCGTGAGCCCCAGCGTCGCAGCGCCAGGAGCACGACGCCGGACATGAGGGCGGCCTGGAGCAGGATGATGACCACGCCGAGCGCGTGAGCGATGTAGAGGCTCTGGATCTCCACGTTTCGGAAGAGCGGGTCGGGCGCGACGACGGGGAACACCTGGGTCGTGGGCCGGTTGCCCGTGGCCCCCCACGGCCGGCCGAAGTGGTGCGCGTACTGCGTCCAGAACGCGAGCGAGGCCAGGAGGAAGCCGAGCGAGAACACGGCGGGCCACGAGGCCGTCGCGTCCGAGCGGCGCCACGCCGCGCGGAGCGGACCCGTCAGGATCAGCGTCGAGCCGAGGGCGAGGACGAGATGGCTCGGCGAGATCAGCGCTTCCACGTCGACCTCGATGCCGAACGCGATGTGCCACAGCATGTCGAGCACGCCGCCGAGGAAGAACACGAGCACGCCGATGACGCTCAGATCGTAGCCGGCGGGCAGCGCCGCCGACCACGGTGTGCCCGGCGCGCGCTTCCACAGTAGCGGCGCCGCCGTGACCGCGGCCACCGCGAAGAATCCGGAGTAGAGCACGGCGTGCCACGGCGTGAAGAACGTCTCGAGCTCCGGCCGGTGCACGTGCGCCCAGGCGTCGAGATACGCGCCGCCCTGGAACACGGCACACAGCGCGGCCACGAGCGCGTCGTACCGGGCGCCGCCGACGCCGGCGACGGCGGGGCGATCGACCTCCGCGACGACCGCGCTCACATCGCGAACATCGAGCCGAGCTTCATGGCCAGCCCCATGTCCCCCTTGACCTTCAGCTTGCCGGACATGAACAGCATCTGTCCCGACTGCTTGCCCGACAGCATGTCGAGCCAGTCCTGGGCCGCGATCTGGAGCGTGAGGTTCGGCGTGGGGGCCGGGCCCTGGTTCACCGCGCACGCGCCGTCCTTGATGACGGCGTGCCAGGTGCCGCCGCCGTCGCCGCTCACGTCGTACTGGATGGTGGCGCTGGTGCCGGACGCCTTGTCGGGCCGGAAGCGCCCGGGCATCGCCGCGAAGGTCTCCTGGACTGTCGGCATCGTCGATCCTCCTTAAAAGGTGAAGAGGTCCATTCCACCGGTCACCGGCACGACGGCGCCGGTGATGTAGCGCGCACGCTCGGAACACAGGAACGTCACCGCGGCGGCCACGTCCTCGGGCTCGCCTTCCTTCTGCATCGCCACGCGCTTGACCATCCGATCGTAGAGCGGGGACAGCGAGGCGTTGGGCGCGACGATCCCCGGCGCCACGGCGTTGCACGTCACGTTGTGGCGCGCGCCCTCGAGCGCCACCGATTTCGCGAAGCCGATCACGCCGATCTTCGACGTCGAGTACGCCGTCTGCCCGAAGCCGCCCATGAGGCCGGCGATCGAGGCCATGACGACGATGCGGCCCCAGCGGCGCTCGCGCATGCCGGGAAAGACCGCACGCGTGACCTTGAACGTCCCCGTGACGTTGACGGCGAGGTTCAGCTCCCAGTCCTCGTCGCGCATGTCCTTGAGCTGGCCGACCGTGTAGATGAGCCCGGCGTTGTTGACGCAGATGTCCACCGGCCCCAGGTCGCGCTCGATGGCGGCCACCGCCTCCGTGACCTGGCCCGTGTCGCGGATGTCGCAGCCGTAGCCGCGCGCGGCGCCGCCGTCGGCGAGGATCTGCTTGGCCACGAGGTCGGCGCCCTCGGGATCGAGGTCGAGCACCGCGAGCTTGCAGCCCTCGGCGGCCAGGGCGAGGCAGTCGGCCTTGCCGAGGCTCCGCGCGCCGCCGGTGACGAGCGCGACCTTGCCGCGGATGCCGAGATCCACTACTTGCCCTTGAACTCGGGCTCGCGCTTGGCGAAGAACGCCTGGATGCCCTCGGCGGCGTCCTCGCTGCGCAGCGTGGGCAGGAAGGCCTCCAGCTCCACGTCGATCGACTTCGCCATCGGCACCTCGAGCCCCTCGTCCACGGCGCGGATGATGGCCGCGGTGGCGAGCGGCGCGCGCTTGCCGAGCTGCCGCGCGAGCGCCTTGGCGTCGTTCAGCGTCTCACCCTCCTTGCACAGACGGTTCACGAGCCGGAGCTCGAGACATTCCTTCGCCGGGATCTGCGTGCCGAGGATCAGGAACTCCAGCGCCTTGGTGCGCCCGATGAGCCGGGGCAGCCGCTGGCTGCCGCCGTAGCCGGGGATGATGCCGAGGTTCGACTCCGTCTGTCCCATCCGCGCCGTCTCCTTCATCAGGCGGAAGTGGCAGGCCATGGAGATCTCCATCCCGCCGCCCATGGCGTGGCCGTTGATGGCCGCGATGACCGGCTTCGGGAAGCGCTCGATCTTCCGCATCACGCTGTTGCCGAAGCGGATGAAGGCTTCCATGTCGCCGCCGGAGAACGCCGAGCCGAGGTCGGCGCCGCCGCAGAAGATCTTGTCGCCGGCCCCCGTGATGATCACCGAGCGCACGGCGGCGTCGTCGCGCACGGCGTTCAGCGCGTCATTCAGCTCGCGGATGAGCGGCTCGCTGATGGCGTTGGCGGGCGGACGGTTGAGCGTGATCACCGCGTACGACTCCTCGCGCGCGAGCACGAGCGTCTCAAATCCCATCGTGGGTGACTCCTTTGAGGAAGAGGGTGGCCACGGGCTCGGCGGCGTCCGCGAGCCGGTAGCCGCGCTTGCCGAGCACCCAGGAGGTGGTGAGCTGGTCCATGGCGCCGAAGAGCATCTTGGTCGCCACCTTCACGGGCAGGTCGCGCCGGAACACGCCGGCGTCCACGCCCTCCTGGAGCACGGCGCCGATGAGATCGAAGTAGGCGGAGATCTCGTGGGCGGAGGCGCCGCGGAAGAACTTCTGGCCCTGGCGCAACTCCACCTGCACCACCTCGGCCATGTCGGCGTTCGCCTCCAGCGTCTCAAAGTGCAGCCGGATCAGCCGGCGCAGCCGCGAGGGCGCGTCGGGCTCGCCGGCGATCTCCTTGCGCAGCGTCGCCACGAAGCCGGCCATCTTGTCGCGGAAGAGCGTGACGAGGATCTCGTCCTTGGTCTTGAAGTAGAGGTAGATGGTGCCGCTGGCGATGCCGGCCTCGCGCGCGATGTCGGAGACGCGCGAGTTGTAGAAGCCGTTGCGCGCGAACACGCGCACGGCTGCGTCGATGATCTGCTGAGGCTTGTCGGGGTCGCGCATGGCTCGACTGAACCGCGGTTCATTCTACGGGTGCGTCGGAAACCGTGTCAAACGGTGGTAGAGTCGGCGCCGTGCAGATCAAGTATCGCGTCGGCGTCATGCCCGGCCCGTGGCCGGCGGGGCCGGACGGCGCCGGGTTCCTCTGGAAGCTGGTCGAGCTGTGCGAGACCACCGAGATCGACTCCCTCTGGTTCTCCGAGCGCCTGTCCTCTCCCCTCCCCGTGCCCGAGCCGATGACCACGCTGGCGGCCGTGGCCGCGCGCACGCGGCGGCTCAAGTTCGGACCGAGCGTATTCATCACGCCGTTCCGGAACCCCGTGACGGCCGCGCGCGAGATCGCGATGATCGACTACCTCTCGGGGGGCCGCATGCTGCCCGCCTTCGGCATCGGCGTCGAGCAGGAGCGCGAGTTCCACGCCGCGGGCGTGCCCTTCAAGGAGCGGGGGCGGCGCACCGACGAGGCGCTGGCCATCATGCGCCGTTGCTGGAGCGAGGACGAGGTGACGTTCGAGGGCGAGTTCTGGCGCCTGGACAAGATCACCGTGCTGCCCAAGCCGATTCAGCAGCCGATGCCGGCGTGGATCGGGGGCAACAGCGAGGCGGCCATGAAGCGCGCGGGGCGCCTGGGCGACGGGTGGATCCCGTCCTTCATTCCGCCCGACCGCTTCGCGGCCGGCGTGGCCCAGACGCAGCGGTTCGCGGCCGAGGCCGGCCGCGAGGTGCCCGCCGATCACTTCGGCACCCTCGTGAACTTCTGCTTCGCCGCCGATCGGGAGACCGCGCGCAAGATCGCCGGCCCGTTCATTCCGCGCGGGCGCGTGGACGACGCGACGCTCGAGCGGTGCACGGCCTTCGGCCCGCCCGCGCTCCTGCGCGAACGCCTCGAGGAGTACGCCGCCGGCGGGGCCTCGAAGGTCATCGTCCGGCCGATGTGCCCGCCCGACCGGATGCTGGAGCAGCTCGGACAGCTCGCCGAGGACGTCGTCCCCGGCTTTCACAGACGCTAAAGATGGGGGGCCCCGGGGAACCCGTGGCGCCCCTCGGGATCCCGCTCAGCCCGACCGGCGGAAATACCGGAACACGGGATCGAGCGCATACCACTGCGGCGGCGCCGCGAGATAGGGCGCGACCGCGTCCATGTGCCGGCGCCGCATCGACGAGGCGAGGTAGCGGTCGATGTCGATGGCGTCGGTGGCGTCCAGCATGACGAGCAGCCGGAGCCGGTCCAGCACCCGGGCCACGATCAACCGTGTCGGCTTCAGGCGGTCGACGAGCGCGCCGGCGCCCCCCGCCATCCGCCGTCCCACCTCGATGGCCGTGCCCTGCGACGACGCGGTCAAGAGCGCCACCACGCCGTGCTGGCCCTGCTGCGGGATCGTCGCGTATTCGTAGAGCAGCTCGAGGGGCCGCGACTCCGCGGGCGCCTCGCAGTGCGCGGTCTCGATCGCGGTGAGGGCGTCGAGCATCTGCCGGCGCTCGTCGCTCTGCACGGCGCGCTCGTCGTCGTAGCGCACGATCGACAGGAAGCGCCGCGCGGTGAAGTGCTCGCGATAGAGCAGGACCTCCATGAGGTGGGGGATGCCGCGCGTCATCCGCTCGTGCACGCCGATCAGCGCCTCGCGGAACGTCGCCTCATGGCCCTCCCGTGCCATGGATTCCCGCAGGAAGTTCGGCACGCGCGCTCGGCTAGGCCGTCAGGAGCTTGCCGAGGATGTCGGGATCGATGTTGCCGCCGGAGAGCACCACGCCGACACGCGAGCCTGCGGGGATCGGGAGCCGGCCCGAGAGCACGGCGGCCGCCGCCACGGCTCCCGTCGGCTCGGCCACCACGTGGGCACGGAGGGCCAGGAACCGCACCGCCTCGCGCACCTCGTCGTCGCTCACGAGC
>DASYTM010000039.1:0-5602 GCA_036002345.1 Candidatus Methylomirabilota bacterium | reverse complement strand
ATCCTCTTCGACGCCAAGGACAACCTCGACTTCGCGCCGCACTGGGCGCTGTTCCCGGGCACCGCGATCTTCCTCACCGTGCTGTCCATCAACTACATCGGCGACGGCTTGCGCGACGCGCTCGATCCCCGCAAAGTCTTGGGGGGCAAGTGAGCGTGCGAAAGGAGCCCCTCGGTGGCTGACCGCGATCTCTGCTTCACCCCCGCCACGAAGCTGGTCCCCCTGATCGCGCGCGGCGCCGTCTCGCCGCTCGAGGTCGTGCAGGCCGTGCTCGCGCGCATCGAGAAGGTGAACCCGCGGCTGAACGCCTTCTGCACGGTGGCCGCCGAGCAGGCGCTCGACGCCGCGAAGAAGGCGACGGTGGCGGCGCGGCGCCGCAGCGCGCGGCGCGGTCCGCTGCACGGCGTGCCCGTGTCGATCAAGGACCTGGTGCCCACGCAAGGGATCCGGACGACCTGGGGCAGCAAGATCTACGAGAATCACGTGCCCACGGAGGACGCGCTGGTCGTCGAGCGGCTCAAGGACGCGGGCGCCATCGTGCTCGGCAAGACCAACACGCCGGAATTCGGCGCGGGCGCCAACACCTTCAACGCCGTGTTCGGTGTCACCCGCAACCCGTGGAACGCGGGGCTCAGCCCCGGCGGCTCCACCGGCGGTGGCGCCGTCGCCCTCGCCACCGGCTGCGGCCCGATCGCCCACGGCACCGACCTCGGCGGCTCGCTGCGGCTGCCCGCGGCCTTCTGCGGCGTCGTGGGCTTCCGCACCTCGCCCGGGCTCGTGCCCGTGCACCCGGCGCCGCTGGCCTGGGACCCGTGGAGCGTGAACGGCCCCATGGCGCGCACCGTCGCCGACACCGCGCTGATGCTCTCGGTCATCGCGGGCGCCGACGCGCGCGCGCCGATCTCCTACCCGGTGAACCCGCGCGCGTTCCTCGACGCCGTGCGCCGGCCGAGCGTGCGCGGCCTGCGCGTGGCGTGGGGCGGTGACCTCGGCGTCACGCCCGTGGACGACGAGGTGCGCGCGGTCGCGCGGGCCGCCGCCGACGCCTTGCGCCGGCTCGGCGCGCGGGTCGAGGAGGCGCAGCCGGATTTCACCGGGCTCCGCGACATCGTGCTCGCCAGCCGCGGCGCCTCGATGGTGGCGCGCCACGCCGACCGGCTGCCCAAGTGGCGCGACCAGATGCAGGAAAACCTCGTGACGAACATCGACTACGGGCTCGCGCTCACCTCGACGGAGATCGGGCGCGCCGAGCGGATGCGCACCGAGCTCTGGGAGCGCGTGCGCACGTTCCAGGAGCGCTACGACCTGATCCTCACGCCGACCTCGCCCGTACCCGCCTTCCCCGTGGAGTGGCGCTCCGGCCCCAAGGAGATCAACGGCAAGCCGATGGAGTACTACATCGACTGGGCGATGCTCACGTACGCGTTCACGGTCGTCGGCCTGCCCGCCATCTCGGTGCCGGCGGGCTTCACGAAGGCCGGGCTGCCCGTCGGGCTCCAGATCGCCGGCCGCTGGCGCGACGAGGCGGGCGTGCTGCGCGCGGCGGCGGCGTTCGAGGCCGCGCAGCCTTGGGCGGATCGCCGGCCGCCGGAAGCGTAGGCTGGGCTTGGACATCATCGGGGGGCTGCTGGCGGGGGCCGTGATTGCCATCGCCATCGTCGTGTTCGTCCGGCGCCGCCGACAGGGTCACGAGCGTTACTGCCGCGCGCGGGGCTTCACCTTCGACGCGGACGCGCGCCCGGCCGAGGGGATCTGGGACGCGCTGGCGCTCATCCACCGCGATGGCGGCGCCCATTCCAGCATCGAAGGCCGCTGGAACGGCTTGCCGTTCACCGCGCTCGCCTACCAGTACGGATCCTCGAAAACCATGACCACCGTCGGCGTGATGCTGTGGAAGCTTTCCGCGGATCAGAGGCTCCCGCAGTTCCGCCTCACCCCGGAGCACCTCGGCGACCGGATCGCGCAACGCCTCGGGGCGCAGGACCTCGACTTTGCTCAGGACCCCGAGTTCTCCAAGGCGTACCAGCTCCAGGGCCCCGACGAGGGGGCCCTCAGACAGCTCTTCACCCCCGAGACCCGGCGCTTCCTCGTCGCCGATCCGGGCCAATCGATCGCGAGCGATGGCCGCCACCTCGTCTGGTGGGCACGGCCCAGCGCTCTGGGGCTCGGGGGACTCCCCTCGCCCGAGCATCTCGACCGCTTCTTCGAGCGTGGTGACACGGCGCGCCGGCACCTCACGCGCTAGCGACGCCCGCTAGGCGTATTGCTCGCGGTGGCGCAGCTCCACGAAGAGGCCGTGCGTCTCGCGCGGATGCACCCACGCGAGGTTCGGCCGCGGGCTGTCGACCTGCACGCCTTGCCCGCGCAGCGCCGCCACCCCACCCGGCACGTCGGCACACTCGAAGCCCACGAGATAGACGCCCTCACCGCGCCTGGCCAGGAAACGGCCGATGGCCTTGTTGGGATCGGTCGGCTGCAGCAGCTCGATGTGGCCGATGCCCGTGGGCAGGATGGCGTTCTTGAAGCCGAAGTTGTCGTGGGTCTCGCGGCGGTGCACGGAGAGGCCGAAGAGCTTGCCGAACCGCGCCGCCGCCGCGTCGAGATCGCGCACCACCACCGACAGCTCGACGATGTCGCCCAGCATGGCCATGGAGTCCTCCTTCGTGGGGTGAGAGTCAGCGCGCGGCGTCGCGGAGCCGGCCGTCCAGGGCCGGTGCGATCGTGCCGCGTGCGGTGATCGCGTCCATCAGCACGTCGGACAGCTGCGGGCCGCTCGTGTCGTCGACGAGCACACGGCCCTCGCGAAACGCCGTGACGCCGTCGCCACCGCGGGCGATCCAGTCCACCACGGCCACGGTGTAGGTCTTCGCGGGGTCGAGCGGCGCGCCGGCGACCTCGATGCCGAGCAGCCGGCGCCCGGCCGGCCGCCGCCGGTCGAACGTCAGGCGCACCCCCGACACCTGCAAGAACCCGCCGCCCTCGCGCTCCACGCGGCTCACGCTCTGCTCCAGCGCCTCGCGCAGCCGCTCGCCCTCCACCTCGACCTTCATCACGACGTTGGTGAACGGCAACAGTCCCAGCACGTCGCGCTTGGTCAGCGGGCCGGCGGGGATCACACGGTCCGTGCGCATGCCGCCGCCGTTCACGAAGGCCACGTCGGCCTCCATGCGCACGCGCATGGCGTCCGCGAGGAAGTCGCCGAGGTTCGTCTCCTGGGTGCGCAGCGGACTGCGTCGCGCCTCGAGCGGCACGGTGGTGCTGCCGACGACCGTGTCGAGCTCGCGGCCGAGCCGCGCCTCGAAGTCGCGGACGACGGCGCCCACGTCCGGATCCTCCGGCAGCCGCGCGCTGACTTCGTGGAAGGCCCAGGAACGCTCGACGAGCGTGCCATCGGGCTTGAGCCACAGGGTCAGCTCCACGAGATAGCGCGCGTCGGAGCCCGCCTTGGTGATGACGGCCTTGCCCTCCTCCGCCACGAGCGGCTCGTGCTCGTGGCCGCCGAGCACGACGTCGACGTCGGCCTGCAGCACGAGCGCGCGGTCGGCCTGCATGTGCTGGTGCGTGACGGCGACGACCACGTGGGCGCCGCGGCGGCGCAGGTCGGCGGCGACGGTCTTGCCTTCGGCCAGCGGGTCGCGGAACTCCACCTGGCCGCCGCCCGCCGAGGTCGTCGCGGTCTCCGGCGTGGTGAGCCCGAACAGGCCGATGTCGAGGCCGCCGCGCTGCACGAGCCGGTTGCGCGCGGCGCCGCCGAACGGCCGGTCCGTCCCGCGCTCGCGTACGTTGGCCGACAGCCACGTGAAGCGCGACTCCGCCATGCGCTGGCGCAGCACCACTGGTCCGAAGTCGAATTCGTGGTTGCTGAAGGTGGCGACGTCCATGCCGAGCGCGTTGAGCACCGCGATCATCTGCGCGCCGCGCAGCACGGTAGACATCGGCGAGGGCGAGAGCATGTCGCCGGCGTGGCCGAAGACGACGTTGGGACGCTGCGCGCGGATGCGCTTCACCAGCGTGCCCAGCCGCGCCATCCCACCGCGCCGGCCGCCGTCCACGGGCTCCAGGAGGTACGCGTCGTTGATCTGCAGCAGCGTGAGCTGGACGAGCGGCGCCGCCGGCGCGGATGGCGCGCGCGCGTCCTGCCCCGCGCACCCGGCGAACAGCAGGAGTACGAGGAGCGCCACGGCTTTGCCGGGGCGCGACGAACGCGGGGGGGTATGGGGGGCCATTTCGGGGCCCCCCATCTCAACGAGACAGCCAGGGATGGTCGCGGCGGCGGGCGAGACGCTCGGCGAGGTAGCGGCCGGCGCGCTCGGCGTCGCCGGCCCGGAAGCACGCCTCGAAGAGCGTGTCGTGGAAGACGTCGCGCTGGGCGCGGCTGCCGCCGAGCTCGACGAGGCGCAGCCGGAGCGGCTCGATGCGCGCGATCGTGGTGCGGTAGTCGCCCTGCGCGAACGCCTGCAGGCCCTCGACGAGCGGCGCCAGCACCTCGCCCATCAGGCGCGTCGGATCCTTGGGCGCCCGCGCGCGCACGGCCTCGAGGTGGGCCTTGGCCGTCGGCCAGTCGCCGCCACCGGCCAGCGCCATCGTCACGTGGGCGGCGTGGAACAGGAGTCCCATGCGGGTGACGCGCTGGCGCGCGATCTCCGTGAACGGCTGCCAGCGCGCGCCGACGGGCTGCCCCACCAGCTCGAGCCGCCAGAGGAGCGAGATCGAGTCGTGGAGATCGCCCGCGATCGAGGACGGCGCGCCCTCGAAGGTCGCGCGGCCGATCTCCGACGCCCGCTCGTAGTCGCCCCGGGCGAAGTGCAGGAGCGCCAGGTGCCACAGCAGGTGGTTGCGGAACCAGTTGAGCCCCTGACACGGCTCGATGGCCGCGGGCAGCTTCGTCACGCCGGAGTCGAACGACTCCGATTCGTACAGAGAGTGCGCGAGCGCGTGCACCGACCACGCGTCGTTCGGCTGGAGCGCGAGCGCCCGCTCGGCGGCGCGCATGGCCTCCGGCAGACGCTGCGCCTCCTCGAGCGCGAAGGCGTGCATGCCGAGCACGAACGACGAGCCCGGGTACTGTGCGTGGAGCGATTCCGTCAGCGCCAGCATCTCCGGGAACTTGCCGAGCCAGAAGTAGACGTAGTAGAGCCGCTGGAACACCATCGCGTCGCGCGGCCACGTCGCGAGATGCGCCTTCATCAGCCGCTCGGCCTCGGGCACCTGCCCGGAGGTCCACGCGGTGAGGGCGGCGACGTGCGAGCGCTCGCGCTCGCTCTGTCCGGCCGAGGCGGCCCGCGCCGCTTCCGTGGCCGCCTTCGTCTCGGGAAAGCGCTCCTCGAGGAAGAGACACACCGCGGCGCCCGCGTGCGCGAGCGCCAGGCCCGGGTCGCGCTCGGCGGCGGCGCGGAAGAGCGCGAGCGCGTCGGCCTGCCACCCGAGCAGCGCGCGCACGGCGCGATCGTAGAGCGCGAGCGCGTCGGGATCGGCGGTCGACACGGTCAGGCCGTAGGCGTCGTTCGGCATATCGCAGATCCTAGCAGACTGTCTTACTGGGGGCCCCGACTGGCCCCCAAACCCCCAACGATCAGAGCGCCCCGGCGGAGCCGTGGCGCTC
>DASYTM010000038.1:0-3830 GCA_036002345.1 Candidatus Methylomirabilota bacterium | reverse complement strand
CGAGACCGTCGAGGCCCTCGCCGCGGAACCGCACCGCGCCCCGCGTCACCTTCAGGAACCCTTCGCGCAGGCCCGACAGCACCCGCAGCAGCGTCGTCTTGCCGGCCCCGTTGGATCCGACCAGCGCCACGATCTCGCCGGCGCCCACGCCGAGCGAGACGTCCCAGAGCACGGGGATGTCCCGGTACTCGGCCTGGACCCTGTCGACTTCCAGGATCAGGCCGCGCGCTCCCCGAGATAGGCGTCGAGCACGCGCGCGTCCGTGGCCACCGCCCGGGGCGCGCCCTCGGCGATCTTCTCGCCGTGGTGGAGCACGACCACGCGGTCGGCCACGCCCATGATCGCCTCCATCACGTGCTCCACCCAGAAGACGGCGGCGCCGCGCTCGTCGCGGATGCGCCGGATGAGCCGCATCGCGAGGTGGACCTCGCCGGGATTGAGGCCGGCCATCGGCTCGTCCAGCAGCAGGACGCGGGGCCGCGTGGCGAGCGCCATGGCCAGCTCCACCAGCTTGCGCCGGCCCGTGGGCTCGCGGGCGGCGGGGAAGGGGGCGCGGTGCTCGAGGTGGACGAACTCGAGGGCGCGCATCGCCTCGGCCTCGTCCCCCGCGCGGGTGCGGCGCGACGCGGCGGCGCGCGGGCGGAAGAGGGCGCCGGCGAGCACGTTCTCCAGCGTGGTGAGATGCGGGAAGAGCCGCGGCGTCTGGAAGGTGCGGCCTATCCCGAGCCGGGCGATGCGATGGGCGGGCAGCCCGGTGATGTCGCGGCCGTCCAGACGGACGGCGCCCTCGGTGAGGGGCAGCAGCCCGCTGATGGCGTTGAACAGCGTGGTCTTGCCCGCGCCATTGGGCCCGATGAGGCCGACGATGGTCCCCGGCTCCACCCGGAAGCTCACGCCCTGCAGCGCGGCGAGCCCGCCGAAGCGCACGCCGACGCCCGTCCCTTCAAGCATGGGTGGCCATGACTGGCCCGCTATCGTAGCACCCCTTGAAGAGCGGCCGGGACGGGGGGACCATACGCGCCGGTGGAGCGCATGGCGACGGGACTGCGGCGGGGCCGGCGATGAGCGAGACGCGGACAGCGCCGGGCTATGGGTCCGACCTCGTCATCGACCTGCTGCGCGCCGTCGGCATCGAGCACGTCGCCATCAACCCCGGCGCGACCTTCCGCGGGCTCCACGACTCCCTCGTGAACTATGCGGGCGGGCGCGGCCCCGAGCTGATCCTCACCCCCCACGAGGAGATCGCCGTCGCGCTCGCCCACGGCTATGCGAAGGCGAAGGGCGCGCCCATGGCCGCCGTCGTGCACGACATCGTCGGTCTCCAGCACGCGAGCATGGCGATCTTCAACGCGTTCTGCGATCGCGTCCCCCTGCTCGTGCTCGGCGCCACCGGCCCCATGGACACCACGCGCCGCCGGCCCTGGATCGACTGGATCCACACCGCGCTCGTGCAGGGCAACCAGGTCCGCGACTACGTCAAGCTGGACGACCAGCCGGCGAGCGTCGCCGCCATCCCCGAGGCCTTCCTGCGCGCCTGGCGCCTCGCGTGCACGGCGCCGCAGGGGCCGGTCTACCTCTGCCTCGACGCCGCCCTCCAGGAGGAGGCGCTCGCCCACCCTGTCCCGCTGCCCGACGTGGCGCGCTTCCCGCCCGCCGCGCCCCCGCACGCCGATCCTCGCGCCCTCCAGGAGGCCGCGCGCATGCTCGCCGGAGCGCGCGCGCCCGCGATCGTCGTGGAGGCCCTCGGCCGTCCGCCCGGGACGACGGCAGCCCTGTGCCGGCTCGCCGAGCGGCTCGCGGCGCCCCTCGTGGACCTCTCCGTCGAGTACACGGGCCGGCCGAGCGTGCCGGGCAGCCATTCGCTGAACCTGGGCGGCGTGCGCGACGAGATCTTGCGGGAGGCCGACGTCGTGCTCGCCCTCGACGTCACGAACTTCCTGGGCGCGCTCGGCCGCACGGACCGGGCGACGCGCGAGGTGCGGCTGCTCAACGAGGCCGTCAAGGTGGTCGCCATCTCCCTCGACGACTTCGCCGTCCGTAGCTGGGCGCAGACCTTCCAGTCGCTGATCCCCGTGGACGTGCCCATTGCCGCGGATGCCGCCCTCGCCCTGCCCGGCCTCCTGGCGGCGGTCGACGACGAGCTCCGGCACGATGGCCAGCGCGGCGAGCGCGAGGCGCGGGCCGCTCGCCTCCGCGCGCGGCACGCTGCCCTCCGCGCCGAGTGGGAGGCCGCGGCCCGCCTCGAGCGCTCGTCGCGCCCGGTGGCGCCCTCGGTGCTCGCCGCCGAGATCTGGCAGGTCATCAAGGACGAGGACTGGGTGCTGGCGAACGGCACCGGCAAGGCCTGGGCCGCGCGCCTGTGGGACTGGCAGCCCGATCGCGCGTACGGCGGCAGCGGCGGCGCAGGTCTCGGCTACGGGCTCCCCGCGGCACTCGGCGTCACGCTGGCGCACCGCGGGACGGGCAAGGTCTGCGTCAACCTCCAGGCCGACGGCGACCTGCTCTACGTGATCAGCGCGCTGTACACCGCCGCGCACCACCGGCTGCCGCTCCTCACCGTCATGTTCAACAACCGCACCTACGGCAACGACGAGGAGCACCAGGAATCGGTGGCCAAGACTCGCGCGCGGCCCGTCGAGAACAAGGTCGTCGGGATTCGCATCGACGACCCGGCGCCGGACTTCGCCCGGATCGCGCAGGGCTTCGGCGTCCACGCGGAAGGGCCGATCGACACGGCGGACGCGGTCGGGCCGGCGCTACGGCGGGCGCTTCGCGTGGTGAAGGACGAGGGCCGGCCGGCGCTGGTGGACGTCCTGACGCGGCTGTGAGCCTTCTGAAGTGCCCGCGCTGCGCGGCCGAGAACGACGCGGGTGCGCGGTTCTGCGAGGACTGCGGCGCGCGGCTCGACCTCGTGTGTCCAATCTGTGGCGCTCCGGTCACCGCCGGCAAGAAGTTCTGCCGCTCCTGCGGCGCCGGACTGCCGGCCGACGCCACGCGCTCGGCCGCGCCGCAGACCTACACGCCGGCGCACCTCGCCGAGAAGATCCTCACCTCGCGCGGCGCCCTCGAGGGCGAGCGCAAGCAGGTCACGGTGCTGTTCGCGGACCTCAAGGGCTCGATGGAGCTGCTGGCCGACCGCGATCCCGAGGAAGCGCGCAAGCTCCGCGATCCCGTCCTCCAGCTCATGATGGACGCCGTCCATCGCTACGAGGGCACCGTGAACCAGGTCATGGGCGACGGCATCATGGCGCTCTTCGGCGCGCCGCTCGCGCACGAGGACCACGCGGTGCGCGCCTGCTACGCGGCGCTGCGCATGCAGGACGCCGTCAAGCGCCGGGCCGACGAGCTCTTTCGCACCCACGGCGCGTCCGTGCAGATCCGCGTGGGCCTCAACTCCGGCGAGGTCGTCGTCCGTGCCATCGGCAGCGACCTCCGGATGGACTACACGGCGGTGGGCCAGACCACCCACCTCGCCGCTCGGATGGAGCAACTCGCCACGCCGGGCACGATCCTCATCGCGCGGGAGACGCTCGAGCTGGCCGAGGGATTCGTCGCCGTGAGACCGCGCGGCCCCGTGCCCATCAAGGGGCTGGAGGCGCCCATCGAGGTCTTCGAGGTCACCGGGGCCGGCGTCGTGCGGTCGCGCGTCCAGGCGGCGGCGGCGCGAGGCCTGACGCGGTTCGTCGGGCGGAGCGACGAGCTGGAGTCGCTCCGTCACGCGCTCGAGCGGGCCGGCGGACGTCAGGGCCAGGTGGTGGCCGTCGTCGGCGAGCCCGGCGTCGGAAAATCTCGGCTCTTCTGGGAGTTCACCCACTCCCACCGCACGCACG
>DASYTM010000037.1:0-40760 GCA_036002345.1 Candidatus Methylomirabilota bacterium | reverse complement strand
CCGACGGAGTCCGGCGGATACGACGCGATGAAGACGATCTCGGGATTCGTGGCGTTGATGGCCCGCACGATCGGCGTGTAGTCCACCGTGCTCGGCGGGTAGGTCTTGTCGTAGACCGTCTTGAACCCGTGGCGCTTGATGATCTCGCGCGCCCCCACGAGGGCGGTCTGCGGGTACTCGGCGTCGGCGCCGACGATGGCCACCGTCTGCGGCTTGGGATTCTGCTTGGCGGCCAGCTCGAAGAAGCCCGTGGCCGTGCTGGTGGCGGGATCGGGCCCCGTCGGCGAGATCTGGAAATAGTTCGGATAGTTGTACTTCTCGTTGTTGGCCAGCCCGAAGATGCCGATGACGGTCAGCTTGCGCTCCATGGCGATGGGCATCAGCGGCGCGATGAGGTTGGTGCCGTAGCCGGAGACGACGAGGTGGACCCTGTCCACGTCGAGCAGCTTCGTGTAGATGCCGGGCACGGTGGAGGGGTTCGTCTGGTCGTCGTAGGCGATCAGCTCGACGGGGCGGCCCAGCAGCCCGCCCTTCTTGTTGACCTCGTCCTTCCAGATCTGCATGGCCAGCAGCGCGGGCTTGCCGTTGGCGGAGAGGCCGCCGGTGAGGGCCATGCCGAGGCCGATCTTGATGGGGTCGGCGGCGCGCGCCACGGGAATCAGCCCGACGGCCGCGACGAGGATGAGCGTGGCGACGGCGATTGCGATCAGAGCCCTGGTACGGTTCATGGTCCCCTCCGTGGCGACGTATATTACACGCCGGGAGGCAGCCATGGCACAGGCGCGAGGCATCAAGGCGGTCGGCTACTTCGATTGCGCGGGCGGCGGGCAGGTCGTCGTCGACGGCACCACCGCGTACGTGGCGCACATGAAGCCGCCGCACGGCACCACGATCGTGGACGTCAGCGATCCCGCGAACCCGCGGAAGCTCGCCGAGCTCACCCTGCCCGACGGCATCCATTCACACAAGGTGCGCGTCGTGAACGGCGTGATGCTCGTCAACCGGGAGGGGCTGCGCGGCGCCAAGCCCGCGCCCGACGTCCGGCGCGGCCTCGGCGTCTTCGACGTGTCGAAGCCCGCCGCCCCGCGCGAGATCGCCTTCTACGAGTGCCAGGGCGTGCACCGCTTCACCTTCGACGGGCGCTACGCGTACTTCTCGCCCGACCTCGAGGGCTACCGCGGCAACATCGTGATGACGCTCGATCTCAAAAATCCGGGGCGTCCCGAAGAAGTCGGGCGCTGGTGGATGCCCGGCCAGTGGATCGCCGGCGGCGAGACGCCGAAGTGGGAGGGCCGCGACCACCGCTGCCACCACCCGATCCGCCTCGGCAACCGGCTCTACGTCTCGTACTGGCACGGCGGCTTCGTCATCCTCGACATCGAGGACATGGGCAAGCCGAAGCTCGTCTCCGGCCTCGACTGGAGCCCGCCCTTCTGCACGCCGACCCACACCGCGCTGCCCATTCCCTTCGCGCTCGAGGGCCGGCGCGTGCTGCTCGTGGCGGACGAGGACGTGGCGCGGATCGTGCCGGGCACGCCGGCGTTTCTCTGGCTCGTGGACATCACGGAAGAGACGCGGCCGACGCCGTTCGCCTCGTTCCAGGTGGACGGCATCGACGGCGCGCCGCAACCCGAGTTCACGGCCTGCCACCAGCCCTGCGAGGAGGTGCGCGGCACGGAGATCCCGGTGGCGTGGTTTGCCCACGGCCTGCGCATCGTGGACATTGCCCGGCCGCACGCGCCGCGCGAGGTCGCCTCGTTCGTGCCCGACCCCGCCGGCGGCGGGCGCGTGTGCAGCAACGACGTCTGCTACGACGCGCGCGGGCTCATGTACCTCATCGACCGCGACCGCGGCCTGCACATCGTGGAGCGCGCGTGAGGCCGGTCCTGCTATAGTCGGGCACCCAATTCCGGCTTCCGGAGGTCGCGAATGCCGCGTCTGATCCTCGCCGTGGTCCTGGTCCTCGCCTGGACGCTTCCCGCCGCCGCCGAGTATCCCGAGCGCCCCCTCACCATCGTCGCCGCCTACCCGGCCGGCGGCATGGTGGACATCGTGGCGCGGCCGATGGCGGAGTCGATGAAGAAGAAGTTCCCGAAGGGCGTCACCGTGCTCAACCGGCCCGGGGGCGGCGGCTCGGTGGGACTCGCCGAGGTCGTGCAGGCCAAGCCCGACGGCTACACCGTCATCCTCGCGCCCGTCTCCACGCTGGTCATCCATCCGCAGCTCAATCCGCTGCCCTACAAGACGCCCGACGACTACGAGCCGATCATGAACACGATCGCGTTCAGCTCGATGCTCGTCGTGCAGCACGACTCGCCGTGGAAGACCGCCGCGGAGTTCGTCAACGCCGCCAAGGCCGCGCCCGGCAAGCTGCGCGTGGCCTCGCCCGGCGAGGGCACCTCCAGCCACCTGAACCTCGAGCAGCTCATGGTCCACGCCAAGGTGAAGGTCACGCACGTGCCGTTCTCCGGCTGGGGCGAGACGAGCCCGGCGATCCTCGGCGGCCACGTCGACGCGGTGGTGGCCCAGCCCGGCGAGATCAAGCCGCTCGTGGACGCCAAGAAGCTGCGCCCGCTGCTCGCGTTCCAGGACAAGCGCCAGCGCCTCTATCCCGACACGCCGACGGCGAAGGAGGCCGGCTGGCCCACGGCCCTCGGCACGTGGTTCGTGCTCACGGCGCCCAAGGGCACGCCGCCCGCCGTGCTCAAGTATCTCCACGACGCCGCCAAGGCCGCCATCGAGGAGCCGTCGTTCGTGACCCTCATGAACAACCGCGGCGTGGACATCGAGTACAAGACCGCCGAGAAGTGCCGCGCGGACCTCTGGACGGAGTATCGGTTGCACACCGACATCCTCAAGCGCCTGGGGATGATCAAGAACTAGATGCTCGAGCGCGTCGTCGCGCTCGTCACGGTGGTCGGCGGCGGCGTGTACCTGAGCCAGGCGCTGGCGCTGCCGTTCGGCTCGCTGGCCCGTCCCGGCGCCGGATTCTTCCCCGTCGCCGTCGCCGTGTTCACCTGCATCGTCGGCGCGATCATGACCGTCCAGGCCTTCGTGGCTGGTGGCATCGGTGGTGGCACCACCACGCAAAGTGACATCGCCAAGCAAGTGAGGGGGTCTGGGGGAAGCGGTACGGGTCCCCCAGTAATAGAAGTAGAAGAAGAAGCTGACCCCGAGCGCCGGAGCCGGGTTCTCGCCGGCGTGGTCCTCCTCGTCGCCTTCTGCTTCCTCCTGCCCTGGGTGGGCTACCCGCTCCTGGCCTTCGCCTTCGTCGCCATCCTCCTGCGCCGGCTCGGCAGCTCGTGGCGCGGCGCCGCCGCGCTCGCCGCGCTCAGCGCCGGCGTGTCGTACTACCTCTTCGCCGTGCTGCTGGACGTGGCGCTGCCGCGCGGTCCGTGGTGATCTGATGGGACCGCTCGAAGGCCTCGCCTACGGCTTCGGCGTCGCGCTCACGCCGGGCAACCTGTTCGCGTGCTTCGTCGGCGTGCTGGTGGGCACGATCGTCGGCGTGCTGCCGGGCATCGGGCCGGTGGGCGCCATGGCCCTCCTGCTGCCGTCGACGTTCGCCCTCCACCCCGCCACCGCGCTCATCATGCTGGCCGGCATCTACTACGGCGCGATGTACGGCGGGTCCACGACGTCCATTCTCGTCAACGTGCCCGGCGAAGCGGGCTCGGTGGTCACGCTGCTCGACGGCTACCAGATGACCCGTCGGGGGCGGGCGGGGGCGGCGCTGGCCGTGGCCGCCGTCGGCTCGTTCGTCGCGGGCACCCTCGGCGTCGTCGGCATCATGTTCTCGGCGGCGTGGCTGGCCAACGCCGCCCTGCATTTCGGACCGCCGGAGTACTTCGCCATCACGCTCGGCGGCATCTTGTTGCTCTCGCGGCTGTCGAGCGCGCGGCTGTCTCACGCGTTCGTGCTGGTGGCGATCGGGCTCGGGCTCGGCACGGTCGGCATGGACACGATCTCGGCGGCGCGCCGGTTCACCTTCGGCTCCGTACAGCTCTCGCAGGGCGTGGAGCTGGTCCCGGTGATCATGGGCCTCTACGGGGTGGCGGAGGTGCTGGTCCTCGCCGAGGAGGGCGTGCGGCGCGCGCAGATCGCGCGCGTGCGGCTGCGCGAGATGTTCCCCACGCGCGAGGAGTGGCGCCGCTCGGCGGCGCCGATCGCGCGCGGCTCCGTGGTGGGCTTCCTGACGGGCCTCATCCCCGGCCCCGCCGCGGTGCTCTCGACCTTCATCTCGTACGCGCTCGAGAAGCGCGTGTCCAAGCGCCCGGAGGAGTTCGGCAAGGGCGCCATCGAGGGCGTGGCGGGGCCGGAGGCCGCCAACAACGGCGCCACCGCCGGGGCCATGGTGCCGCTGCTCTCGCTCGGCATCCCGTTCTCGCCCGCCACGGCCATCCTGCTCGGCGCCCTCGTGATCCAGGGCCTGCAGCCGGGGCCGCTCATGATCAGCCAGCGGCCGGAGGTCTTCTGGGGCTTCGTCGCGAGCATGTACATCGGCAACTTCCTGCTGCTGATCCTGAACCTGCCCCTGGTGGGCCTCTTCGTCAGCGTGCTTCGCCTGCCGCAGCACGTGCTCGCCACCCTGGTGCTGCTCCTGTGCCTGGTGGGAGCCTTCAGCCTCAACAACTCGTTCCTCGACCTCTGGATCCTCGTCACCTTCGGCGTCGTCGGCTACGTCCTGCGCCAGCTGCGGATCGATCCCTCGCCGCTGGTGGTCGCGCTCGTGCTGGGGCCGATGATGGAGAAGACCCTGCGGCAGTCGCTGTTCCTCACCCAGGGCAGCGTCGTGGAGATGCTGGCGCGCCCGCTGACCGCGGCGATCCTCATCGTGCCCGCGGCCGTCCTGCTCGGTCCCCCGCTCGTGCGGGTGGTGCGGCGCCGCCGGGCCGCGGCCGTCAGCCCAGCCTAGGCCGTCGGTCCTTCCACGGCCGCGCCGCCTCGAGCTGCGCGGCCAGCCGGAACAGCGTCGCCTCGTCCCCGAACCGCGCGGCGAACTGGATGCCGAGCGGCAGCCCGTCGCGCGACATCGCCAGCGGCACCGACATGGCCGGATGGCCGGACGAGTTGAAGAGCGACGTGAAGCCGATCGACGCGTTCCGGGCGGCGTTGAAGGCGGCCGTGTCGGGGTTGGAGAGATCGAGCACGCCGAGCGGGTGCGGCGGCTTGGCCATGGTCGGCGTGATGAGGACGTCGTAGCGCTCGAGGAAACGCGCGACGGCGCGGCCCGTGCGGTGCACGGTGTGGATCGCGCGCGCGTAGTCGGCGGCGCCGAAGCTCTTCGCGAGCTGCACGCGCTCCCACGTGATCCGCTCGATGTCGTCCTGGCCGAGCGGGCGCTTGAGCGCGGCGGCCCGCGTCTCCAGCGCGAAGGTCAGGCTGGCCGTGACGATCACGAGCGTGGACTGCTGCCATGCCGCCTCGTCGATCTCGGGCCGGGCCTCCTCGACGTGATGGCCGAGGCTCGCGCAGAGCTTGCCGGCCTCGCGGGTCGCCTCGGCGACCTCCGGATCGACCGGTCCCTCGACCCACGGCTTCACGGTGAGCGCGATGCGCAGCCGCCCGGGATCCCGGCCGACCTCCTCCAGGAACGGACGCGCCGGCGGCGGCGCCCAGTACGGGTCGCCGACGTCGGGCCCCGACGTCGCGTCGAGGAGCGCGGCGCTGTCGCGCACCGTCCACGTGACGGCGTGACCGATCGAGGCGCCGCTCCAGCCCTCGCCGGCGTCGGGGCCGGCGGGGTTGCGCGCGCGCGTGGGCTTGAGCCCGAAGAGGCCGCACGCGGAGGCCGGGATGCGGATCGAGCCGCCGCCGTCGGTGGCGTGGGCCATCGGCAGCATGCCGGACGCGACGGCCGCGGCGGCGCCGCCGCTCGAGCCGCCCGCGCTGTGCGTCGGCTTCCAGGGGTTGCGCGTCGGGCCGAACAGCCGCGGCTCGGTCGAGGGCGCGATCCCCATCTCCGGCGTGTTCGTCTTGCCCGCGATCACGAGCCCGGCGCGCTTCATCCGCGCCACGATCTCGCTGTCGTGATCGGCGACGTAGCCGGAGTAGAGCCGGCTGCCGAACGAGGTCACCGTGCCCGCATAGAGGACGCCGAGGTCCTTGAGGAAGTACGGCACGCCCTTGAGCGGGCCGTCGGGCAGGCCCGCGCGGATGGCCGCGCGGGCCTGCTCGTCCATCCTCAGGGTGACGGCGTTGACGGCGGGGTTGCGGGCCTCGACGCGCTCGAGGGTCGCGGCCAGCACTTCGTCGGCGGTGACTTCCTTGTTGCGGATCAGCTCGGCGAGGCCGAGGCCGTCGTAGCGCTCGAACTCGGTCGCGAGGCGGCTCACGCGGAGACCTTCGCCCCCCCGAACACGGGATTGTCGGTGCGGTCCACGAGCGCCTCCGGGCCCTCGGTGGGCAGCCGCTCCGAGAAGTTCTGCGCGCCGTCGATGTCGTTGGCCCACACCTCGCGCGGCAGCTCGTACAGCACCTCGATGCCGTTGCCGTCCGGGTCCTCGATGTAGACGCTGTGGGTCATGCCGTGGTTCACGCGGCGCAGGAACTTCACGCCCTTCTTCTGGAGGAACTCGAGCTGCTGCAGCCAGGACTCGCGATCCGGCCAGCAGATGGCGACGTGGTTGATGCCCACGCGGTTGGGCTGCATCGACCACGCGACCTGGGCCTCGGTCCCGGCCGGCAGCTCGGCCAGGGCCAGGTCGTGGTGGGTCACCTCGCCGTCCTCGGAGACGCCGCTGTAGAACCGCATCTTGAACGGACGGTCCTTCAGCTCGGCCACCATGCGGAAGCCGACGATCTCGGTCCAGAACTCGTGCGAGACCTCGAGGTTGCGCACGTTGAGGACGAGGTGGTTGATCCCGCGCGGCGCGACGGCCCGGTCACTCATGGGTGGGTCTCCTTGCCGGTGGATGATAGCATTCCGGCACAGGAGGCTCCATGGCCACGACCACCCGGCTCGAGGTGCACCCCATCGCCGGCGCGCTCGGCGCCGAGCTCGCGGGCGTCGACCTCGGCGCGGACCCGGACGACGCGACCATCGCCGACATCCGCCGGGCGCTGCTCGCCCACGGCGTGATCTTCTTCCGCGACCAGGAGCTCGACGCCGAGCAGCAGAAGCGCCTGGCGCGGCGCTTCGGCGAGATCTTCATCCACCCGAACTACGCCGGGACGCAGGCCGACCCGGAGATCGTCATGATCGTCCGCGAGCCCGGCGACACGCGCGTGGTCGGCGAGGAGTGGCACGCCGACACCACGATGATGCCGCGGCCGCCCATGGGCGCGATCCTCTACGCGCTCGAGGTGCCGCCCTACGGCGGCGACACGCTGTTCGCCAGCCAGTACCTCGCCTACGAGTCGCTCTCGGACGGGATGAAGCGGCTCATCGGCGGCCTGCGCGCCGTGCACAGCGACCGCCTGGTGGCCGGCCCGCAGTCGAACTACAACGCCGGGCGCACGACCAAGGCGCGCGACGACGCCGACTGGCGCGAGACGATCACCCTGCACCCGATCGTCGGCACGCATCCGGAGACCGGCAAGAAGCTGCTCTTCGTCAATCACTCCTACACCGTCGGCATCGAGGGCCTCACCGACGACGAGGCGCGGCCGCTCCTGCACTTCCTGATGGACCACGGCCATCGCCCGGAGTTCACCTGCCGCTTCCGCTGGACGAAGGGCGCGGTGGCCTTCTGGGACAACCGCTGCGTCAAGCACCTGGCCATCAACGACGCGGGCCCGTACCGGCGCGTGATGCGGAGAGTGCAGATCGCTTGAGCATGGCCGCGCCCCGGCACCTCTCCATGATCCGCGGCTTCCACCTCGCGGACTTCCTCACGCTGGGTAACGCCGCCTGCGGCGTGCTGGCCATCTTCGCGACGATGGCCTACGTCGAGACGCGCGCCCTCCCGCGCCTGCTCCTGGCCACGGCCCTCATCCCCGTCGCCCTCGTCTTCGACGTGCTGGACGGCCGCGTGGCCCGCGCGCGCCGCAAGCACTCGGCCATGGGGCGTGAGCTGGACTCGCTGGCCGACGTCATCGCCTTCGGCGTGGCGCCGGCGGCCATCGCCTACGGCGCGGGCATGACGGGCGCCTGGGACCTCGTGATCCTCGTCTACTTCGTCGGCTGCGGCGTGAGCCGGCTGGCCCGCTTCAACGTGACGGCCGACGAGCTCTCGGCGGGCGGCGCCAAGGTGAAGTACTTCGAGGGCACGCCGATCCCGTCGAGCCTCGTCCTGGTCGCCGTGGTGGCGCTCGCCGCGTGGGCCGGCCGCGTCGGCGACGCGCTGCCGCTCGGCGTCGTCCCGCTCGGTCCCGGGCGCCTGCATCCGCTCACGCTCCTGTGGGCGCTCTCCGGCTCACTGATGATCAGCAAGACCATCCACATCCCGAAGATCTGACCGCGCGCCGCCATGGCTGACGCCGACATCTCCCCAACACGCCGCTGGGCCATCACGCTCTCCGTGATGTTCGTCACCGTCATGCAGGTGCTCGACACCAGCGTGACCAACGTGGCGCTGCCGCACATGCAGGGCTCGATGTCGGCGGGCCTCGAGGAGATGGCCTGGGTCGTCACCTCCTACCTGGCCGCCAACGCCGTGGCCATTCCCGCCACGGGCTGGCTCTCCGCGCGGTTCGGGCGCCGCCGCTTCTTCCTCATCTGCACCGTGATCTTCACGGCCAGCTCGTTCCTGTCGGGCATCGCGCCGAATCTCGAGTTCCTCGTGGCCATGCGCATCCTCCAGGGGCTGGGCGGCGGCCCCGTCATCCCCATGGCGCAGGCGATCATGTGGGAGATCTTTCCGCTGCGGCAGCGCGGCACGGCCATGGCCGTGTGGGGCATGGGGATCATGCTCGCGCCGATCCTCGGGCCCACCGTGGGCGGCTGGGTCTGCGACAACTGGTCGTGGCGCTGGATCTTCTACATCAACCTGCCCATCGGCGTCCTCGGCTTCCTGATGGTCAGCGCCTTCCTCTTCGACTCGCCGTTCGTGAGCAAGCCGCGCGGCATCGACCTGGCCGGGCTCGTGCTGATGGTGCTCGGCTTCGGCTTCCTCCAGCTCGCCCTCGACCTCGGCGAGAAGTACGAGTGGTTCGACTCGGGGCTGATCGTCGTGCTGTTCGTGCTCGCCGCCTTCGCGCTCGTCGGCTTCCTCGCCCGCGAGCTGACGGCCAAGGAACCCATCCTCGATCTCACCGTGTTCCGCGACCGGAACTTCGCGGTGGGCACGAGCTGTATCGCGCTCGTCGGCCTCGCGTTCAACTCGAGCATGCTGCTGGTCGCGCTCTACTCGCAGAAGATCCTCGCCTACGACGCGTGGAACGCCGGCCTCGTCCTCGCCCCGGGCGGCTTCGGCACGATGATCTCGCTGATGATCTCGGGCCGCCTCGTCTCGCGCATGGACCAGCGGCTCATGCTCATGGGCGGCTGCCTGCTGAACGCGTTCGCCGCGCTGCTCATGACCCACCTCACCCTCGGCATGGACTACTGGAGCCTGGCCTGGCCGCGCTTCCTGCAGGGCTTCGCGATGGGGTTCATCTTCCCGCCGCTCCAGACGCTGACGCTGGCCACCATCCGCCTGGACCGGCTGGGCAACGCCACCGCCGCCTACAACGTCGTGCGCAACGTCGGCGGCAGCGTGGGCGTGGCGCTGGCCACCACGCTGCTCGTGCGCCGCAGCCAGCAGCACCAGAGCACGCTGGTGGCCCACGTGGACGTCTGGAGCGCGGAGACGGCCGAGCGCCTCAAGCAGTGGACCGCGCATTTCATGAGCCACGGCGCGGACTCCTTCACGGCGAGCCGCCAGGCGCTGGCCATGCTCTACCGCCGCACCACCGAGCAGGCGCAGGTCCTCGCCTACGCCGACGACTTCTGGCTCATCGCCATGGTGTTCCTGGCCGTCCTGCCGTTCATCCCGTTCATGCGCCGCGTCCACGCCGAGCAGAACGAGCGCGCGCGTGAGACCTCGGGGAGGGTGGAGGCGCTGCCCGTCCCCGAGGAGTGACGCGAAGGAGCCTCCATGAGCGACGAAGAGACGCTGCGCGCGCTGGCGTTGAAGGTCCGCAACTGGGGGCGCTGGGGACCCGACGACGAGATCGGCACGCTCAACTACATCACGCCCGACACCATCGCCGCCGCCGGCCGGCTCGTCACCGCCGGCAAGGTCTTCGCGCTGGGGATTCCCCTCGACCGCCAGGGGCCGCAGAGCGGCACGCGCCAGCGCTTCAATCCTATCCACACGATGTTCCGCGACGGCGGCGACGCCCCGCGCACGCCCGCCGAGGTGCGCGAGATGCAGGGCTACGGCGGCTCCGACGACTGGATCGTGATGCCGCTGCAGTGCGTGACGCAGTGGGACAGCCTCGCCCACATCTTCTACGAGGGGAAGATGTACAACGGCTACGACGCGCGGCTGGTCACCAGCAGCGGCGCCGCGAAGAACAGCATCGACAAGACGCGCGACAAGATCGCCGGGCGCGGCGTCCTGCTCGACGTCGCCCGCCACAAGGGCGTGAAGGCGCTCGAGCCCGGATACGCCATCAGCGTGGCCGACCTCGAGGCCACCGCGGCCGCCGCGCGGGTGACCGTGCAGCGGGGCGACCTGCTCTTGATCCGCACCGGCCACATGTCGCGCTACCTCGACAAGAAGGACTGGCGGCACTACGACCTCGATCCGTTCCCGGGCGTGTCGGTCCACACGACGGCGTGGATGCACGACAAGCAGATCGCGGCCGTGGCCAGCGACAACTACGCGGTCGAGGTGCGGCCCTCGGAGATCCCGGCCTTCCGCAACCCGTTCCACGTGGTGGCCATCCCGAACATGGGGCTCACGCTCGGCGAGATCTTCTTCCTGGAGGAATTGGCCGCGGACTGCGCGGCCGACGGTCGCTACGCGTTCCTGCTCGTGGCCCCGCCCCTGCCCGTGACGCGCGCCGTCGGCACGCCGATCAATCCCTACGCGCTCAAGTAACCAGCCAGGAGGCCGACATGGCGAAGATCGAAAAATACGGGGCGGCGGGCGTGTACAACCCCGGCGGCTACAGCCAGGGCATGCGCGTGACGGGCGCGCAGACCCTGCTCTTCACCGCCGGGCAGGTGCCCTACGACGCGCAGGGCGGCGTCAAGCACCGCGGCGACTGCAAGGCCCAGGCCCGCGCGGTCTTCACCAGCGTGAAGGCGCTGATCGAGGCCGGCGGCGGCACGCTCGACAGCGTGGTGAAGCTCACGACGTTCGTCACGGACGTGCGCTACCGGGCGGACTTCCGGGTCGTGCGCGAGGAGTTCTTCGGGGCGACGGGGCCGGCCTCCACCATGGTGGAGGTGCGCGCGCTGGCCCATCCCGATTACCTCATCGAGGTGGAAGCGATCGCCGTCGTCTAGGCGATCGCGCCAGCGCGCGCGGATCGAGTCGGGCTCAGTCCTTCAGCTTGGCGTAGACGAAATAGTTGCCGGGGTCCTTGACGTCCTCGAGCTTCACGTAGCAGTACTTGCTCTGGTTCGCCGGGACCGCCGGGACCTTGGTCGTGACCTTCTTGTTGTACGAGAGGCCGTAGGTCCCGACCTGCTTGCCGCCCTTCACCTCGATCTCGCAGTGCCGGTCGCCGTCGGGATGCGCCTGCGGGCCGGTGTTCTTGACGAGCACCCGCACCTCGTGGGGGCCCGCCTTCGTGACCTTCCCACCCGTCTCGGCGTTCAGCGGCAGGTTCATGACCGGACCGCCGACCGGGTTGAACTCGATCTTCGAGATCGACAGGTTGTAGACCGGCACGAGCACCTTCTTCTGCACCTTCGGGTCGATACCACCGGCGTCGACGGCGGCGCCCATGGCCAGCGCCAGGACGGCCGCGAGCGCTACGACACACGCCTTCCGTCTCGTCATATCGGGGCTCCTTTTGTTCATGTCTGCGTCGATCGGGGCGTGACTCTCCCCCACCCCTGATAACGCGAGCGGGCCGCGCGGGCATCAATCTATGTGGGGCTCCGGCCGGCCGGGACGCCGGGCGGTCGAAGATTGACCAGGCTGTCCCGTATACTTCCTGGCCATGACGCGGCGCGAGCGGGTGCTGGCGGCCCTGCGAGGCGAGCCCGTGGACCGGGTCCCGATCGCCTTCTGGCTCCACAACTTCGCCACCGAGAACTCCGCGGCGGGCCTGGCGGCGGAGACGCTCCGGCTGGCGCGCGTCTTCGACTGGGATTTCCTGAAACCGCAGTCGCGCGCCCAGTGCTTCGCCGAGATGTGGGGGCTGACCTACCGGCCGTCCACGGACCGCGCGACACAGTACACCGTCACGCACACCCCGCTCGCCGGCGCCGCCGACGTCGCCCGGCTCGAGCCCGTCGATCCGCGCGCGGGCGCGCTCGGCGAGCAGCTCGCCGCGCTCGCCGAGATCCGCGCGGCGATCGGCCCGGACACGCCGATCATCTGGACGATCTTCTCGCCGCTCATGGTGCTGCCATTTCTGTTGCGCGGTGGGCGCGAGCAGGCGCTCGAGATCGCGCGCGCGGATCCGAAGGCGCTGGACGCCGGGCTCGCGGCCATCGCCGAGACGCTGACCGAATACGCCCGCGCGTGTGTCGCGGGCGGCGCCGACGGGCTCTTCTACGCCACCAACGTCGCCCGCCGCGGCGACGGCATCACCGCCGAGGCGTGCCGCCGCTTCCAGCGCCCGCACGACCTGCACGTGCTCGCCGCGGTCGCCGGCGCCCCGTTCAACCTGCTCCACGTGTGCGGCCCCGGCGTGCACTTCGACGAGTTCGCCGACTACCCGGTGACGGCGTTCTCCTGGGCCCTCGGCGGCGGTAACCCGTCGCTCGCGGAGGTGCATCGCCGCACCGGCCGCGCCGTCGTCGGCGGGCTGCCCGCCAAGCCGGAGATCGCATCGCTGAGCGCGGAGGCCATCGCCGCCCGGGCGCGGCAGGCGGTCGCGCAGATGAACGGCCGCGCGCTCCTGCTCGGCCCCGACTGCTCGATCAATCCCGACACGCCGGAGACGCTGCTGCACGCGGCGGCGAAGGTCGTGCGCGGCTAGATCAGAATGCACGTCGAATATCAAGCGATGGGCCAGGTCACGCCCGCAGGCGAATGCCCGCGCGGGAGAAGCCCCACATGACGCCCCACCAGACGAGCAGGTACGCGACCGCGAACGCGAGCGAGGCGTTCACCGGCGCGGCCCACGGCGCGAACAGACTCTGGTAGACGACCTTGTGGGCGCCGCTTCGTATCAGCACGACGGCGGCCAGGGTGGACAGGAAGAACAGCGCCAGCGCGTTGACGCCCAGCACGACGAACGGCGTGGCCCAGCGCCGCCACCCGCGGATCTCGATCGCCCAGTAGCACGCGGCGAACACGAGGAGCGCGAGCCCGGCCGTGAGCACGACGTACGAGCTGGTCCACAGCGACTTGTTCAGCGGAAACACCAGGCTCCACGCGGCGCCGAGTCCGACGCCGATCGCTCCCGCGAGCGCGACGCCACCGGCGGTGGCCCGCGCGTTCCGCACCCAGCGTCCCGCCAGCACGCCGAGCACCGTGGTCGCGATGGCCGGCAGCGTGCTGAGGATGCCTTCGGGATCGTAGACGCGCGTGAGGCGCAGGATGTGCGGGCCGAGCACGGCGCGGTCGAGCCGTGCCGCGAGATTTCCCTCAGGGCTCAGGTCGCCGTGCATCACTCCCCAATACCCGAGTAGCAGCGCCGCCGTCACGATCGCCTGCGTGCGCCACGAGGTGGTCAGGAACAGCAGCGCGGCGACGAGATAACAGACCGCGATCCGCTGCAGGACGCCGGGAATCCGGAGCGTCGCGGGATCGAAGCCCCAGGCGGCGTTCAGCACGAGGCCGAGTGCCCCGATCACCGCGGCGCGTCGCAGCACCCGACCGAACGACGGCCGCGCCAGCGGAATCGCCATGCCGACGATGAAGAGGAAGAACGGAAAGACCACGTCGGTCGGCGTGAGGCCGTGCCACTCCGCGTGGCGCAGCGGCGGGTACACGGCCGCCCACGTCCCGGGATTGTTGACGAGCACCATCCCGGCGATCGTGAGTCCGCGAAAGGCGTCGAGCGAGAGGAGGCGGCCGCTCACCGGCGCCCGCGCAGCAGCGCGAACACCCGCGCCGGCGTGAGCGGATAGAAGTCGATCGCGGACGGGTCGACGCCAGCCGGGACCAGCGCGTCGGCCACGGCGTTGCCGATCGCCGCCGGCGCGGCGATGGTGCCGCCCTCGGCCATGCCCTTCATCCCGCCGGGCGTGTGCGGCGACGGCGTCTCGAGGTGGGCGACGACGAGCGGCGGCATCACCGCCGCCGTCGGCAGCGCGTACTCCATGAACGTCCGCCCGAGCGGCTGGCCGCTCTCGTCGTACGGCAGGTGCTCCAGGAGCGCGCCGCCGAGCCCCTGCGCGACGCCGCCGGCAAGCTGCCCGTCCACCAGCATCGGGTTCAGCAGCGTGCCGCAGTCGTGGGCCACCCAGTAGCCGAGCACGCTCACGGCGCCGGTCTCGCGCGCGACCTCGACGGCCGCCACGTGGACGCCGTAGGGATGCGTCCAGTTCTCCGGGTGGTAGGTGACGCGCCCGTCGAGTCCAGGATCGGCGCCCGGCGGAAGGTTACCGCCGCGCTGCGCCTCGGCGGCCAGCGCCGCGAGCGACAGCGCGCGGCCGGGCACGCCGCGCACGCGGCATTCGCCGTCCGCGAGCTCGATGTCCTCGACGCCCGCCTCGAGCAGGTGGGCGGCCAGCCGCGTGAGCTTGTCGCGGACGACGCGAGAGGCCTGGAGCACGGCCGCGCCGCCGACCACCGAGCCGCGGCTGTCCGCCGTGCCGTAGCAGGAGTACGGGCACAGCTCCGTGTCGCCGAGCACGACGCGCACGCGCTCGGGCGGCAGCGTCAGGATCTCCGCGGCCACCTGGGCGAGCGACGTGCGGATCCCCTGCCCGAGCTCGATGATCCCCGTGAAGACGCTGGCGCGCCCGGAGGGCTCGAGCCGCACCAGCGCCGTCTCGTAGCCGCCCTGCCGGTTGCCCATCGCCGCCATCAGGCGCGATGGGCCCATGCCCGTCACCTCGACGTAGCCGGCGAGCCCGACGCCGATCAGCCGGCCCGTCGCGCGCTCGCGCGTCTGCATCGCGCGCAGGCCGGCGTAGTCGGCCACGGCGAGCGCGCGCTCGAGCGTGGGCCGGTAGTCGCCGCTGTCGTACGTCATGCCTGCCGCATTCTTGAACGGGAACGCCTCGCGCGGCACGTAGTTGCGCCGCCGGATCTCCGCGGGGTCGAGGTGAAGGCGCCCGGCGCCGACGTCCATCAGCCGCTCCAGAACGAACGCCGCCTGCTGCATCCCGAAGCCGCGATACGCGCCGAAGGGGACCTTGTTGGTGACGACGGCCTCGAGGCGCGCGTGGAAGTGGCGGATCGCGTATTGCCCGGGCAGCACCACGCCGCCGAGGAAGATCGGGCCCGCGCCCTTGGTGTGGAGATGCGCGCCGACGTCGCCGCGCACGTGGACGTCGAGGGCCAGGAGCGCGCCGTCGGCGCCGAAGGCGGCGCGCGCGCGCACGGTTTGCTCGCGCGCGTGCACGGTGGCGACGAAGTGCTCGCGGCGGTCCTCGACCCACTTCACCGGCCGTCCCAGGCGCATGGCGGCGACGCACGCGAGCAATTCGTCCGGGTAGTAGTGGAGCTTCGCGCCGAAGCCGCCGCCGACGTCGGGCACGATCACGCGGATCCGATCCTCGTCGAGTCCCAGGACGCCGGCGAGCACGGTCCGGTACTGGTGCGGGGCCTGGCTCGAGGCCCACACGGTGAGCGCGCCCTTGTCAAATGCCGCGCAGATCGCGCGGCCCTCGAGCGGCGCCGCCGTCTGCCGCGGCATCGAGAACGTCATCTCGACGACGGCGGCCGCGCCCGCGAAGACGCCGTCGGGCGCCGGCGCGCCGATGTTCCGGGCAACCGCGACGTTGTCGGGCCAGTCCGGGTAGAGGCGCGGAGCGCCGGGCGCCGTCGCCTGCGTCACGCTCGTCAGCGCGGGCAGCGGCGCATACTCCACGCGCATCCGCTCGAGCGCGTCCTCCGCGACATAGCGGCTCTCCGCGACGACGGCGGCCACCGGCTGGCCGACGTAGAGGACGCGGTCGGCCGGCAGCACGGGAAAGTCCGTCTGGCGCTGGCCCGGCGGGTGCGTGAGGACGGGGAGCCGCAGCGTCCCGACGTCCTTGGCCTCGAGCACGGCGACGACGCCGCGCAGGCGCCGCGCCGCGGTGAAGTCCGTGGCCACGATGCGCGCGTGCGCATGGGGACTGCGAAGGACCGCCAGGTGCAGCGCGCCGGGCGGCGCGGCGTCGGTCACGTACGCGCCCTGGCCGCGCAGCAGGCGCGGATCTTCCTGGCGACGGAGCGAGCGGCCGATCACCGCCGGGCGCGCAGCGCGCGCCAGACGCGCTCGGGCGTCATCGGCAGCTCGCGCAGGCGCACGCCGGCCAGGCGCGCGAGCGCGTTGGCGACGGCGGGGCTGACGGGAATCAGCGGCCCCTCGCCGACCCCCTTGGCGCCGAAGGGCCCGGCGCCGTCGGCGTTCTCGACGAACCGCGACGTCATCGCCGGCGGCACGTCGCCCGCGCGCGGCACGCGGTAGCCGGCGAGATCGGCGTTCAGGAGCTGGCCGCCGTCGTAGACCATCTCCTCGAGCAGGGTGTGGCCGAGCCCCTGCATCACCGCGCCCTCGTCCTGCGCCTCGCACTGCTGCGGGTTGATGCAGCGGCCGACGTCGGACACCGACGCGTACGCCTGCACCTCGATCGCCCCCGTCTCCTCGTCGAGCGTGATCTCCGCCGCACCCATGGCGACTTCCCAGAACGGCGTGCTGCCGCCGAGCGGCGCCTTGGTGCGGCCGGGCGCGACGACGCCGCGGCCGATCAGCTCGCCGCCGCGCATGCCGAAGTGATGATCGAGCAGCTCGGGATAGGACAGCCGGGTGTCGCCGCTCACGACGGCGCCGTCGCTCACGCTCAGGCGACCCGGCGCGCCGCCGAGCTTGGCGGCGGCGATCTTGCGGAGCTGGTCCACCACGTCCTCGGCGGCCTCCTGCACGGCGCGTCCGACCATCGTCGTCGAGCGGCTGCTGCTCGAAGTCTGGTCGTACGGCGTGATCGAGGTGTCGGGCGGCACCACGCTCACGCACGCGAGCGGCACCGCGAGCACCTCCGCGGCGATCTGGGCCATGACCGTGCGCGCGCCCTGCCCCATCTCCACCGTGCTCACGAGCACGTTGACGCTGCCGTCGGCGTGCATCCGCACGATCGCCTCCGACACGGACGGCGCGACGCTGGCCTTCATCATCGCGGCCATGCCCTTGGCCCGGCCGGGCTTGGCGGCGCCGGTCCATTGAATGGCCTCCGCCAGGCGCCCGAGGCTTTCCTCCAGCTTGCCGTCCACCGGCGTGTCGCCGGGCGCGAACTCCTCGCCGTGGGCCAGGAGGTTCTGCTGGCGCAGGTCGACGGGATCGCGCCCGAGGCGGTCGGCGGCGACGTCCATCATCGACTCCACGCCCCACACGAGCTGCGGCACGCCGAAGCCGCGGAAGGCGCCGCCGGGCGTCGTGTTCGTGTACACGGCGGCGCTGTGCAGGCGGACGTTCGGCACGCGGTAGGGGCCCGTCGTCGTGTAGGTGCCCTTCTGGATCACCCGCGGCGCGATGTCGGCGTAGGCGCCGACGTCGAAATCGGCGTGGCACGCGAGCGCCGTCAGCAGCCCCTCGCGCGAGAAGCCCATGCGCAGGCGCACGCGCGACGAGCACCGCCGCACGGTGCGGAAGGCGTCCTCCACGGAGGCGAGCAGGCGCACCGGCCGGCGCGTCACCCGCGCCAGCGCCGCCGCCAGCGGCTCCAGCTTCGCGTACGTCTTGCCGCCGAAGCCGCCGCCGAGCAGCGGCACCGCGATGCGGATGCGGCTCGCGGGCAGGCCGAACATCTTGGCCAGCTCCGCGCGCACGGAGAACGGGTTCTGCGTCGCGGCCCACACGGTGAGGCCGCCCTCGTCGTCCCACGACGCGACGGCGCCGTGCGGCTCCATCGAGTAGTGCTGGATGCGCGGGAACGCGTAGGTCTCGTCCAGCACGAGGTGCGCGCCCGCGAAGGCCGCGTCCACGTCGCCGCGCGCCCAGTCGAACTGGTGGCAGATGTTCGTCCCGGGCTTGGCGCGGAGCGACGCGAGATCGGAGAAGTGGCCGGCGGCCGGCTCCTCCGTGTGCACGAGCGGCGCGCCGGGCGCCAGGGCTTCCTCGAGCGTCGTGACGGCGGGCCGCTCCTCGTAGTCGATCTCGACCAGATCGAGCGCGGCGGCCGCCGTGGCCTCGTCGACCGCGGCCACCGCCACGACCGGATCGCCCTCGTAGCGGGCCACGTCCGTGGCCAGCAGCGGGCGGTCGCGCAGCGCGGGACCGTACATCGGATCGCAGAAGGTCAGGTCGCCGGCGGCGAGCACCGCGTACACGCCGGGCAGCGCGCGCGCTCTCGCGAGATCGACGCGCGTGATCCGCGCGTGGGCGTAGGGCGAGCGCAGGAGTCGCGCGTGGGCCATGCCGGGCAGCTCGAAGTCGCTGAGGTAGCGCGCGCGTCCGGTGACCTTTTCGAGGGCGTCGATGCGTGGCACTGAATGACCGATGACGCGATAACGGGAGGCGGGCGCGACCGGTGGCTCTTTCGCCTCGATGGCGTCGAGAATCTTCCGGTAGCCGGTGCAGCGGCAGAGGTTGCCGCGCAGATACTCGGCGACCCGATCCGGCGACGGCGACGGCTCCTCGGCCAGCAGCGCCTTGGCGCTGACGAGCATGCCGGCGGTGCAGAATCCGCACTGCACGGCGCCGTGGTCGATGAACGCCTGCTGGAGCGGGTCGAGCCGATCGCCGTCGGCGAGCCCCTCCACGGTCGTGATCGCGCGCCCGCCGGCCTCGAGGGCCAGGTACGTGCACGCGCTCACCGGGGCGCCGTCCACGAGCACCGTGCACGCACCGCACACCTGCATGTCGCACGAGCGCCGCGCGCCCTTGAGCTGGAGGCGATCGCGGAGCACGTCGAGCAGCAGCGCCTCCGGCCGCACGTCGAGCTCCACGGCGGCGCCGTTCACCGTGCACGAGAGCGTCGCGGACGAGCGCGCGGGGACGACCCTCACACGATCACCGTGTGCGGGTGCCGCGCGGCGATCTCGCGCCCGTCCGCCCGCGCGGCGGCGACGAGCAGCGCGCGCTTCACGAACACCCGCGTCATGTCGCGCTTGTACTCGGCCGAGCCGTGCAGGTCGTCCACGGGCTCGGTCTCCGCCGCGACGACCGCGCCGATCTCGTCCGCGTGGCGCTCGACGTCGGCGAGCGACCGGCCCCGCAGCCGCTCTTCCGCGGCGGGGACGCGCCGCGGCCGTGGCCCGACACAGCCGACGGCGAGCCGCGCCCCGGCCACGCCGCCATTCGACACGGTGAGCGCGACGGCCACGCCGAGCGTGGGCCGCTCGTGGACGCCGAACTTCGCGTAGGCGCCCGCGGTGTTGGCGGGCCACGGGGTGAGCCGCACCGCCGTGAGGATCTCGTCCTCCTCGCGCGCCGTCTCGTAGGCCCCGCGCACGAACTCGGCCAGGGCCAGGGTGCGCTCGCCCCGGCGCGACGCCAGCCGGAGCGTGGCGTCGAACGTGAGGAACACCGTGGCGAGGTCGCTGTGCGGGTCGGCGAAGGCCAGGTTGCCGCCCACCGTGCCCACGTTGCGCACGCGGACGTTGGCGACGTGACGCGCCACCCGACCGACGAGCGGGCAGCGCGCGCGAACGATCGCGTCGTGCTCCACGGTCCGGTGCGTCGCCGTGGCGCCGACGGCGACGTGGCCGTTCTCGGCGGCGATCGCCGCCAGCCCGGGCACGCCCTTGACGTCGACGAGATGGGCGACGCGCGAGAGTCCCGCCTTCATCACCAGCAAGAGCTCGGTCCCGCCCGCGTAGATCGCGGCGTCGCTGCCCTCGCGCGCGAGGACGTCGGAAGCCTCGGCGAGGGTGGCCGCCTGGTAGAGCGCGAACGGGCGCAGCACGCTCAGCCCTCCACCATGCGGCGCAGCCGCGCGCCGAACTCGTCGATCAATTCCTCGGCCTTGCGCTGGATGACGCCGTGGCCGAGGGCGCCGAGCTTGCCGAGGATCTTGCCCTCGGCCTCGACGCGCACACGGCTGCCGCTCTCGCGCGGGACCACGGCGAGATTCACCGTCATCGCGATCGTCGCGCCCAGCGCGCCGTCACGCCCCTTGGCCTCCAGGGCCAGCGCCGTGGGCGGTGTCACGTGGGTGATGACCACGTCGAGGGGGACGGAGAGCGCGATGGGCCCGACCTTCTGCCGCATCGTCGCCGCGTAGCGCCGGTGCGGCTCGACCTCGCGCGCCTCCGCGCACCCGGGCAGGCACGTGACGATCTTCGGGACGTCCCACAGCGTGAGCCACAGGCGCTCGGGCGGCACGGCGAGGTCCAGCTCGCGCTCGACCCGCATGCTAGGCGAGGGCGCCGGCCGGCTTCAGCACCTGCTCGGCGATCATCTGCATGTAGTCGATGCGCGCCTGCACGTCGCGCGGGAGGCTGTAGATGGTGAACCCGATCTTGTCGAGGCCCATCTCCGCGGCGCGCTGGATGGTCTCCACGCAATCGCGCGGCGCGCCGTAGACGGTCCAGTCGTCGAGCGCGATGTCGGAGGAGAGCTGGAGCGGCGCCATGGACTTCTCCTGCATCTCCCAGCGCCGGTACATCGCGAACGTCTTCTCGAGATATTCCACGGCGGCCGCGCGCGCCGTTTCGCGGTCGCGGCCGACGATGAGGCTCCGCGACGCGCCCGCGCTGCCGCCGGGACGGCCGCTCTCGTCGCGCGCCTCGCGGAACACGCCGGAGAGCTTGCCGATGTCGCGCCACGCCACCTGCGGCCCGAAGAAGACGCCGTCGGTCAGCCGCGCCGCGCGCCGCGTGGCGCCCTCGCTCTGCGCGCCCATCTCCAGCGGCGGATGCGGCTGCTGGAACGGTGTGAAGCCCATGCGCGCCCTGGTCAGCCGCGTGTAGGTCCCCTGGACCGTGACCTCCTCGCCGCTCCACAGCCGCTTCATCAGGCCGAGCGATTCCTCGAGCTTCGGCACCCGGTCCTTGCGCGTGACGCCCGCGGCCTCCAGCTCCGTCTCGCGATAGCCGATGGCCACGCCCACGTCGAGCCGGCCGTGGCAGATGTGATCGAGGGTGGCGACGTTCTCCGCGGCCTCCACGGCGTTGACGATGGGCAGCAGGAGCACGGAGGTCTTGAGCCGCATCGTCCCCGTCTCCGGCGCCAGGCGCGCCAGGATCGGGAACGGCTGCGGCCACACCGTCGGGTGCGAGACCCAGTGCTGGCCGATGGAGACCCAGGCGAAGCCCATCCGCGAGGCGGCCGCGACGACGGCGATCGCCTCGTCGATGATCCGCGTCGCGCCACGGTCGGTCGGAGACCAGAACGGCGTGAGGTGGAACCCGATCTTCACCGCGCCATGATACTAGACGCGGGGCACGCCCTCGACGCAGGCAGATTCGGCGACGACCACCTCGGCGCGGGCCGGGCCGTACCGCCGCCGGCGCCACACCCGATAGCCGATGAGCCCCGCAAACGCCAGCGGCACGACGAGCGCCAGCAGGCGCAGGCTGCGGTGGCGGGCGAGGAGCTCCGCCGCCCGCTCACCGACGAGGGCGCCGACCCCGACCCATAGCGTCGCGTAGATCAGCGTTCCCGCGAGGTCATAAGCGACGAACTTCGCATAGCTGATGTGGCCGCAGCCCGACAGCGCCGAGGCGAAGAGCCGCACGCTTGCCGAGAAGCGCGACATGAGGATGGCCGCCGCGCCGTAACGCTTGAAGTACCCGACCGTCTTCTCGACGCATCTGGCCGAGCCCAGGGTCAGCCGGCAGTAGAGCACGAGGATCCGCGGCCCGCTGAGGACGCCCGCGAGATACGGCACGTGGTCGCCGAGCAGCGCGCCGGCCGTCGTGACCGCGACGAGCCCCATGAGCTGCCGCGGCTCGCTGGCGACGGTGGCGGCCACGAGGAGCACGAGGCGGCTGGGGAACGGGATCCCGGCGGATTCGATCAGGAAGACGACGAAGACGACTGTGAGCAGGTGATCCAGCAGGTAATCGAGGTGCGCCTGCACGAGCTCCACCGCCTACGCCAGTCCCATGTACGCGGCGCGCACGCTCGGGTCGCGCGCCAGGTCGGCGCTGGCCCCGCTCAGCACGACGCGGCCGGAGTCGAGCACGAAGGCGCGCCCGGCCAGCTCGAAGGCGAGGGCGACGTCCTGCTCCACGAGGAGGATCGCGATGCCGGCACGATTGACCTCCAGCAACGCCTCCCCCAGGCGCTCGACGACGCGGGGCGCGAGCCCGAGCGACAGCTCGTCGATCATCAGGAGCGCGGGGCGGCTCATGATGCCGCGCGCGACCGCGCACATCTGCTGCTCGCCGCCGGACAGCGTGGCGGCGTCCTGCCGGCGGCGCTCGCGCAGGACGGGAAAGATCGTCATCACGAGGTCGAGGTCGCGGCGCACCGCCGCGGCGCCGTCGCCGCGGAGGTAGGCGCCCATCAGCAGGTTGTTCTCCACGCTCATCGTCGCGAAGAGCCGCCGGCCCTCCGGCACGTGGGCGATGCCCGCGGCGAGCACCTCGGCCGGGGTGGCGGTCGACAGGTCGCGCTCGCGCAGCAGGACGCGCCCGCCCGTCGCGGGCAGGACACCGGAGATGCGGCGGAGCAGGCTCGTCTTGCCCGCCCCGTTGGAGCCCACGAGGGTGACGATCTCCCCCGCGCGCACGTCCAGGCTCGCGTCCCACACCACGCGCACGTCGCCGTAGGCGGCGCTCACGGACTCCACGCGCAGCAGCGGCGCGCTCACCGTATCTCCCTCGTCCTTCCCCGCGGCATCGCGATCGGAGTTACGTCGCGCCGGCTGCGCGACAAGAAGGATCGGCTCTGACCCACTGGCGTCGTCACGGCGCGCCCCGCGCGAAGCGCGAGCCGAGGTAGGCCTCGACGACGGCCGGATCCTGCACGACCGCGGCCGGCGGACCGTCGGCGATGAGCTCGCCGTGGTGGAGCACGATCACGCGCGAGCAGAGCCCGATCACGACCTTCATCAGGTGCTCGATCAACAAGATCGTGATGCCGCGCGCGGCGAGGGCCTGGATCAGCCGCAGCGCCTCGTCGATCTCCGTCGGGTTGAGCCCGGCGTTGACCTCGTCCAGCAGCAGGAGCCGCGGGTTCATGGCCAGGCTCTTGGCCAGCTCGAGCCGCTTGCGGCCGGCCAGCGTAAGCGCGGCGGCGGGCGCCTCCGCGCGGCCCGCCAGCCCGACGAACTCGAGATGCTCCAGCGCGCGCCGCCGCGCGGCCGCCAGGCCCTCGGCGCCCCCCGCGAACAGGGCGCCCGCGGCGACGTTGTCGAGCACGCTCATGTCCGGGAAGGGCTGGACGACCTGGAACGTGCGCGCCACGCCCAGCCGCGCGATGCGGTGGCTGCGCAGGCCGTCGACGCGCCGGCCCTCGAAGCTGATCCGCCCGGCGCTCACGGGATGCACACCGGTGACGAGGTTGACGATCGTGGTCTTGCCCGCGCCGTTGGGGCCGATGAGCCCGACCACCTCGCCCGGCGCCAGCGCGAACGAGACGTCGCGCACCGCGTGCAGGCCGCCGAAGCGGCGCGAGACGGAGGCGAGCTCGAGGATCACGCGGCCGCCGCTCGCCGTCGCACGGCCAGGAGCCCGCGCGGCAGGAAGTAGATGAGGGCGACGATGATGAGGCCGAGCAGCCCGGCGTGGATATAGAGGAAGCGCCGCCAGACCAGCTCCTCCAGCGCCAGGAAGACCACCGCGCCCAGCAGCGGGCCCAGCACCGTGCCCACGCCGCCGAGGAGCGCCATCACGATCGGCTTCACGGACAGGAGCACGTCGTAGACGTCGGCCGGATCGATGTAGTTGACCCACGACGCGTAGATGCCGCCCGCGGCGCCGACGAAGGTCGCGGAGAGCGTGAACGCCGCCGTCTTCGCGCGCGTGGTGTCGAGCCCCACCATCGCCGCCGCCGCCTCGTTCTGCTGGATCGTCCGCAGCCCGAAGCCCAGCCGGCCGCGGCGCACGAGCACGGCCGCCGCGAGCGTGAGCAGCGCCAGCCCCACCATCGCCGCGTAGTAGAGCTGCGCCTGGCGCGTGACGCCGATGCGCAAGATCGGCAGGTTCAGCCCCATGCCGCCGCCCGTGAGCGCCGTCCACGAGTTCGTCAGCTCGCGCAGCACCTCGGCCACCACGAGGCTCGCGATGGCGAAGTAGTGGCCGCGCAGGCGCAGGAGCACCAGCCCCAGCGCCGCCGCGAAGAGCGCGGCGACGAGCGCGGCCGCCGGCCACGCCGCCAGCATCGGCACGCCGCGCGCCTGGAGGATGCCGCTCGTGTACGCGCCGAGCCCGAAGAAGGCCGCCGTCGCGAACGACGGGTAGCCGGCCATGCCGCCGATGAAGTTCCAGGAGAGCGCGAGCACGGCATACATCGCCATCACCGTCGCCAGGCGGATGACGTAGTTGCTGCCCGCGAGCGGGATCGCCAGCAGGGCCGCGGCCGTCACGGCGAGCAGCGCGGCCGTCACACCCGGCCCTCGCAACCGGCTCTCGCTCACGCGCGTCTCCCTCGCCGGCCGATTGACAGGCCGCCGACGCGCCGAGTATAAGCGCTGTGCGTACCCGCAGCGCACTCGACCCAGGAGGCGCCCAGTCAATGACGACACTCCGGAGCTTCCGATCCCTCAGACGCGCGGCCTTGCTGCTCGTGCTCGCCGTCCTCGCGGCCGCCGCGGGCGTGCAGGCGCAGGGCGAGCCGATCAAGATCGGCTTCCTCATCCCGCTGACCGGGCCGCTGGCGACGCCGGGCCAGGACATGCGCGACGGCTTCGCCCTCTTCTGGGAGCAGGCCGGCCAGACGGCGGGCGGGCGCAAGGTGCAGATCGTCACCGCCGACACCACCTGCAACCCGGACCAGGCGCTGACCCAGGCGCGCCGGGTCGTGCATCAGGAGAAGGTCCACTTCATGGTCGGCCCGCTGTGCGGCCACGAAGGCCCCGCCGTCGCCCAGGTCAGCAAGGAGACGGGCGTGCCGCTGCTCATGGACACGGCGGGCGCGGACACCGTCACCAAGTGGGACCGCACGCCGACCGTCGTGCGCACCGCGGTGTCGGCCAGCCAGATCGGCCACCCGTGGGGCGACTACATGTACAAGGAGCTCGGGCTGCGCAACGTGACCTTCATCGGCCAGGACTACACGTGGGGCCACGAGGTCACGCTGGGCGCCGTGAAGACCTTCACCGAGCTCGGCGGCAAGGTCGCCAAGATCATCTGGAACCCCATCGGCACCAAGGACTACGGCCCGACCATCGCCGGCATCCCCGCCGACACCGACGGCGTGTCGGCCGTGGTGGTGGGCGTGGACCGCGTGCGCCTGTTCGAGGCGTGGTTCAACTTCGGCATGGACAAGAAGAAGAAGATCTTCGGCGGCTACTGGATGCACCAGGACGTCCTGCCGCAGATGGACGAGCGCGCCATCGGCATGATCGGCAACTCGCTGCACTACGCGGCGGGGCTGGAGACGCCGGAGAACAAGGCGTTCGTCGACGCCTTCGCCCGCAAGTACAAGCGGCTGCCGTCGTGGTTCGCGGAGTCCGCCTACACCACCGGCCTCTGGAGCAAGGCGGCCATCGACACGCTCGGCGGCAAGGTGGAGGACCGCGCGGCGTTCCTCCGCGCCGTGCGCACCACGAAGATCAACGCGCCGCGCGGGCCGCTGCGCCTGGACGAGTACGACAACCCCGTCCAGAACGTCTACATCTCCAAGATCCAGAAGATCAAGCACCCCGCGCTCGGCGAGGTGCTCACCAACGTGCCGTTCAAGACCTACCCGGCCGTGTCGCAGTTCTGGACCTGGAAGCCGGAGGAGTTCCTCAAGCGCGGACCGTACAAGCGGTAGCCCGGGCGCGAGCGAGGTGACGACGAGCGCGATCCTCCAGGCGATCAACGGCACCTCGCTCGCGGCCCTGCTGTTCCTGGTCGCGAGCGGCTTCACCGTCACCTTCGGCCTCATGCGCGTCGTCAACATGGCCTACGGCGCGTACTACCTGCTGGGCGGCTACGTCGGGCTGTCCATCATGCGCGCCACGGGGAGCTTCGCGCTCGCCGTCGTCGGCGGCGGCGCCGCCGTGGTCGTCGCCGGCTACCTCATCGACCGCTTCCTCATCCACTACACGGGCGAGAACCACCTCGCCCAGGTGCTCCTCACCGTCGGCATTGCGTTCGTCATCGGCGACCTGGCGCTCAAGATCTGGGGCGGCGACTCGCTCAAGGTGCCGGTGCCCATGGCCCTGCGCGGAGCCATGGAGCTGCCGGGCGGGCTCGTCTACCCGGCGTTCCGCTTCGTCCTCATCTTCTTCGGCGCGGCCGTGGCGGGCGCGCTCTGGCTCCTCTACACGCGCACGCAGATCGGCGCCGTCGTGCGCGCGGGCGTGGACGACCGCGAGCAGGTCGCGGCCACCGGGATCGACGTCGACCGGCTGTTCGTCATGGTCTCGGCGGTGGCGTCGTTCCTGGCCGGCATGGCGGGCGTGGTGGGCGGCGCGTTCCTGACGCTCTACCCGGGCGCGGAGTGGGAGATCCTCATCGTGGCCCTCGTCGTCGTCATCGTCGGCGGCCTCGGGAGCCTGGGCGGCGCGATGATCGGCGCGCTGGTGGTCGGCCTGCTGGACGCCTACGGCCGCTGGCTCCTGCCCGAGTTCTCGTACTTCGTGCTCTTCGGGCCCATGGCCGTCCTGCTGCTCTTCCGCCCGCAGGGCATCGCGGGCCGCGAGGCGTGAGGTGACGCGCGGGCGGCTCGCTGCCGGCGCGGCGCTGGCCGCCGCCGCGCTGCTCCTGCCGTCCGTGGCCGGCCCGTTCTGGATGGGCCTGGTCACGCAGATGCTCGTCTTCGGCCTGCTCGCGCTCTCCGTGGACCTCCTGCTCGGCCACGCCGGGCTCTTCTCGATCTGCCACGGCTCGTTCTTCGCGGTGGCCGCCTACACCGTGGCCATCCTTCAGGTTCGCTACGGCGTCTCGACGCTGCCCGCCGCGGCGGCCGGGCTCGCGGCGGGCACGCTGCTCGGCCTCGTCTTCGGCCTCGCCGTACGCACGCGCGGCGTCTACTTCATCCTCATCACCATCGCGTTCGGCTACGTCGTGTGGGGCGTCGCGCACCGGTGGTCCTCGTTCACGGGCGGTGACAACGGCGTGACCAACGTCCCCTTCCCCGCCCTGGGCGGCCTGCGCGTGGAGTCGCACACGGAGTACTACTACCTGACGCTCGCCGTCGTGGCGCTCGTCGCGCTTGGCTACCGGGTGGTGATCCGCTCGCCGTTCGGGCTGGCCCTGCGCGGCATCAGGGGCAGCGAGACGCGGATGCGCACGCTCGGCTTCGATTCCAACCGCCACCTCTACGCGGCCTTCGTGCTCTCGGCGGCGCTCGCGAGCCTGGCGGGCGTCATGTACGTCTACTACAACCGCTTCGTGAACCCGGTGGCCGCGTCGTTCCCCGTCTCGGTCGAGGCGGCGCTGATGGCCATCGTCGGCGGCAGCGGCACCATCATCGGCCCCTTCCTGGGCTCCGTCATCATCCTCGGGCTCCGCAACTGGGTCTCGAGCTTCTTCGAGCTCTACGCGGCGGTCATGGGCATCGTGTTCATCGTCGCCGTGCTGTGGGTGCCCGAGGGACTCGTGGGGCTGGCCGCGCGCGCGCGCCGGCGGAGCCAGGCGTGACGACGGCCGTCGAGGTCGAGAGCCTCGTCAAGGAGTTCGGCGGCCTCCGCGCCGTGGACCACGTCTCGCTCCGCGTGCCGGCGGGCGAGCGCCGCGTGCTGATCGGCCCCAACGGCGCGGGCAAGACCACGCTCTTCCACTGCGTCACCGGCACGCTGGCCCCGACGGCCGGCCGCGTCGCGCTCTTCGGCCGCGACGTCACGCGCCTGCCGGAGTACCGGCGCACGGCGCTCGGCATGGGCCGCACGTTCCAGATCTCCAACGTCATCGCCGACCTGACCTGCGCCGAGAACGTGATGCTGGCCGCCGTCGGCACCAGTCCGCGCAAGTGGGTGCTCCACCGCCCGATGGGTACCTTCGGCGACGTGCGGCGGACGGCGGAGGCGAACCTCGACCTGGTCGGCCTCGCCGCGCGCGCCGAGGATCCGGTCCGGCGCCTGTCGTACGGCGAGCGGCGGCAGCTCGAGCTGGCCCTGGCGCTGACGGCGCGGCCGCGTGTGCTGTTCCTGGACGAGCCGTGTGCGGGGCTGTCGCCGAGCGAGCGCGCGCGCATCTCGCGCCTGATCGCCGGCCTGTCGCGCGACCTCACCCTGCTGATGATCGAGCACGACATGGACGTGGCCCTGGGCCTGGCCGACCGCGTGACGGTGCTGCACCGCGGCCGTGTGATCCTGGAGGGCGCGCCCGGGGAGGTGCAGAGGAACCCCGAGGTGCGCGAGGTGTACTTCGGCCATGTCTGAGCCGCTGCTGGCCGTGCGCGAGATCCACACGTACTACGGCGACTCGTACGTGCTCCAGGGGCTGAGCCTCGACGTCCCGGCGGGGACCATCGTCGCCATCCTCGGCCGCAACGGCATGGGCAAGACCACGCTCATCCGCTCGGTGGCCGGGCTCACGCCGCCGCGGCGCGGCGACGTCCTCTTCAAGGGCCGCTCGCAGCACGGCCGCCCGCCGTACGCCATCGCCCAGGACGGCATGGCCATCGTGCCGCAGGGCCGGCGCATCTTCCGCTCGCTCAGCGTGCGCGAGAACCTCATGTTGCCGCAGAGCGGCCTGGCCCGCCCGCGGCGGGCGCCCGCCGGCGACGGCGGCCGGACGCGCTGGGACCTCGCGGCCGTGCTCGCCGAGTTTCCGCAGCTCGCCGAGCGCATCGAGCATCCCGGCGGCGCGCTGTCGGGCGGCGAGCAGCAGATGCTCGCCGTGGGCCGCGCGCTGATGGCCAACCCCGACCTCATCCTCATGGACGAGCCCTCGGAGGGCCTGGCGCCGCTCCTCGTGCAGCAGGTCGAGTCCATCATGAAGCGCGTACGCGACCACGGCCACGCCGTGCTCCTCGTCGAGCAGAACTTCGCGCTGGCCATGGCCGTCGCCGATCACGTCCACGTCGTATCCTCGGGGCGCTTCGTCTTCGACGGCGCGCCCCGCGAGCTGGCCGCGGCGACCGCGGTGCTGGACCAGCACCTCGGCGTCGCCGCCAAGGGAGGCGCCTGATGGCCAAGCACCACACCCTCGATCCCACGCCCGCCACCGTCCACTGGGGCTTTCTCGACGCCGCCATCCCCCCGAAGCTCACGGTGGATTCCGGCGACACCGTCGTGGTGGACACCGTCTCGGGCGGCCGCCGCGAGCTGGGCGACGATCTCTCGCGGCTCCGGCCCGTGCACCGCGAGATCGCCGAGAAGGTCGTCCAGGGTCCCGGCCCGCACATCCTCACCGGCCCCATCGCCGTGCGCGGCGCCGAGCCCGGCGACGCGCTGGAGGTGCGCATCAAGGCCATCGAGCTGACCGAGGACTGGGGTTGGAACATCATCCGGCCGCTGCGCGGCACGCTGCCCGAAGACTTCCCGCGGCTCACGCGGACGATCATCCCGCTCGACCGCAAGAAGATGACCGCGACGCTGCCGTGGGGCCCCGTGATCCCGCTGCGTCCGTTCTTCGGCATCTGCGCCACGGCGCCGCGGCCGGAGTACGGCATGTGCTCGAGCGTGGAGCCGCGCGAGTTCGGCGGCAACATCGACTGCAAGGAGTTCGCGCCCGGCACCTCCCTCTTCCTGCCCGTGTTCGTGCCCGGGGCCAACTTCTCCGCCGGCGACGGCCACGCCGTGCAGGGCGACGGCGAGGTCTGCCTCACCGCGCTGGAGACCTGCCTGCGCGGCACCTTCGAGCTGGTCGTGCACAAGGGGACCGGGCTGACCTTCCCGCGTGCGATCACGCCCGCGCACTACATCGCCATGGGATTCGACCCCGACCTCGACGACGCCGCCCGCCAGGCCCTGCGGGACATGATCGCGTGGCTCGTGAGCCTCAAGCCCTGGACGCCGGAGCAGGCGTACGTCTTCTGCAGCCTCGCGTGCGACCTGCACGTCACCCAGCTCGTGGACGGCAACAAGGGTATCCACGCGATGGTGAGCCGGGAGTTCATCGATCGATAGCCCCGGCATGCGATGACGGGCGCGCTCGGGCGGCGGCTCCGCCGCGGGGTGGACGTCCGCGAGGCGGAGACGGCCGCCCTGGCGTGGTCGTGCGCGTACTTCTTCTTCGTGCTCTCCGCCTACTACGTCATCCGCCCCGTGCGCGACGAGATGGGCGTGGCGGGCGGCGTCGAGAATCTGGCGTGGCTCTTCACGGGCACCCTCGTCGGCATGCTGGCGGTGCACCCGCTCTTCACGGCGCTGGTGGCGCGCCTGCCGCGCCGGCGGTTCGTGCCGCTCGTCTACCGCTTCTTCATCCTGAACCTCGTCGTCTTCTTCCTGCTGCTGCGCGCCGCCGACCCCGCGCAGCACATCTGGATCGGCCGCGTCTTCTTCGTGTGGACCAGCGTGTTCAACCTCTTCGTGGTCTCGGTGTTCTGGTCGCTGATGACGGACCTCTACCGCCCCGCGCAGAGCCAGCGGCTCTTCGGCCTGGTCGCCGTCGGCGGCACCGCCGGCGCCATCCTCGGCTCCTCCATCACCGCGGGCCTGGTCTCCGTGCTCGGGCCGACCAACCTGCTCCTCGTCTCCGCGCTCCTGCTGGAGATCGCCGCCTGGGCGGCACGCGCCGTGGATCGCCAGGAAGGCCGGCTGGCCGGGGCGGCGCGCGAGACGGGCGAGGACCCCGGGCGCCCCGTGGATGACGTCATCGGCGGCGGCCTCCTCGACGGCATCCGGGACGTCCTGCGCTCGCCATATCTCATCGCCATCTCCGGCCTGGTGCTGCTCTTCACGATCACCTCCACGTTCCTCTACTTCGAGCAGGCCGCGATCGTGCGCGCGCTCGACCGGGCGGCGCGCACCCGGCTCTTCGCGAACATGGACCTCGCCGTGAACGTGCTCACGCTCGTCACGCAGGTCTTCCTGACCGGCCGTCTCTTGCGCTGGGTCGGCCTCGGCGTCGGCCTCGCGGTGGTCCCGCTCCTGACCGGCGCCGGCTTCGCCGTTCTCGGCGCGGCGCCCGTCGTGTCCGTGCTCGTGGTCTTCTCGATCCTGCGGCGCGCGGCGAACTTTGCCGTGCAGCGGCCGGCGCGCGAGGTGCTCTACACGGTCCTGCCCCGCACGGAGAAGTACAAGGCGAAGAACTTCAGCGACACCTTCGTGTACCGGCTCGGCGATCAGCTCGGCGCGTGGTCGTACACGGCGCTCGCGTGGACCGGCCTCGGCATCGCCGCCCTCGGCTGGATGATGGTGCCGGTGTCCACGGTCTGGCTCGTGCTCGCGCTCTGGCTCGGCCGGCGCTACGTCCGGCGTCACTCGTAGCCGCGGCGCCCGAGCAGGCCCGTCGGCCGCACCACGAGCAGCACGATCAGCAGCGCGAACGACACCGTCAGGCCGTACTCCGGCCCGAACGCCAGGGCGCTGAAGGACTCGATCACGCCCAGCGCGAGCCCGCCGATCATCGCGCCGCCCACGCTGCCGAGCCCGCCCAGCACGCACACCACGAAGGCCTTGCCGAGGTAGGCGGTGCTGTTGAGCGGCGAGATCGGGAAGATCACGCTGAGCAAGGCGCCCGCCGCGCCCGCCATAGCCGCGCCGAGACCGAACGTGACGGCGTAGGTGCGGCGCACGTCCACGCCCATCAGCGCCGCCGCCTCGCGGTCCATGCGCACGGCCACGATGGCCCGCCCCACGCGCGAGCCCACCAGGAGCCACGCGAGCAGCGCCGTGAGCAGCAGCGCCAGCGCCATGGCCGCGATGCGGTCCCACGGCATCACCACCGCCCCCAGCCGCAGCACGCCCATCGGGTTCTCGAGGTTGACCTTGCGGTAGTCGGCCTTGAAGGCGAGCAGCATGGCGTTGTGCAGCAGCAGGTCCAGGCCGAAGGTGAGGATCAGCGTGGTCAGCACCGGCGCCGACACCACCGGGTTGATGAGCCGGAGCTGCACGAGGTAGGCGAGCACGAAGAGCACGGCCCCGCCGAGGACCACGGAGGCGAACGGGTGCAGCCCCCACCACGCGTAGGCGAACCACGCCACGTACGAGCCCAGCACGATGAACGAGCCGTGCAGGATGTTGATGACGTTCAGCACGCCCCACACGAGCGAGAATCCCGCCGCGATGCAGGCATAGAGCCCGCCGAGGACGAGGCCGTTGGCGAGGATCTGGAGGAGGAGCGCCGGCCTCACTTCACGCCGAGGCGGATGTCTCCTTGCTTGATGTCGTCGGGGTAGACGATCACCGGCTTGCCGTCGCGGAGCTGGAACACCGGCGGCTTGAGCGACACGATCTGTCCCGTGGGGCCGAACTTCACCGGGCCGTAGAACGTCGTGACGTCGAGCGCGGCGAGCGCGTCGCGCACGGCCTTGGGATCGACGCTGCCCGCCTTCTCGATGGCGAGCTGCAGCACCACGCCGCACGCGCTGGAGGAGGCCTCTACGTAGTCCGGCGCCGCCTTGTACTTCGCCTCGAAGGCGCGCGCGTAGGCCTCCGTGGAGCCGAACACGTCGGCGCCCTTGTAGCGCAGCGCCGGGTGCCACCACGCCATGCTCGTGACGTTCTCCGCGAGCTTGCCCGTGGCCTCCGCGAACTCCTTGTAGGCGGGGCCGGCGATCATCGTGACCACGGGGGCGGCGATGCCGAGGTCCGCCATCTGCTTGCGGATCAGGATCAGGTCGTTGATGTAGCCCGTGGTGAAGATCCACTCGGGCTGGGCGGCGCGGATCTGCGTCAGCGCGGAGGCGTGATCGAGCGTGCCGATCGCGTACTTCTCGAAGAAGGCGACCTCCAGCCCGCGCTTCTTCGCCGATTTCTCCAGCTCCTGGGCGAGCGCCAGCGGGAAGAGGTCGTTGCGCGCGAGGATCGCGACCTTCTTCACGCCGCCGCCCCGGGCCTTCACGACGTCCGACAGCAGCTCGGTCAGCGTCGAGTTCGGCGTCAGCGTGCCGAAGAGGAACTTGTAGCCCTGGTCGTAGACCGCCTCCGACGACGCGGTGGGGGCGATCGTCGGGATCCCGTACTTCTCGGCCACGCTGCTCGCGGCCTTCGTGGCCCCCGAGCCGAACGGCGCGAAGACGAAGCTCACCTTGTCGTCGGTGATCAGCTTCTCGGCGAGCTGCACGGCGCGCGGCGTGTTGGACTGATAGTCGTTGTAGACGATCTCGATCTTGTAGCGATCGGCGCCCACCTTGATCCCGCCCGCGGCGTTCACCTTCTCCGCCCAGAGGTCGTAGCCGTTCTTCTGCTTGAGGCCTTCGGGCGACAGCGGGCCGGTGAGCGGCAGCGGCGCGCCGATCTTGAGCGTCTTGTCCGCGGCGGCGGCGGGACCGGCGAGCCCGGCCACGAGTACCACCACCAGCAGTAGTCTCAGCGTCGTCATCGGTTCCTCCCCGGAAAGCGTGGCCGCGATTATAACGTCCTAGCGGGTCACGTCGATGGCGTCGCCGTCCTTGAACCGGCGCCGGCCGGCCACGAGGTCGGCGATGACCCGCGCCACGCTCTCGGGCTGGATCAGGTGCGCGCGCTCGGCCTTCGACACGCCGGTCCGCCACGCGAGCGGCGTGTTCACCTGGCCCGGGCAGACGGCGACCACGCGGACGCCGTCGCCGGAGACCTCGTCGGCCAGCGCCTGGGTGAAACCGACCACGCCGAACTTCGTCGCGCAGTAGGTCGCATAGTCCGCCATGCCCACCCGGCCGAGCAGCGACGCGACGTTGACGACGACGCCGCCGCGGCGGCGCAGCATCGCGGGCAGGACCGCGCGGGTGACGAGGATCGGTCCCGCCAGGTTCACGGCGATCGTCTTCTCGATCCAGGCCGGCGAGAGCCGCGCGAGCGGGCCCGGCTCCAGCACGCCGGCGTTGTTCACCAGGCAGTCCACGCGGCCCACGCGCCGGGCCATCCGCGCCACCGAGCCGCGGTCGCCGACGTCCACCTGGACGAAGCGCGCGCCCAGCGCCTTCGCCGCGGCGCGCCCGAGCGCCGGCCGCAGCTCGGCGATCACCACGCGCCAGCCGTCGGCGGCGAGCGCCTCGGCCGTGGCGCGCCCGATGCCGCGCCCTGCGCCGGTGACGAGCGCCACGCGGTATGATCCTGAGCCCGACGAAATGGAGGCCTCCATGGCATCAGCCAAGCGCGAGAACATTCAGCCGCCGTCCCTGCACAAGCGCGTCGTGTCCGGTCACCTGCTCTACTCGCACGTCGTGGCCGTCGAGGGCCGCCGGATGATCTTCGTCTCCGGCCAGCTCGCGCGCGACCGCGACGGCAGCGTCGTGGGCAAGAACGACATGCGCGCCCAGTTCCGCCAGGTCGGCGAGAACATCAAGGCCGCCCTCGCCGCCGCCGGCGCGGGCCTCGAAGATCTCGTCAAGACCACGACCTACGTCACCGACATCGAGGAATACTTCAAGCACGTGGACGTCCGCATGGAATATTTCGGCGCCGCCCTGCCGACCAGCACGACCGTCGAGGTGCGCAAGCTCGCCCACGCCGACTTTCTGGTGGAGGTCGAAGCGGTCGCGATGACTGCCTAGCGCTTCGGCGGGAACTCGACGCGGAAGATCAGGTCGGGCGGCTTGGGTGGTGCCGCGCCCGGCGCGGGCGTCAGGCACGCGCCGCTCGTCCACGACTTCTCGGCGGGAGGGGTCTGCACGGCGGCGTACATGAGGTAGACGGTGTCCTGGCTGCCGAAGTCGAAGCCCGGCGTCTCCATCATCGTCTTCATCACTTCCGACATGACGGTAGCCGCCTGCTGGATCGTCCACCTGTCGTAGCCGGCCAGCTTGCAGTTCTGCATGTGGAACAGCCAGTCGTGGACGATGAAGGCCGGCCCGTAGCCCCACGGCGAGTAGTTGCGCAGCGACCAGAACGGCCGCGGGATCGAGCCGCCGTCGGTGTACATGAGCCCGGGCTGGATCCGCGTCCCATCGCTCCGGACGAACAGGAGCGGGCTCGCCGGGTCGGGCCGGAAGATGAAGAAATCCGGGTTCCGCCACTCGACGATGAGCGCGCCACTCAGCGTCCCCGTGCGCGTCTGCTTGTAGTGCGTCGCGGCGCAGCCGCTCAGCAGCAGGGCGAGGGCGATGAAGAGACACGCGCGTCGGGCCATCGGTCAACGCTCTTTGAGGAAGTCGCCAAGCGTCATCCCGAAGCCGCCCTTCTTGGCGGTGTCCTTTATATAGGCCTGGGTTTCGGCCTGCTCCTCCCGGGCCAGCGCCTGCTCGCGGGAGAGCCGGATGCGCCGGCCGCCTTCCTCGATGGCGAGGACGAGGACCTTCATCTCGCTGCCCGGCGGAAACGTCTTCCGCGGATCGGCGCCGCGCTGCGTGCCGAGCTCCGCGTTGGGCACGAGCCCCGTCTGGCCCGGGCCCAGCCGCACGAAGACGCCGAACGGCTCGACGCGATCCACCGTGCCCATCAACACAGCGCCGACGGCGACGGTCGACGCCACTTCATCGCCGGCGGCCATGCCCTCCGGCGCCAGCGCCAGCGCGATCCGCCGGCGCGCGGTATCGACGCCGACGATCATCACGGTGATGTCCGCGCCGGCGGCCACGGCCTCGCGCATCGCCCCCGCGCGGTGGCGCGGGATCTCGCTCGCGTGCAGCAGGCCATCGACGCCGGGCAAGAGCTCGACGAACACGCCGAACTCCGTCGCGCGCGCCGCGCGGCCCTTCACGACCTGGCGCTCGCGCAGCCGCCCGGCCACCCCCGCCCACGGGTCGCCCTCGAGCGCCTTGAGGCTCAGCGTGATCCGGCCCCTCGCATCGTCGATGCGCAGGACCTTCACCGTGAGCGTCTCGCCGACACGCAGCCGATCGCCCGCGCGCTCCACGCGCGCGTGCGAGATCTCCGACATCGGGATCAGCCCCTGCAGCCCGCCCAGATCGACGAACGCCCCGAAGTCCGCGAGCGACACGACCGTGCCCGGCAGCACGGCGTCGGGCGCGATCTTCTTGCGCGTCTCCTCCGCCGCCTTCGCCGCCTGCTCCTCCAGCAGCGCGCGGCGCGAGACCACGACGTTGCGCCCGCCCTCGGCGAACTTCGTCACGCGGAACTCCAGCACACGCCCGACGAAGTCCTGCTCATTGTCCGGGCGCCGCAGATCCATCTGCGAGAACGGGCAGAACGCGCGCAGCCCCCCGACCGTGACCTCGTAGCCGCCCTTGATCACGCCGGCCACGCGGCCCTCCACCGGCATGCCGGTCTGCGCCGCCATCCCCAGCGCCTCGCGCGCGTGGGCGCCCTGCCGCAGCCGGTGCGAGAGCCGGATCTCGTCGCCTGTTGCCACCACCGTGGCCTCGACCTCGTCGCCGAGCTTGACCTTGAGCTGGCCCTGGTCGTCGGTCAGCTCGGCGCGGGCGATCCACGCCTCCCCCTTGCCGCCCACGTCCACGAAGACGTGCTCGTCCCCGATCTGGATCACGCGGCCCTTGACCATCTGGCCCTTCTCGAGCGCGCGCCGGGCGTCGTGCTGGGCGAACAGCGCGGCGAAGTCTTCCTCTTCGGGGTCGCTCATGGGGTCACTATCTCATTCCTGGCTGAACTCGAGCGCGTCTTCGCCTTCCGGCTCGCGGACGACGATGGGGCGGCCGAGATCGAATCCGAGCGGTGCGAGCAGCGCGCCCATCCGCTCGCGCACGGCCTCCGGCAAGGGCCAATCCCGGCCGACGATGCGACGGCGGCTGCCGCCTCTCACGGCCTCTTCGACGACGCCGTGGCGGCGGAGCTCCCAGAACGGAATGCGGGTCGACGGCATGTGCGCGAGGTCGCCAGAGAAGTTGAATCTACTTCCGCGGCCGCTGAGCGGCGCGGGCCGTGATCATCTCGTCGGAGACCTCAATGCTGCTGATTCGCACGGCTATGCCTGCGACCTGGTAGACGCTGAACTCGGTGTTTGCGGATGACATGGGGGCATGCCATGGGTACGATTGCGACGCGCTCCTGTCTTAAGTCCCGCTCTCTTCATACCGTTCTTCCGCTCGGTGAACATTACCACGAGCAGCCGCCGTCTCGTCGATTGCCCCAGTAACACGAAGCGCTCTTCCAGATCGGAATGCTGAGGGTCGTCGGCGACTTGGCGTTAGAATCGCGCGTGCCCCGCGGCCCGCTCTTCTACGGCTGGTGGATCGTCGCCGCCGGCTTCGGCATCGAGTTCCTGATCGGCGCGCTCCTGTTCCACGCCTACGGCGCCTACGCCGTGAAGCTCCGCGAGGAGTTCGGCTGGAGCAAGACGCTGCTCTCGGCGGCCTTCGCCATGTCGCGCGCGGAGAGCGGCATCCTCGGGCCCGTGCAGGGCTGGCTCACCGACCGCTTCGGCCCGCGCGTGCTGATCCGCATCGGCATGAGCGTGTTCGCCGTGGGCTTCCTGCTCTTCTCGCGCATCGACGGGCCCGTCGTCTTCTTCCTGACGTTCTTCATGATGGCGCTCGGCTCGAGCCTGGGCGGCTACCTGCCCGTCAGCGTCGCCATCGTCACGTGGTTCCGCCGGCGCCGCGCGCTGGCGCTCTCCATCAGCGGCATGGGGATGTCCACGGGCGGCCTGCTCGCCCCGCTCATCGCCTTCTCGCTCACGCACGTCGGCTGGCGCTGGACCGCCGCCGTGTCCGGCCTGCTGATCCTCGCCATCGGCGTGCCGCTCGCCCAGGTCGTGCGCAATCGGCCGGAGGCGTACGGCCTGAGACCGGACGGCTTGCCCGAGAGCCCGACCGCGACGCAGGTGGTCGAACGGCGCTTCACCGCCCGCCAGGCGCTGCGCACCCGCGCGTTCTGGTTCATTTCACTGGGCCATGGCGCCGCGCTGCTGGTCGTCTCCGCCGTCATGGTGCACATGGTCATCCACGTGACCGAGCGCCTCGGCTATTCGCTGCACCAGGCCGGCGCCGTCGTCGCGCTCATGACCGTGATGCAGGCCACCGGCCAGCTCAGCGGCGGCTGGCTCGGCGACCGCTTCTCCAAGCGCTGGATCTGCGCGGGCTGCATGCTCGGCCACGCGGCGGCGCTGCTCGTCCTGGCCTTCGCGTCGTCGTACTGGATGGTGCTGCTCTTCGCGATGCTGCAGGGGCTCTCGTGGGGCATGCGCGGGCCGCTGATGGCCGCGATCCGTGCCGACTACTTCGGCAGCGCGTCGTTCGGCGCCATCACCGGCGTGTCGTCGATGGTCGTGATGTTCGGGATGATCCTGGGGCCGCTCGTCGCCGGCATCCTGGCCGATCGCACGGGGTCGTACGTGCTGGGGTTCAGCGTGCTCGCGACGCTCGCCGCCGCGGGGTCGGTGGCGTTCGCGCGGGCACGGCGGCCGAAGGCGCCGGATATATCATTCGCGCCGTGATCACGGGAATCGTGCCCGGTCTGCGCGGCGAGCGCCGCGCGCTCGTGACGCCGGCGATGGCCACGACCCACGCGGGCGGGCCGGGCGTCCTGATGGCCGCCGCGATGATCCTCGAGATGGAGCTGGCCGCCCAGGACGCGACCCAGCCGTTCCTGCCCGCCGATCACACCACGGTCGGCTACGAGATCAGCGTGCGCCACCGGCGCCCGACGCCGATCGGCGAGTCGTTCACGGTCGCCGCCGAGCTGCTCGAGGTCGACGGCCGCAAGCTGCTCTTCCGCGTCGAGGCGCGCAACGCGCGCGAGCTGATCGGCGAGGGCACGCTGCGGCGCACGATCGTGCGGCGCGGGAGCCTCGTGGTATAAGACCGCCCATGCTGCGGGCCACGGCCATCATGAAGACCGACATCCAGGGCTCGACGCCGCGGTTCCGGATGTTGCCCGAGACCGACCTCCAGGCGGTGCTCACCGAGCACCGTCAGTTCGTCTCCCGCCTGGCGAAGGCCCACGACGGCCGCATCGCCAAGGCGGAAGGCGACGGATACTTCGTGGTCTTCCCGAGCGTGACCGCCGCGGCGCTGGCGGCGATGAGCATGCAGGAAGAGCTTCGGCACGGCCAACCGGACAAGGGCGATGCTCGCATCAAGATGCGGATCGCCATCACGCTTGGCGACGTGCTGGAACAGGACGGCGGCCTCGTGGGCGACGCGGTCGTGCTCGCGGCCCGCATCGAAGCCCTCACGCCGCCCGACGAGATCTACGTGCCGGCCTCCGCCTGGCAGGCCGCGAACAAGGGGCAGCTGAGTGCGGCCCTGGTGGACACGTTCACGCTGAAGAGCTTTCCGGAGCCGGTGGCCGTCTACCGCATCGAGCAGACGCACCGCATCCGCGAGATGGCCGAGCAGTACATCGTGGTGACCGACCTCCACGGCTTCGGCGCCTTCGCCGCGCAGTCGCCGATGAGCCTCGTCGCGCGGATCCTGGATCACGACCTCGAGCTGATGCGCCGGGTGTGCGCGGAGTTCTCGGGCAGCCACCGCTCGACCTCGGGCGACTCGTATCTGCTGACCTTCCCCGATGCCGCGCGGGCCCTGGGGGCCGTGGAGCGACTGGCGGAGGAATGGACCGCGTTCCAGCGTCAGGAAGGCGTGCAGTGCTCGCTGAAGATGGCGGTGCACAAGGGCACCCTCTACGCGTTTCGCGCGTTTCTGCTCGGCGGCGACATCAACCTCGCGTTCCACGTGGAGAGCGCGACGAAACGCCTGGAGCCGGGCGTCACCTCGATCTACGTCACCGGGCCGGTCCAGAAGGACCTGGCGGGTACCGTGTGGGGCGAGCGCTTGCGGTTGGTGGACATGGGGCCGCGGACTCCGCGGCTCGCGGACCTCGAGATCTATCGCCTCGATCGGTGAGGCCGCCCGGCCTGCGCCGCCTCAGTCGCCGTCGTACCCGCGCGGACGCGTGAAGCCTCCGATCTCCTCGCCGATGAGGGCGGCGAGGCGGATCGGCGTCCGGTCCTCCAGATAGGGGCCGATCGCCTGCAGCCCGATCGGCAGGCCGCCGCGCGTCAGGCCGGCGGGGAACGCCGTCGCCGGCTGCCCGGCGAGCGTCGCCACCGATGCCCAGAACAGGCCGAGCGGTTGCAGCACCGGCTTGCCGTTCACCTCGATCGTCGCGCGGATGGATTCCGGCGTCTCGGGCCACGGCTTGTCCCAGTGCGGATAGGCCGCCGTGTAGAACGTGGGCATCAGCAGCACGTCCCAGTCGCGGAAGAACGCGCGCCAGGCCGCGCGATAGCGCTCGCGCTGGCCGATCCACACGACGTAATCCGACGCGGCGCTTCCGAGCCCGCGCTGCGTCGCGCGGCTCCACTCGTCGTCGCGCGTGCGCATCACGGCCAGCCGCTCGGCGCGCCGCTCGGCCGGCACACGCGCCGAGGTGACCGCCGCGAGCAGCGTTAGATAGAGCGTGTAGTGCTCGCGGTGGTCGCCGAGGGTCTCCGGCTGCGTCACTTGCACCTTGCAGCCGAGCCCGCTGAGCCGCGACGCCGTCGCGTCCAGCGCCGCGGCGACCTCGGCATCCACCGGCATCCAGTCGGGCGTCGGCAGCACCGCGACGCGGAAGTCAGCGAGGCGCTCGCGCCGCGCCGGCGGCAGCGCCAGCCGCCACGCGACGTCCTCGCCAGCCTCGGCGC
>DASYTM010000036.1:0-4233 GCA_036002345.1 Candidatus Methylomirabilota bacterium | reverse complement strand
GTTCGGCGCGGTGGAGTGGCGCCCGGGCGAGCTGCGCTAGGATAGGCGCCCGGAGGACGCCCATGATCCGAACGCTCGTCATCATCGCGCTCCTGGTCGCGCCGGCGCCCGCCGCCGCGCAGGGCAGCCTGAACGTGTACTGCAGCGTGCAGCTCGAATGGTGCCAGTCGATCGCCAACGAGTTCGGCAAGCAGAGCGGCATCAAGGTGTCGATCACGCAGAAGGGCTCCGGCGAGGTCTTCGCCCAGCTCAAGGCCGAGGCCGCGAACCCGCGGGCAGACGTCTGGTTCGGCGGCACCGGCGATCCGCATCTGCAAGCGGCCGAGGAAGGGCTCACCGCCGTCTACAAGTCGCCCGTCCTGAGCCAGCTCCACCCGTGGGCGGTGCGCCAGGCCGAGCAGTCCGGGTTCCGCACCGTCGGCATCTACGCGGGCGCCCTCGGCTTTTCCTTCAACACGGAGTTGCTCAAGAAGAAGAACGTCGCGGCGCCGCGCTGCTGGGCCGATCTCCTCAAGCCGGCCTTCAAGGGCGAGATCCAGATGGCGAACCCGGCCTCCTCGGGCACCGCGTACACGGCGGTGGCCACGGTGGTGCAGGTGATGGGTGAGGCGAAGGCGTTCGACTATCTCAAGCAGCTCCACGCGAGCATCAACCAGTACACGAAGTCCGGGGTGGGGCCGGTGAAGGCCGCCGCGCGGGGCGAGACCTCGATCGGCATCAGCTTCGTGCACGACGTCGTGACCGAGGCCCAGGCGGGCTTCCCGGTGGGCATGGCCACGCCGTGCGAGGGCACGGGCTACGAGATCGGCTCGCTCTCCATCGTGAGCGGCGCGCGCAACCTCGAGGGCGCCAAGAAGTTCGTGGACTGGGCGCTGACCGCGCCCGCGCAGGCGCTGGGCGCGCGCAACAAGCAGTTCCAGGTCCCGTCCAATCGCGCCGCCGAGATCCCCAAGGAGGCGCCCAAGCTCAGCGAGATGAAGCTGATCGATTACGACTTCAAGAAGTACGGCTCGTCGGCGGAGCGCCGCCGGCTGCTCGACCGCTGGGAGAAGGAAGTCAACAGCCTGCCGCGGTGAGACGGCCGGCCCCGACGCTCGCCGCCGTCGCCCTCACCGCGCTCGGCGTGGGGCTCGTGCTCCTGCCGTGGTACGCGCCGCCCGAGGGCGCGTCCGCGGTGCGGCACGGGCTCGTGGTGCCGATCGGCGCCGCCATCGTGGCGGCGGCGGTGCTCGCCTTCGCGCGCGCGCGCCGCGAGCGCGGGCTCCTGCTCCTCGCCGTCGGCCTCGGCGGGCTGGCCGGCACGCTGCTCCAGGGCTTCGTCCTCCGTCAGCCCGCGATGGGCACCGGCGCCTTCGTGGCCCTCGCCGGCTTCGTGCTCCTCGCCGCGGAAGGCCTCGCCGGAGCGGGCCACCTGCGCGGCGATCGCTTCGCCGCCGTCTGCCTGCTGACCATCGCCGTCCTCGTCGTGGTCTTCGTCTTCCTGCCGCTCGGCCGGGTGCTGGGCGCCGCCGTGCAGGGCCCCGGCGGCGCGCTGAACGTGAGCGCGCTGGTGAGCCGGCTGACCGCGGAGAAGGCGTGGACGCTCGCCTGTCTCACGTCCGCGCGCTCGTGCGGCGTGGTGTGGAACACGCTCGCGCTCGCGCTGTCGTGCGCGCTCGGCACCACGGTGCTCGGCCTGGCCTTGGCCCTGCTCGTCACGCGCTCGACCCTCCCGCTGCGGCGGCTCACGCGCCTGCTCGTCGTGCTGCCGGTGATCACGCCGCCGTTCGTGATCGGACTGGGCATCATCCTGATCTGCGGCCGCGCGGGCGTCGTCAACGCGATCCTCGAATCGACGCTCGGCATCGCGCCCACCCGCTGGATCTACGGGTTCCCCGGCGTGCTGCTCGCGCAACTCTTCGCGTTCACGCCGGTGGCCTTCCTGGTGCTGATCGGTGTCGTCGAGGGCGTGAGCCCGACGCTGGAGGAGGCCGGCCAGACGCTCGGCGCGCGGGCGGGGCAGGTGTTCCGCACCGTGTCGCTCCCGCTCATGCTGCCCGGCCTGGCCAACGCCTTCCTCGTGGGCTTCATCGAGAGCATCGCCGACTTCGGCAACCCGCTCGTGCTGGGCGGCAGCTTCAGCGTGCTCGCCACCGAGGTGTACTTCGCGCTGGTGGGCGCGCAGTACGACCAGGGCCGGGCCGCGGCGCTGTCCATCATTCTCCTGGCCCTGGCCCTGGGCGCGTTCGGGGTCCAGCGCCGGGTGCTGAGCGGCCGCGCCTACACCGCGGTCACCGGCAAGGGCGACGCGGGGATTCCCGTCACCCTGCCGCGCGGGCTCGTGCGCGCGATCACGCTGGCGGCCGTGCCGTGGCTCCTCTTCACCGTCGTCATCTACGGCATGGCGCTCGTGGGCGGCTTCGTCACCGTGTGGGGGCGCGACCACACGTTCACCCTGCGCCACTTCGCCAAGGCCTTCGCCGTCGAGTGGGGACCCGCCGGCCTCCTGTGGACGGGCGGGGCGTGGACCTCCCTCTGGAACACGCTGCGGCTGTCGGCGGTGGCCGCGCCGCTCTCCGCCGCCGTCGGGCTCCTCACCGCGTGGTTGCTCGGCCGCACGCGCTTTCCCGGGCAGCGCGCGTTCGAGGTGGGCACGCTGCTCAGCTTCGCCGTGCCGGGCACGGTGATCGGCGTGGCCTACGTGCTCGCCTTCAACGTGCCGCCGCTGGAGCTGACCGGCACCGGGCTCATCATCGTCCTCTGCCTCATCTTCCGGAACATGCCGGTGGGCGTCCGCGGCGGGCTGGCCACCCTGGAGCAGATCGACCGCTCGCTGGACGAGGCCTCGAGCACGCTCGGCGCGCACGGCGGCACGACGGTGCGGCGCGTGCTGCTGCCGCTGGTGAAGCCGGCGGTGGTGGCCGCGCTCGTCTACGGGTTCGTGCGCTCGGTCACCACGGTGAGCGCGGTGATCTTCCTCGTGTCGGGCGACACGGACATGGCGACCACCTATATCATCGGGCGCGTCGTGAACGGCGACTACGGCGTGGCCATCGCCTACTCGGCCGTGCTCATCGCGCTGATGGTGGCGGCGATCGTCGTCATCCAGTGGCTGGTCGGCGTGCGCGTGATCGGCGCGCGCGCGGCCGAGGGCGCCTCGTGATCGAGCTGCGCGGGGTGACCAAGCGCTACGGCGCCGCCGCCGTCGTGGACGACGTCTCGTTCACCATCGAGGCGGGCACGCTCGTCACGCTGCTCGGGCCGTCGGGCTGCGGCAAGACCACCACCCTGCGCATGATCGCCGGGCTCGAGACGCCGGGCGCGGGGCAGGTCCTGATCGGCGGCCGCGACGTCACGGCGTGGGCGCCGGCCGAGCGCAACGTCAGCCTGGTCTTCCAGTCGTACGCGCTGTTTCCGCACCTGAGCGTGCTCGACAACGTGGCGTACGGGCCCCGCGTGCGCGGCACCGGCGCGGGCGCCGCGCGCGGGCAGGCCCGCGACGCGCTGGCCCTGCTCGGGCTCACCGGGCTGGAGGCGCGGCTGCCCGCGCAGCTCTCGGGCGGGCAGCAGCAGCGCGTGGCGCTCGCCCGCGCGCTCGTGCTGGAGCCGGCCGCCCTCCTGTTCGACGAGCCGCTCTCCAACCTCGACGCGCGGCTGCGCCGGCGCGTGCGCGACGAGATCCGCGCCCTCCAGCGGCGGCTGCGCCTGTCCGTCGTCTACGTCACCCACGACCGCGAGGAGGCGCTGGCCGTCTCCGACCGCATCATCGTCATGGATCGCGGCCGCATCGTCGAAGAGGGGCCGCCGGCCGAGCTGTTCGACGCGCCGCGCACGCGCTTCGTGGCCGACTTCCTCGCCGAGGCCAACGTGGTGACGGGCCGGGTGCTCGCGGTGAACGGGGAGTCGGCCGACGTGGAGATCGCCGGGCACGTGGTGCGCCTGCCGCGCCGCGGCCGCGGCGTCGGGGAGGTGGCGGTGGCCATCCGGCCCGACGCGATCCGGCTCCACGCCGGCGACGGCGCCGGCACCATCGCGGGGCGCGTCGTGCGCGCGGCCTTCGTCGGCCGCGCCGTGGAGTACGCGATCGAGACGGCGGCCGGCGAGCTGCTCGTCATCGTGCCGGACGCGGAGGCCGCGCTCCCGGCCGGCCAGCCCGTGAGCCTCTCCCTCGGCGGCCGGGGCGTGGCCCTCGTGGAGTGAGCCGCTAGCCGCGGTATGATCCGGAGAGAGCCCGACGAGAGGGGGTGAGCTCAT
>DASYTM010000035.1:0-1767 GCA_036002345.1 Candidatus Methylomirabilota bacterium | reverse complement strand
CCCGGTCGTCGACTCGAGCGGTCGCCCGCTCGGCACGCATCGCGGCACCGCGCTGTACACGGTCGGCCAGCGGAGCGGCTTCGGCGACCTCGCCGAGCCGGGACCGTGGTACGTGCTCAAGGTCGATGCTCCGTCCAACAGGATCGTCGTCGGCCGTCGCGAGGAGCTCGCCGTCCGGGACATCGAGCTCGAGCAGGTCACCTTCATCGACGGCGCCGCCGCCGAGCCGCTCGCGTGCGAGGCGCGGCTGCGCTACCACGCGCCGGCGATCCCGGCCGTTTTCGAGGGCGGGCGCCTGTCGCTGCGTGAGCCGTTCCTCGGCGCCGCGCCGGGCCAGGCGGCGGTGTTGTACGCAGGAACCAGGGTCCTCGGTGGAGGAATCATCGCGGCGGCCGCGTGAGCCGCTCTCCCGACCTCCTTCTCGCCGCGTTGCACTGGCTCGAGTACATCGGGCTGCTCGGTGGGGTAGGCGCGCTTGTCGTCCGGAGGCTTGGCCGGATGCCGCCGCGGATCGGATGGGCGGAGCCGCCGATGCACATCGCGTTCACCGCCGCGCTGGCGGGCGGCGTCGGTGTGCTTCTCTTCGAATTTCACTTTGGCTGGGTGATGGCGGCGCGCGTGATCGCCGAGGGCATCGCGCTGATCCTCTGCGTGCGCGGGATTCCGCTCGTCGCGCCCTTCGCAGTGCTGGCGGCGGCATTGCTTGCGCCGGCAGGCCATGCCGCAGGCGTCCAGCCTGAAGCCGCTGGAGCGGAGCTCGCCGATGCCCTCCACGTCCTTGCGGCTGGGATGTGGGCGGGAGGCATCCTGGCCCTGGCAAGCCTGCGCCCACCGGGCGGGTGGCGGAGCGCCGAAGCACGCACCATGCTGGACCGCTTCGGCCGCGTGGCGCTGATCGCGTTTGGGATCACGGCGCTGACGGGACTGCTGCGCGCCACCGAGCAGCTCCATCAGGTCAGTGACCTGTGGGCGACCACCTATGGCATGGTGCTGGCTCTCAAGTCGGCAGGAGTCGTCGGGATGCTTGGGGCTTCGCTGGGGTGGCGACGAGGCTGGCCGGCCGCGCCCGCCGAAGCGGCAATTGGGTTGGCCGTCATCGGCCTGACAGCCCTGCTGGCCGCTTTTCCGCTGCAGGCATAGGATTGCCGCGTGGGGCGGGTTGGCGACGTGATGGCGACGCGGCTGCGGACGGTCGGGCCCGAGGACACGGTCGGCGAGGCTGTCGCCGTGATGGCTCAGAACCGCGTCGGGTCGGTCCTCGTCATGGAGGGCGAGAAGCTCGTGGGCATCTTCACCGAGCGCGACACGGTGCGCGCGCTCTCGCAGGCACACGACGCGGCGCGCCACGAGATCGTCTCGTGGATGACCCACGACCCGAAGACGGTCACGCCCGACGTGGACACAGAAGACGCGTTGCGCACGATGCTCGACAACGGCTTTCGGCACTTGCCCGTCGTGGACAACGGAAAGGTCGTCGGCGTGGTGTCGATCAGGGACCTCGCGGGCTAAACTAAGCGACTCCCGCCAGCCGTCTGTTCAACGCGCCGTGAAAACGGCGCAAAGGATTCATCTCTCGTGGGCCTCTTGGCGTTGCGCCGCTACGTGCCGTACTTGCGGCCGTACGCCGGCCTCGTCCTGATCTTCGGTCTCTCGCAGCTGGGCAGCCTGGCCACCGCGGCTTCGATCCCGAAGGTGATCCAGTACATCATCGATGGCCCGATCACCCACCACGAAGAAGGCCAGCTCGTCGTCATGGCGGGCCTGCTC
>DASYTM010000034.1:0-60144 GCA_036002345.1 Candidatus Methylomirabilota bacterium | reverse complement strand
ACGCCCCCCAGCGCTCTGAGCGCCCCGGGGAACCCGGGACGCTCCTCGGTCACGCGCCTCATCAGCGTCTCAGCCGCGGGTCCAGCGTGTCGCGCAGGCCGTCGCCCAGGAGGTTCAGGCCCACGATGGTCACCATGAGCGCGATGCCCGGGATCGTCGAGATGTGCGGAGCCATGACGATGAAGTTGCGGCCCTCGGCGATCATCGACCCCCACACCGGGGTGGGGGGCGACGGGCCGAGACCGAGGAACGAGAGGCCGGCCTCCGTGATGATGGCACCGGAAACGCGGAGGGCGGCCTGCACGATGATGGGCGCGAGCACGTTCGGCAGCACGTGGCGCGCGATGATGGCCGGCCCGGACACCCCGGCCAGCCGCGCGGCCTCGACGTAGGGCTCCTCCTTCACGGCCAGCACGTCGGCGCGCGTGACGCGCGCGAAGGGCGCGATGAAGCCGACGGCGACGGCGATGATGACGTTCTTCACGCCGAAGCCCATGACCGCCATCATGGCGATGGCCAGGATGATGATCGGGAACGCGAAGAGCCCGTCCATCACCCGCATGATCAGGACGTCCGGCCAGCCCCCGTAGTAACCCGCCACCAGGCCGAGCGTGACGCCGATGGCCATCGCGAGCAGGACCGAGACGATGCCCACCGCCAGCGCGATGCGCGAGCCGTAGATGATCCGGCTGAGCATGTCGCGCCCGAAACTGTCCGTGCCCGCCCAGTGTGCCCGGGTCGGCGCCTCGTTGGCCGGGCCCACCCCCTGGGCGAGCGGATCGTAGGGGGCGAGCGTGCCCGCGAAGATCGCCATGACGACGATCGCCAGGAACACCGCGAGGCCGAACACGGCGCCGCGGTTGCGCGCGAACCGGCGCCACCAGCGCCGCGCGCCGCCCGCGACGGGCGCGGCGAGGCCGGCGGCGGGCGCCTGGGCGGGAAGGGCTTCGACGTCCAGTGGCCGCGCCATCACGCCACCCGGATCCTGGGGTTCAAGAACGCGTACGTGAGGTCGACGGCGAGGTTCACGATGACGACCGCCAACACGCCGACGAGGATCGCCCCCTGCACGATCGAATAGTCGCGGTTGAGGATGGCGGCGACGGTCAGCCGGCCCATCCCGGGGATGCCGAACACCGTCTCGGTCAGCACCGCGCCGCCGAGGAGCGTGCCGAACTGGAGCCCGATCACCGTGACCACGGGGATGAGCGCGTTCGCCAGCGCGTGGCGATAGACGAGCGCTGCGCGGCGCACGCCGCGGGCGCGCGCGGCCTTGATGTAGTCCTGGTCGAGCACCTCCAGGAGGCTGGAGCGGATGATGCGGGCGACGAGACCGGAAAAGAAGGTCCCGAGGGTGATCGCCGGCAGCACGAGCCTCCATGTTCCATCCCAGAAATCCACCCACGGATGCACGTAACCCACGGCGGGGAACCAGCGGAGGTGCACGCTGAAGATCCAGATGAGGATGATCCCCTTCCAGAAGCTCGGCATGGAGTACACGAAGATCGCGAAGCCCATCGAGCCCCAGTCCCACGCGCTGTCCTTGCGCATGGCGGCCACGATGCCCGAGGGCACGGCCACCAGCATCCCGACGATCATGCTCGCCACCACCAACGAGAGCGTGGGCAGGAACGCGTCCCACACCAGCCGGCCCACCTTCTCGTGGGTCAGGTAGGACTCGCCGAAGTCGCCGCGCAGGATCGCCTGGAGCCAGATGAGGTACTGGGTGACGACGGAGCGGTCGAAGCCGAGCTGCGTCCGCAGCCGCTCGTAGGCCTCCTTGGTGAAGTCGTCGCCGAGGATCTGGAGGATGGGGTCCCCGGGGATGAGGCGCATGAGGACGAAGATGATCACCGACACCGTGAACAGCACGGCGAGCGTTTGCCCGACACGGGAGAAGAAGAATCGGAGCATACAGTTGTACCCCGACGGTCCGGTCGTGAAGTGGCGCCGAGTATACCCCGGCCCGGCCTTCCTCGTTGCGATAGGATATGCCGGACCGAGCCAATGAAGGTCGTCGTCAGCGCGAAGAACGGCACCCGCGACTTCGAGTGCGCCCCCGGGGAGAAGATCCTCCACGCCGGCCTGCGCGGCGGCGTCGAGCTGCCCTACGAGTGCGCCACGGGCACGTGCGGGACGTGCAAGGCGCGGCTGGTGACCGGCCGCACGGAGAGCGAGTGGCCGGACGCGCCGGGCAAGAAGTACTTCCGGCTCGAGGGCGACTTCCTGACCTGTCAGAGCGTGGCGCACGGCGATTGCGCGCTGGAGGTCGGCGGCACGCTCAAGACCCGCGAGCCGAATACGTCGGCGCCCGCGTCCTACGGCGGCGTCGTGCGCGGGCTCCAGCGGCTGACCCACGACGTCGTCGCCTTCGACGTGGACCTCGACGCGCGGCTGGACTTCGCGGCGGGCCAGTTCGCGCTCATCACGGTGCCCGGCATCACGGGGGCGCGCGCGTACTCGATGGTGAACTTCGAGCGGGGCGCGGCGCGCCTGGGGTTCGTCGTGAAGAAGAAGCCGGGCGGCGCCGTGAGCGAATGGCTCTTCGGCGAGGCCGCCGACGGCGCCCGGCTCCGCCTCTTCGCCCCGCTGGGTCACGCGACGTTCCATCCCGACGTGCGCAAGCACGTGCTGTGCATCGCGGGCGGGAGCGGGATCGCGGGCATGATGTCGATCCTGGCGCTGGCGTGCGGAGAGAGCCACTTCGCGGCGTGGGACGGCCACGTCTTCTTCGGCGTGCGCACCGCGCGCGACGGCTTCTTCCTCGACGAGCTGGAGGCCTTCCGCGCGAAGTTCCCCGCGCGGCTGGCGATGACGGTGGCGCTGTCCGACGAGGACGTACCCGGCACGCTGGCCGCCGCCTATCCGGGGTTCGGCTTCGCGCGGGGCTTCGTGCATGCCGTGGCAGGCGAAGCCATGAAGGGGCGGTATGCTGACCTCCGCGCCTACGTGGCAGGACCGCCGCCGATGGTGGATGCAAGCTTGAGATTGCTGTTGCGCGAGGCGCGGCTGCCGCCCGCCGACATCCGGTACGACAAGTTCAGCTGAGCATGCGGTAACCCAAAGGAGCGGTGATGGGCCAGTACGATCCTCACGTCTTCGTGTGCACCAGCGGTGAGACCTGCCCGACACAGGGCGACACCGAGAAGTTCGTGAAGATCCTGCGAGAAGGCGCGAGGCGGGCGGGGCGCGCGGACATCCGCATCAACAAGGCCGGGTGCTTCTCGCAGTGCGGCCACGGGCCGATGCTCGTCGTCTATCCGGAGAACGTCTGGTACGCGGGCGTGCAGGAGTCCGATCTGCAGGAGATCCTCACCTCCCACATCCTCGGCGGCAAGCCCGTGGCGCGACTGCGCTACGAGCCCGGCGTGAAGGGCGCGAACAATATCGACGTCGAGGCCAAACCCGCCGCGGCGGCGCCCGCGTCCGGCCCGCAGTGGAAGCGCGTGTGCCGCGCCGACGAGGTGCCGGCGAACGGCATGAAGGAGTTCGCCGTGAACGGTACCAGCGTGCTCGTCGTGCACACCGGCGCCGATCTCGTCGCGTGCCAGGCCATGTGCCCGCACGAGGCGGTGCCGCTCGAGCAGGGCGTGCACGACGGATGCCTCTTGACCTGTCTCGAGCACACGTGGCAGTTCGACCTCAAAACCGGCGCGCCGGTCGGCGAGGCCCAAGAAGGCGTGAAGATGTACCGGCTGCGGCGCGAGGGGGGAGACGTCTATGTCGCGCTCGAGTGAGACGCCATGAAGTTCGGCCTGCACTCCGTCAACCTGCACACGTGCGCGCATCCCGACGCGGCCGCGCGCCTCGGCCGCGCCGCCGAGGACGCGGGCTTCGAGTCGCTCTGGGTCGCCGACCACGTGGTGCTGCCCGATCCGCCCGTGGCCGGCCGCCCGATGGCGCCCGACATGCGGCTGCTCGACCCGCTCATCTCGCTCACGTTCTTCGCCGCGCACACCTCGCGCATGAAGCTCGCCACCGGCGTGGTGATCCTGCCCCAGCGGCAGGCCCTCGTGATCGCCAAGCAGCTCGCGTCGCTGGACGTGTTGTCGAACGGGCGCGTGATCTTCGGCATCGGGGTGGGCTGGTGCGAGCCGGAGATGCGCTCCGTCGGCGCGCCGTTCGCCGAGCGCGGCCGCGTCGCCGACGACTACCTCGCGGCCATGCGCGCGGTGTGGACGCAGCCCAAGCCCTCGTATAAAGGACCGTACGTGGCCTTCGAGGGAGTGCAGGCCATGCCGCGGCCGGTGCAGAATCCGATTCCGATCGTGGTGGGCGGGCGCACGCCGCCCGCGTACCGACGCGCCGTGACCCAGGGCCATGGCTGGTACGGCTTCGGCCTCGATCTCGCGGAGACGCAGAAGTCCGTGAGCGCGCTGCGCGAGGCGGAGAACGCCAACCCGCGGCCCAAGGCGCTCGGCCGGCTGGAGATCAGCATCACGCCGCCGGGCTTCGACGTGCCCGACAAGGCGGCGATCGACGCGTACGCGGCGGCGGGCGTGGACCGGCTGATCCTGCGACCGAAGCCCGACATGAACGCGGCGGCGCTGGCGAGCTTCGCGGCCGAGACCGGCCGCACGCTCGGCACGCGCCTGACCTGAGGCCTCAGCCGAGCAGGTCGCGGAGCGTCAGAACGAGGTCGGCGAAGGCGCCCGGCGAGAACGTCTCGCCGGCGCGCGGGATGCGGACGTCGCGGTATGCGCCGCCCGTCGCCGCGCGATGGATCTCGAGGCGACCGGCGTCGAGATCGACCAGCCAGGCCTCGGCCACACCGGCGCGCGCGTAGAGCGGCAGCTTCGTCCGCCGGTCGTACGGCAGCGAGCTCTCCGCCACTTCGATCAGCAATCGCACGTCGGGGGGCTCGGGCAGGCCCGACACGTAGAAATCGGCGCGACCTTCGAGCAGTATGATGTCGGGCTCCGGCTCCGATTGGTGCTGAACGAGCAGCAGGGGATTCTGGACCCAGACGACGGCACGGTCGCCAAGGCGCGTCGAAAACAGATGCTGGATCCTCGCCACGGTGCCGGCGTGGCGACTCCCGATCGGCGACATCTCGATGATCTCACCTTCGATGAGCTCGACGCGGTCCTCGGGCCCGAGAATGCCGGTCTCGCCCATGCGGTGATACTCGTCGAGCGTGAAACGCCGCCGCCTGACCATGACCGCCATGCTGTCCTCGCCGTCCGCCATTCCGCCGTACCTCCGGGTAACCGTCAATGCCGACAATCGGATACAGCCGTCATTATAGGCTCGCGCATGACCCGGTCTTGACTCTCAACCCTGTCTGACGCAGCCTCGGGGCCCTGGAGGAGAGGATGGCGACGACGGAAGCGGCGGTGCGCGAGCTGACGTACGGCGAGGCGGTCAAGGAAGCGATCGCGGAGGAGATGCGGCGCGATCCGCGCGTGTTCCTCATCGGCGAGGACGTCGCGGAGGCCGGCCATCCCTTCAAGACGCTGGTGGGGCTGGTGCAGGAGTTCGGCACGGACCGCGTCATCGACACGCCGATCTCCGAGCCGGGCTACGCGGGCATCGGCGTGGGGGCGGCCATGACGGGCATGCGGCCCATCGTGGACATCATGTTCGGCGACTTCATCACGCTCACCATGGACCAGATGGTCAACCAGGCCGCCAAGGTCCACTACATGTCGGGCGGCAAGATCAAGGTGCCGATCGTCTTCCGCACCACGCTCGGCGCGACCCGCCGCTCCGCGGCGCAGCACTCGCAGTCGCTCCACGCGTGGGTCAGCCACGTCCCCGGGCTCAAGGTCGCGCTGCCGTCCGGCCCCTACGAGGCCAAGGGCCTCATGAAGACGGCGATCCGCGACGACAGCCCCGTGGTGATCTTCGAGGACAAGATGATGTACCGCGTGAAGGGCCCGGTGCCGGCGGACGACTACACGATTCCGTTCGGCGTCGCGGAGATCAAGCGCCAGGGTCGCGACGTGACCATCGTGGCCACCAGCAGCATGGTGACGGTGGCCCTCGGCGCGGCCAAGCTGCTCGACGAGGCGGGCATCAGCGCCGAGGTCATCGACCCGCGCACCACGTGGCCGCTCGACAAGCAGACGCTGATCGACTCGGCGAAGAAGACGTCGCGCGCCATCGTCGTGGACGAGGGGTACGAGCGTTACGGCGTCACGGCGGAGATCGCGTCGGTCATCGCCGACGGCGCCTTCTACCACCTCGACGCGCCGGTCAAGCGCATCGGCGCCATGGACGTGCCCGTGCCGTTCTCGCCGGTGCTCGAGGACCTGACCGTGCCCTCCGAGCAGTCGGTGGCCGAGGCCGCGAAGGTGCTCTGCCGGAAGAGCTAGCGCGGGGCCGCGGCCGTCGTCACGCCGGCGAAGGCGTTGACGAACGCCGGGTCCGTGGCCAGGTCGCGCATGCTGCGCGCGAGCGCGGCGTCCATCACCTCGCGGGCGACGTCGTCGGAGGCGGTGTCGACCTGCCGCCGCTTGATGCCCACGTAGCGACGGGTGGCGAGCCGGTCGCCGGTGCGCCCGTCCAGCACCGTCACGCTGAACGCGACCTTGCCGACGTACTGCGTGCTCCCGTAGCCGCGAACCGTGTCGAGCCAGAACTCCTCGACGTCGGTGGCCAGGACGACCTCGCTGGGCGCGACGGCCACCGTGTGACCGTTCTTCGCGACCTCCACGGCGAGCGCCTCACCCACGATGTCGGCCACCGGACGCTCCGTGACGATGTTCGTGCCGTCCTTCGGCCGCGTCCCGATTCGGGTGGTGTCGAGGCGCGCGTCGGCGACGGGCCGGATCTCGACGCGGCGGCTCGTCACCGAGGCGAGCAGCGCGCGATTGGCGCCGGCTTCGGGGTAGCGCACGGCGAGGCCCGAGGCGCCCGCGCAGCCGCCGAGCATCGCCGCGAGGGTCACGAGCAGCGCGAGCCGCCGCGCGCTCATCGGCCCGCGCTCCGCGCGTACACGAGCTCGTTGGCCAGGCGCTGGCCGGCGCGCGTGAGCACGTCGAGCATGTGGTGCCGCGTGAACTCCGGGTCCTTCTTGAACGCCGTCAGGGGCAGCCGCTCGGGATCGGTGACGTCCTCCCGCCGCTCCCACACCGCGGCGCCGGTGCCGCGCACGACGAGCTCGGCGCGCACGTCGGCGAAGCCGGAGAGGAGATCGGGATCGCCCTCGCGCACGCGCACGAGGCCCCACGTGGGAACCGACAGGCGGACGATGGCGTCGAGACGCCGCCGCTCCTCGCCCACCGGCTCGCGCTCGGGCATCTGGACCTCCTGGAACTGCTGGCTCGCGGCGAGGGTCTCCGCGAACGCGATGCTGACGGCGGCCTGCGGCGAGAGGCCTTCGACGTGCCGGCCCGTCGTCTTGGAGCGATCGGACTCGACGAGCCAGTTGATGCCCTCGTGCACGAGCATCGCGAAGGGCTTGAGCAGCGAGCCGAACGGCGCCCAGCCGAGCACCTCGTCGAACGTCTTCCCGGGCTGGGCGCGGTGCTCGAGCACGGCGAAGCGGCTGTCGCCGCTGACGACGACGGCGATCCGCTTCACGTTGTCGAACGGGCGCGCGGCCGGCCGCGGCGGAGTCGGAGTCGAGGAGGCGCAACCCCAGAGCACGACACTGAGCAGAGCAATCAGAGCCTTACGTGGAAGCATGCGCCACATACTAGGGCACCTGACCCCCTGGCGTCACGGCTATACTCTCTGGCCATGACCCGCGGTCCACGGATCGACGTCGACCTTTATAGCGACACGCTCACCCGGCCTACTCCCGATATGCGCAGGTTCATGAGCGAGGCGGAAGTGGGGGACGAGCAGAAGATGGAAGACCCCACCGTCAATCTCCTCTGCGAGATGGTGGCCGAGCTCCTCGGCAAGGAAGCCGCCGTGTTCCTGCCCTCGGGCACCATGTGCAACGAGATCGCCCTCCGCGTGCACGCCCGGCCCGGCGAGGAGGTCATTGCCCACGCGACGGCGCACCCGATCCACTTCGAGACCGGCGGACCCGGCGCGCTCGCCGGCGTCAACATGCGCGGGATCGACGGGCCGCGCGGCCAGTACGACGCGGCGGCCGTCGAGGCCGCGGTGCGCCCGGCATTCCGCCACTTCCCGCGGAGCCGCCTCTTGTGGGTGGAGCAGACGAGCAATCTCGGCGGCGGCTCGATCTGGCCCCTGGCGCGCGTCAAGGAAGTCACCGCGGTCGCGCGCCGTCACGGGCTCTCCACGCACATGGACGGCGCGCGGCTCATGAACGCCGTGGTCGCCAGCGGCGTGGCCGCGCGCGACTGGGCGGCGCCGTTCGACTCCGTGTGGATCGACTTCACCAAGGGACTCGGCGCGCCCGTCGGCGCGGCCATGGCCGGCTCGCGCGCCTTCATCGACGAGGCGTGGCGCTACAAGCAGCAGATGGGCGGCGCCATGCGGCAGGCCGGCATCATCGCCGCCGGCGGCGTGTACGCGCTCCGCCATCACGTGAAGCGCCTGGCCGACGATCATCTGAATGCGCGGCGGCTGGCCGAGGGGCTGGCGTCGTTGCCCGGGGTTCGCGTGGATCCGGCGACCGTCGAGACCAACATCGTCTTCTTCGAGACCGTCGCGAACGCCGCGGAAGCCGTCGAGCACCTGCTCGCCCACGGCGTACGCATGGGCGCGCTGGGGCCGCACACCATCCGCGCCGTCACCCACCTCGACGTGGATGCCGCGGGGATCGAGCGGGCTTTGAAGGTGGCGCGCGAGGTCTTCACGGGACTGCCGGGGTAGCGCGATGGCGACCAACGTCATCATGCCCGCGCTCGAGCTGGCGCAGGAGACCGGCAAGGTCTTGAAGTGGCTGAAGGCGCCGGGCGACGCCGTCGCCAAGGGCGAGCCCATCGTGGAGATCGAGACCGACAAGGTGACAGTCGAAGTCGAGGCGCCGGCCTCCGGCGTGCTGCGCGACGTCACCGCGCGCGTCGGCGACGTGGTGCCGGTCGGCCAGACGATCGCGCTGATCTACGCGGCCGGGGAGACTGGCGGGTCGGCGGCGCCCGTGGCTGCGCCGCCTGCGGCCGCGGCTTCCGGCGGCGGTGGGGTGAAGGCGTCGCCGCTCGCGCGCAAGCTCGCCGAGCAGCACGGCGTCGATCTCGCGCGCATCACGACGCCGAGCGGGAAGATCGAGAAAGCCGACGTCATGGCGTTCGTCGAGAGCCGGAAGGCCGGCAACGGCGCCGCCGCGGCTTCGGCGCCCGCCGCCGCGGCCGCGGCGGCCGCGCGGCTCACCGCGGCATCGCCGAAAGCGCGCCGGCTCGCCGCCGAGCGCGGGGTGGATCTTGGACGGCTGAGCGGCTCCGGCCCGGGCGGCGCGGTGCTCGCCGCGGACGTCCCGGCGCTGGCGCCGACGGCGATCGCCGTCGGCGAGATGGCCGGTGCCCAGGGCGTGAGCAACGTCTGGCGCATCATGGCCGAGCGCATGACGTCGTCGTGGACGACGGTGCCGCACTTCTTCCTGGTCCGCGAGGTCAACGTCAGCCGCCTGAAGTCGTGGCTCGAGAAGGCCCGCAGCCAGACGGGCGCCCACGTCACCTACACGGATTTGCTCGTTCGCCTGGTCGCCGCCGCCATCGCCCAGCACCCGCGCGTGAACGTCTCGTGGAAGGACGGCGGGCTCGTCCAGCATCCCGAGATCAACGTCGGCCTCGCCGTGGCCCTCGACGCCGGGCTCGTCGTGCCCGTGATCCACCGCGCCGACACGCTCGCGCTCGCCCAGCTCGCCGAGCGCCGGCAGGATCTCACCGCGCGCGCCCAGGCCGGGAAGCTGAGGCCCGCCGACATCCAGGGCGGGACGTTCACGATCAGCAACCTCGGCATGTTCGGCGTGGACGCGTTCAGCGCCATCGTCAATCCGCCGCAGGCCGCGATTCTTGCCGTCGGCCGCATCGCGGATCGCGTCGTACCCGTCAACGGCCAGCCCGCCGTCCAGCCGACGATGGTGCTGACGCTCTCGTGCGACCACCGTGCCCTCGACGGCGCGCGCGGCGCGCAATTCCTGGGCGCCCTCGCCGACCTGATCGAGGAGCCGCTGGCCCTGCTGGTGTGAAGGCGGTCGTTGCCGCCTTTCCCGACGTCGTCCTCGCCCTGGCGTTCCTGATCACGTGGATCGCGCCATCGACGCTGGGCCCGGGGATGGTCTCGTCCCTGACGCTGCTGATGCTCCTCGAGTTCATCAACGTCCACTCGGCGGGGCTCATGGGGATCGTGCTCACGGGCGCCGCCGACACGACGAAGAAAGTGAAGTTGATCCTCGGGCTCGGCGCCCTCTACACGCTGTTCGTCGTCGGCATGGCCCTGGCCTTCAAGACGTGGTGGCCGCTGACGGCCTTCTGGCTGTTGACGCTGAACCGTCTGCTCCCGACGCTGCTCCGCCAGGCCCCGACAGGGCAGGAGCGGTACATCGTCACGGTCTCATGGGTCGCGGGATGCGCGTTCTACCTGTTCTTCGTCTGCGCGACCACCCTGCTACCGCTTCCTCGCTTCGGGACCACGCGGGGCGCGGCGGGTGGTTCCGGCTCCGGGCTCTGGATCGACGAGCCACACCGGGCGCTCGCCTTCGGCTTCCTCTATTTCACGGCTGTTGCGGCCCTGCAGCTGAGCACGCACCGCTGGGTGGGGAAGATCGTCGAGGACGAGCGGGGCGCGGGGGCCGGCGCCTGAACCGGGCGGTGGATTTGCGCGCGGCAGCGGTCGGCGCTATCGTCACCGCGCCCGAGGAGGGTTGATGTCCGACTTCCGCGCCTATCTCGACGCGCTCGACCGCGCCGGCCAGCTCGTCCGCGTCGACAAGCCCGTCAGCCCGGAGTTCGAGGTCGCGGCGTACGTCCGCAAGTCCTCCGACACCAACGGGCCGGCGTTCGTGTTCACCAACGTGACCGGTCACCCCGGCTGGAAGCTGGCGGCCGGGCTCTACGGGACGATGGCGCGGCTGCCGATTGCGCTCGGCTGCCCCATCAACGAACTCGTCGACCGATACGGCGAAGCCGTGCGCAAGCCGATCGCGGCGAAGCGCGTGACAAGCGGCCCGTGCCAGGAGGTCGTGCTGACGGGCGACAAGGCCGACTGCACGCAGCTGCCGATCGTCGTGCACTCCGAGCTCGACGCGGGCCGCTATCTCACGGCCGGTGTCATGTTCGGGCGCGATCCCCAGACGGGCACGCTGGCCGTGGGGCTGCAGCGCATGCAGCTCAAGGGGCCGCGCGTGTTCGGCGTGAACATGCCGGCCGAGCGCCGCGTGGGCCGCGCGTACCTCAAGGCCGAGGACAAGGGCGAGCGCTGGGGCGCGGCCGTCGCGCTCGGCGTCGGGCCGTTCGTCGATCTCGGCTCGCAGGCGAAGATCCCGCACGCGCAGGAGAAGCTCGGCGTGGCGGGCGCGCTGGCCGGCCGCCCCATCGAGCTGGTGCCCTGCAAGACCGTGGACGCCGACGTGCCCGCCGATGCCGAGATCGTCATCGAGGGCGAGTTCGTGCCCAAGGCGCGCGAGCCCGAAGGCCCGTTCGGCGAGGTGGCGGGCACGTACGGCCTGCTCGGCAACCGCCACGTCTTCGAGGTGACCGCCATCACCATGCGCCGCGACGTGATGTACCAGACGGCGCTCACGGGGATGCCGACGACGGACAATCACGTGCAGGCGTGGCCGGCGATCTGCGAGTCGATCAAGCGGATGGCGCAGCTGGCCTGCCCGGAGGTCGTGGACGTGCACGCCATCGGCCCCTATTACATCGCCGTGGTGGCCATCAAGAAGCGGCTCGCGTACGAGGCGCGCAACGTCATCCTGAGCGTGCTCGGCCCCACGGCGGGCGCGCCGCAGGCGAAGTACTGCATCGTCGTCGATCCCGACGTGGACGTGCGGAACATCGACCAGGTGCTGTGGGCCATCTACACGCGCTGCCAGCCGAGCGACGACGTGATGATCTTCCCGGCCATGATCGGGGCGCCGCTCGATCCATCCGCGCCCGTGCACCGGCACTCGTCGAAGATGGGCTTCGACTGCACGGTGCCGCTCGGCGAGTCGCGCGAGCGCTACAACCGCGTCATCGTGCCGGGCGCCGATGAGGTGTCGTGGTAAAGGCGGTCGTCTCCGCCTTTCCCAACATCGTCCTGGCCGGGACGTTCCTCCTCACCTGGATCGAGCCGTCGAGATTCGGGCCCGGGATGATTTCCAGCCTCATGTTGTTGATGGTGCTGGAGTTCATCAACGTGCACACGTCCGGATTGATCGCGACGATCATGACGACCGAGGCCGACGTCACGAAGAAGGTGACGAGGATCGGCGGGTTCTGCTTGTTCGCCACCCTGTTCGCCGGCGGCCTCGCGATCGCGTTCGGGACGTGGTGGCCTCTGATGGCCTTCTGGCTACTGACCGTCAATCGACTGCTCCCGACGCTGCTCGGCCAGGGGTCGCCGGGACGCGAGCACGAGCTGGTCACGATGGCCTGGGTGTCGGGATTCGTGGCCTTCGTGCTGGCGGGCGTCTTGACGACCATCGTCCCTGTCCCCGAGCTCGGCATCACGAAGGCTGTCGTCCAGGCGGAGCATCTCCCGGGTGAGGGGACGTGGGTCAACGAGCCCCAGCGCGTGATGGCGGCCGGCGTCCTCTACTTCAGCGCCGTGGCGCTCATGCAACTGAACTCGTACGCGTGGTTGATGAAGCTGCGGGATCGAGGGGCCACCGCCTGAGCGCGGGCGCCCGTTTGCTCGCGACCGCCGGTCGGCGTATGGTCTGCGCGCGGCATCGCCGCCGGAGGCTAGATCCATGATCCGCGACCTCGTCGACGTCGATAAGGGGATCATCAGCCGCGAGATCTTCGTCAACGAGGAGATCTACCGGCAGGAGCAGGAGCAGGTCTTCTCGCGGGCGTGGCTCTTCGTCGGCCACGAGAGCCAGGTCCCCAAGCCCGGCGACTTCGTCGTCTCGTCCATGGGCGAGGAGTCGGTGATCCTCTGCCGCGACCGGGACGCGAAGCTCCACGTGTTCCTGAACTCGTGCCGGCACCGCGGGATGAAGGTCTGCCGCTACGACGAGGGCAACACCGCCGAGTTCATGTGCTCGTACCACGGCTGGTCCTACGCCACGGACGGCACGCTGGTTGGCGTTCCGTTCGCCAAGGACGCATACGGCGAGGGGCTCGACAAATCGAAGTGGGGTCTGATTCACGTCGCGCAGATGACCAATTACAAGGGCTCGATCTGGGCGACGTGGGCGGCTGACGCGCCGTCGTTCCTCGAGTACGTCGGCGGTTACAAGCTCTACCTCGACCTTTTACTGGATGCGTGGGACGGGCGCGAGGGCGGCACGGAGGCGATCGGTGGCGTTCACAAGTGGCTGATCCCGTGCAACTGGAAGTTCCCCGCCGAGAACTTCTCGGGCGACCGCTATCACGGGGTGAGCCACCGCTCGGTGGACATGGTGGGCATCGGGCCGAGCGGCAAGGGCCGCCGCGACATGGGCGAGCGCAACCAGGCGCGCTGGCTCGACGTGTCGTTCCCCGAGCTGGGCCACTCGATGATCGCGTTCCTGCGAGCGCACGACTCGCCGCTCATGCCCGCCTACCAGGACGCGCCCGTCGCCGCGGACTACTTCCGCCGCTGCGAAGAAGAACGCAAGCGCCGGCGCGGCGAGTACTGGCGGCTCTTCGGCGGGCCGGGGACGATGTTCCCCAACACGTCGCCGCTCGCGCGGCAGCCGCGCACGCTGGCCGTGTGGCACCCGCGCGGCCCGCACCAGACGGAGGTCTGGCGCTGGTACTTCGTGGACGCCGACGCGCCCGCGGAGGTGAAGGACTTCCTGCGCCACTACTACATCCGCTACTCGGGGCCGTCGGGGCTGACCGAGCAGGACGACATGGAGAACTGGAACTACGCGCACAAGGCCAGCCGCGGCACCATCGCGCGCCAGTACCCCTACAACTACGAGATGGGGCTCGGCCGCTCGACGCGCGCGTTCGAGGACCACGGCCTGAAACTGCCCGGCGCGATCACCGACGTGACGGCCGCCACCGCCAGCGAGCACAACCAGCGCGGCTTCTACCGGCGCTGGCGCCAGTTCATGGAGGCCGGCTCCTGGAAGGACCTGACGTGACCGACCTCGACCGGCTGCTCGTCCAGCACGAGGTCCAGGAGTTTCTCTACCGGGAGGCCGAGCTTCTCGACGAGCGCCGCTATGAAGACTGGCTCGCGCTCTTCACCGACGATGCGCGGTACTTTATGCCGCTGCGCCGCAACGTCCCGCACGACGAGATCGAGCGCGAGTTCACGCGCGAGGGCAGCGACGTCAACTGGTTCGACGAGGGCAAGGACACCCTCGGCCGGCGCGTGCAGCAGATCCTCACCGGCGTCCACTGGGCCGAGGAGCCGCCCTCGCGGATCTGCCACATGATCTCCAACGTGCAGGTACTCCGGTCGACGCCGACCGAGATCGAGGTCAAGAGCCGGTTCCTCGTGTATCGCAATCGCGTGGAGACCGAGACGGACTTCCTCGTCGGCAAGCGGGAAGACCTCTTGCGCCGGGAGAACGGGTCGTTCAAGATCGCGCGGCGCAAGATCGTGCTCGACCAGAGCGTGCTCCTCGCCAAGAACCTGACGTTTTTCTTCTAGCCCATGATCTTCCTCGTCCGGCACGGCGAGACGGCCGGTAACGCCGCGCGCATCGTCCAGGTCCCCGAGATCCCGCTCTCGCCGCGCGGTCTCGCCCAGGCCGAGCGCCTCGGCCGTCGGCTGGCCGGCGAGGGCGTCGCCCACATCCTCTCGAGCGATCTCCCGCGCGCGGCGATGACCGCGCGCGTCGTCCAGCGCGCGACGGGCGCGCCGGTGACGTTCGATCCGCTCCTCCACGAGCGCAACTTCGGCGACATCCGGGGCACGCCGTATTCCGACCTCGGCTTCGACATGTTCGCGCCCGACTACGCGCCGCCGAACGGCGAAACCTGGCCGGCGTTCCACGCCCGGGTGGACGGCGCTTGGGAGAACATCCAGGCGCTGGCCTCGGGCACGAACGGCAACCTCGCCGTGATCACGCATGGGCTGGTGTGCCGCTCGCTCGCCGCGAGACATCTGGTACTCGGAGCGGACATGACGGTGCCCGACCGCTGGGACAACACGTCGCTGACGATGGTCGAGTGTCCGGCGCCGTGGCGCGTCACGCTCCTGAACTGCATCCTTCACCTCGATGGGGACGCCGAGTTGACGCCCGTTCCGCCCGACGGTCCGGCCTAGCCGGGCCGATCGCTTTGGAGGACTGACATGGCTGGATCCGTCGGATTCATCGGTCTCGGCAACATGGGCGGCCCGATGGCGCTCAACCTCGTCAAGAAGGGCTTCGCCCTCGTCGTCAACGACATCGACCCGGCGAAGGCCAAACGGCTCGGCGATGCCGGCGCGAAGGTCGCCGGTTCGGCGGAAGACGTCGCCGCCCAGACCGAGCGCACGATCGTCATCGTGGAGACCACCGCGCAGGTGGAATCGGTCGTCGCGGGCGAGCGGGGGTTGATCAAGAGCGCGCCGCGCGGCCACATCGTGATCTGCATGAGCACGATCGACCCGTTCGTGCTGCGGCGCCTGGCCGGTGAGCTCGCGGCCAAGGGCGTGGCCACGCTCGACGCGCCGGTGAGCGGCGGCACCGAGCGGGCGCAGTCGGGCGAGCTGTCGATCATCGGCGGCGGGGAGGCGGCCACGTTCGACAAGTGCCGCGACCTCTTCGGCGCGATGGGCACGAAGATCTTCCACGTCGGCGGACTGGGGCAGGGGTTGGCGATGAAGCTCGTCAACAACATGCTGATCCAGGTCAACCGCGTGGCGGTGGCCGAGGCGCTCGTGCTGGGCGTGAAGGCCGGCCTGGATCCGAAGACGATCTACGACGTGGTGCGCGTCAGCACCGGCACGAGCTACGCGTTCGAGGCGGGCGTGCCGAAGATCCTGGCGCGCGACTTCTCACCCGGCGGCACCGTGGACATCACCTACAAGGACCAGGAGCTGGAGACGGGCTTCGCCAAGCAGCTCGGCGTGCCGCTGCTGCTCGCCAACGTCACGCAGCAGATCTACCAGATGGCGCGCGCGGCCGGGCTCAACAAGGAAGACGGGCTGTCAGTCATCAAGGTGCTGGAGCGTCTGGCGGGTGTACAGGTGAAGGGCTGAGCTACGCGCCGTAGAGGATGGCGGGAATCAGCCGCCGCTGAACCGGATCGATGCCCAGGCCGAAGCCTTCGAGCGTGTAGGCGCCCAGTACCTCGAGGTCGTTGGGCTCGCCGAATACGCAAAGCGTGTGGAGCGTGCGGCCGTCGAGCGTGATCAGGATCTCGGCCGCGCCGCGTTCGGTCGCGCGTCCTTCGATCGTGAGGATGCGCCGGCGCTCGGTCGGCTGAAGACCGAGATCGCGCAGCAGCGTCGCCGAAATCCATGTGTACATCGAGCCGCTGTCGACGAGCAATTTGACGGGCTCGCGACGCTCGGGCCGGGCCGGCGATGCGAGAAGAACTTCTGAGAAGAACGTCCCCATCGCCCCGACGTTAACACGGAGCGACTCACTCACCGCTGTATCAACTTGAAGACAGCTAGACGGTCTGCTCGATGTGCGTACCGGCCATCTCCGGCGTGAGGGCCGCGCGCCAGTCGGCGTCCTTCGGCACCACGCCCTCGGCGGCGCGCAGCGCGTAATACGTGCCGGCCACGCCGCGCGGCGTGCCGCCCTCGCCCACCGTCTTCACGGCCTGCAGCAGGAGCCGGCGCGCCTGGATCACGGCCTTGTCGGCGGGCCCGAGGTGCTCCTTGCTGCGGTCGACGATGCGCCCCATGCCCTCCTGGATGGCGCGGTCCTGCACGTTGACGCCGTCGATCCCGGTGAACGTTTCGGTCTTCTGGACCTGGCGATCGAGCAGGTAGTTGTTCCGCTTGTTCCGATGGGACACGAACGTGACCTGGTCCACGTCGAGCGGCCCGTTGCCGAGCCGCCGCTCCAGGCGGTCCTCGTCCGTCAGCGGCTCACGCTCGCTGCAGTCCCAGTTGAAGACCATCGTGGTCTCGTCGTCCATCGGCACCCACATGTGCCCGCACACCGTGGCGGACCCGCCCCACGACTGCGACGGACGGATCTGGTGGAAGGGCAGGATGAAGTGGTAGGTGCGGACGTGCAGGCTCGTCTCCTCGAGCGGCCGCAGGCTCGCGTACTGGTAGCCGTAGTCGGTGACGTCGACGACGAGCGTGGGCGCCTTGCTGCGCACGAAGGCGTGCGTGGGCTTGAAGCCGGGACGCTTGGAGTCGGGGTTGAAGACGCGGTGCATGATCGGCGCGTGCGAGGTGTCGACGCCGCCCTCCACCCCCTGCAGCCAGTTGCTTTCCTGGACGACCTTCGAGACGTGGCGGTGCGTTTCCGGCGCCTGCGTCCAGGCGAAGTTCGGCAGCGGCGGCCGGAGCTCGGGCGGGCCGAGGTACGCCCAGATGACGCCGCCCACCTCGACGGTGGGATAGGCCGGCGCGAACACCTTGTTCTTGAACTGCAGGCTCTCGGGCTCGTTCATCATGTCCACGCAGCGGCCTTCGACATCGAACTTCCAGCCGTGGTAGACGCAGCGCAGCCCGCACTCCTCGTTGCGGCCGAAGAAGAGCGACGCGCGCCGATGCGGGCAGTACTCGTCGAAGAGCCCGATGCGATTTTGCGTGTCGCGGAAGGCGACGAGCTCCTCGCCGAGCAGCTTGACCCGTACGGGCGGGCAATCGGGCGACGGCAGCTCCCAGGCCAGGAGCGCGGGGATCCAGTAGCGCCGCATCGTGGTGCCCATGGGGGTGCCGCGGCCGACCCGGGTCAAGAGCTCGTTGTCTTCGCGTGAGAGCATGCCTGGCTCCTTCTCGCCGCGCTGAGGTCGAGTGAGGGCAGTATACAATCGCGGGCCATGGCGCGGTGGCTTGGCCTGGTGGCCCTGACCCTCGTGGTCGCGGGGTGTCGGGAATCGGTGGAGAGCTCCTTCATCTACTTCCCGTCGCGCGCGCTCGACGCCGATCCCGCCGGCGCCGGCTTGCGCTTCCGCGAGGTCGCCTTCACGGCGGCGGACGGCGTAAAGCTCTACGGCTGGCTGGTCCCCGGCCGCACCCCGATCACCCTGCTCTACTCGCACGGCAACGGCGGCAACATGGCCGGGCGCATCACCATCACGCGGATGCTCGCCGATCAGCTCGGCGTCGGCGTCTTCATATACGACTACCGCGGCTACGGGCGCAGCGAGGGCACGCCGTCGGAGGCCGGGCTCGTCGCCGACGCGCAGGGCGCGCGCGCCGCGCTGCTCCGCGAGGGGGTGGCCCCCGAGCACATCGTCTACTACGGCCGCTCGCTCGGCGCCGCCGTCACCGTGGACCTGGCGCTCGCCCATCCCCCGCGCGGCGTGGTGCTGGAATCGCCGTTCGCCTCCGTGCGGGCGATGGGCAACTCCGTGCTGCCCGGCGCGGGCTATCTCTTCAGCACGCGCTGGGACTCGCTGGGCAAGATCCCGAAGATGCGCGCGCCGCTGCTGGTGCTCCACAGCGACGCCGACGAGACGATCCCCTTCGCGCAGGGGCGGGCGCTCTTCGCCGCCGCGCCGGAGCCGAAGACGTTCTTCACGATCCGGGGCGCCCGCCACTACGACATGCAGGCCTCGTGGTCGGAGTACTGGGGCGCGTGGCGTACCTTCCTCGAGGGCCTGCGATGACCACCTACGGCTCCGACCTCGTCGTCGATCTCCTACGCGCCGTGGGCATCTCGCACGTCGCCATCAATCCGGGCGCGACCTACCGGGGCCTGCACGACTCGCTCGTCAACTACGGCAAGGGCGATCCCGAGCTGATCCTCACGCTGCACGAGGAGATCGCGGTCGCCCTTGCCCATGGCTACGCCAAGGCCAAGGGCGCGCCGATGGCCGCCGCCGTGCACGACATCGTCGGGCTGCAGCACGCGAGCATGGCGATCTTCAACGCGTTCTGCGACCGCGCGCCGATCCTCGTGCTCGGCGCCACCGGGCCCATGGACACCGCGCGCCGGCGGCCGTGGATCGACTGGATCCACACCGCGCTCGTGCAGGGCACGCAGGTGCGCGACTACGTGAAGCTCGACGACCAGCCTGCGAGCGTGGCCGCCATCCCCGAGGCTTTCCTGCGCGCGTGGCGCGTGGCGCGCACGGAGCCGCTCGGCCCCGTGTACCTGTGCCTCGACGCGGGGCTGCAGGAGGAGGCGCTGGAGCGGCCCGTGCCGGTGCCGGACGTCGCGCGCTTTCAGCCCGCCCCACCGCCGCACGCCGATCCGCGCGCGATCGACGAGGCCGCGCGCCGGCTCGTCGAGGCGCGCTTCCCGATGATCGTCGTGGAGTCGCTCGGCCGCCGTCCCGAGGCGACGCCGGTGCTCTGCCGTCTCGCCGAGCGGCTGGCCGCGCCGATGGTGGATCTGGCCAGCGAGTCCGAGGGGCGGCCGAGCGTGCCGAGCGCCCACCCGCTCGACATGACGGGCGCCCACACGGAGGTCGTGGCCGACGCCGACGTCGTGCTGGCGCTGGACGTCACCAACTTCCTGGGCGCGCTGGGCCAGACCGATCGCGCCACGCGCGCGGTGCGGCTCTACAACGAGGCGGCGCGCGTCATCGCGATCTCGCTGGACGACTACGCGATCCGTTCCTGGGCGCACACCTACCAGTCGCTCGTGCCCGTGGACCTGCCCATCGCCGCCGACGCCGGGGTGGTCCTCCCCGCGCTGCTCGCCGCCGTCGAGGATCGCCTCAAGCGCGACACGCGCGCAGCCGAGCGCCGCCAGCGCGTCGAGCGCATCGCCGCGCGGCACGCCGCGCTGCGCGCGGAGTGGCAGGCCACCGCGAAGCTCGAGCGTGGGCTCTCGCCGCTGGCGCCCTCCGCGTTTGCCGCCGCGATCTGGGACGTGATCAAGGACGAGGACTGGGTGCTCGCCAACGGCACCGCGAAGGGCTGGGCGCGGCGCGTGTGGGACTGGCAGCCCGGGCGCGCGTACGGCGGCAGCGGCGGCGCCGGGCTCGGCTACGGCCTGCCCGCCGCGCTCGGCGTCACGCTCGCGCATCGCGGCTCCAAGAAGATCTGCGTCAACCTCCAGTCGGACGGCGATCTCCTCTACGTGCCGAGCGCGCTCTACACCGCGGCCCACCACCGGCTGCCGCTGCTCACGATCACGTTCAACAACCGCACGTACGGCAACGACGAGGACCATCAGGAGGTCGTGGCGAAGGCGCGCGGCCGGCCCGTCGAGAACAAGGTCGTCGGCATCCGCATCGACGACCCCGCGCCCGACTTTGCGCGTCTCGCGGAAGGCTTCGGCGTCCACGCCGAGGGCCCGATCGAGACCGCGGAGGCCGTCGGCCCCGCGCTGCGCCGCGCGCTCGCCGTCGTCAAGGACGGGCGCCCCGCGCTGGTGGACGTGATGACTCGGCTATGACAGCGACCGGATAGGATCGAAGCCATGGCGATCGTTACGATTCACGATCTCGATGACGAGGTCGCGGAGCGCCTGAAGCTGCAGGCTCAGCTACGTGGCGCGACCGCTGACCTACGTAGCGGGTGTGACGGCCGCGCGCCCGACGTAGCGCCGGTAGCAGTGCAGCGCGTTGTCCCAGAGCAGCTTGCGCCGAGACGCTTCGGGTAGCGACTTCCAGCCCAGCACGATCTCCGCCGACTTCGGGAACCAGCTCTCCGAGTGCGGATAGTCGGTGGCGAACATCAGCGTCTCGTCGTTGAGCGCCTCGAAGGCGTGCAGCAGCGACTGCTCGCCCTCGTAGATCTGGATGGACTGATAGTACTGCGGGCCGCAGATGTAGTCGCTCGGCCGCTGCTTGAGCGACGGCAGCACGTGGCGCGCCATCTCGGCGAGCTCGTCGAGCCGCGCGGCCCACGAGGGAAGCCAGCCGTGACCGCACTCGAGCGAGGTCAGCCGCAGCTCCGGGTAGCGGTCGAGCACGCCGGCGCCGATGAGCGCCGCCAGGTTGCGCTGGGCGTTCCAGACGTGGCCGGCGGCGCGCTGCAGGAAGACGTTGTCCCATGTGTCCCAGCAGCCGGGCGGGTAGGGGATCGTCATCGTGAACGAGTGGATGACGACGGTGAGATCGTGCTCCTGCGCGGCGGCCCAGATCGGCTCCCACGCCGGCTCGTCCAGCGACATCTCCGGCGGGCAGATCGGAAAGATGCCGACGGGCCAGGCCTCGCGGCTGCAGCGCTTGATCTCGGCGACGGCAGCGGAAGCGTCGCGCGCGGAGACGAGCATCACGCCGGTGAGGCGATCGGGGTAGGGCTTGCAGTAGTCGCCGAGCCAGCGGTTGTAGGCCTGGTACATCGCGGTCTCGAGGGCGACGTCCTCGAGCCCCGCGAAGGCCGGCACGCCGCCCGAGGGCAGGATCATGTTGGCGTCGATGCCCTCGACGTCCATGTCGCGCACGCGCGCGTGTGAATCGACGCTCACCTGCTCGCTCGGGAAGGGCGGCCCCTGCCAGCGCACGTCCCAGGGCGTGCCGCCGCGTGCCGCCGACGCGGGCGGATCGACGCGGTCGCGCGTGCCGAGCTTGCGGTTGAGCTTGGGGCGCTTGCCGATCACGTAGCGCGACATGCCGGCCTTGGCCGGCGCGCGCTCGACGGCCGCGCCCTGCGCGTCCAGGCGCTTCCGGTCGGCGGCGGCCAGGTACGCCTCGATCGGCTCCACGGGCTCGATGACGTGGGTGTCGGCGTCGAAGATCCGATAGCCGTTGCGCGCCATGGGTTGTCCTCCTGCTAGAACTTCCAGATCAGGAACACGCCGCCGAGGAGCAGCGCGCCGCCCGCCATCCGCCCGAAGGTGGCGGGCCGGGCCTCGAAGCCGATGACGGCGAAGTGATCGAGCAGGACCGAGCAGACGAGCTGGCCGGTCACGACCAGCGCGACGAGCGTGGCGGCGCCGAGGTGGCGCGCGAGGACCACGGTCACCACGGCGTAGCCGGCGCCGAGGAGCCCGCCGAGCCAGGCCGAGAGCGGCGCCGCGCCCAGCTTGGCCAGGGGCGGCCAGGGCTCGCGGCTCACGAGCAGTGCGACGGCCAGGGCGACCACGCCGATGGACGAGCTGATGATGAGCGCCGGCAACGGCTCGCCGGCGGCTTCCTTCAGCCGCGTATTGCTGCCGATCTGGATCGCGACGAGGGCGCCGGCCAGGAACGCGAGGGCGAAGGCGAGCACCTGCATGCTCAGTTCCCGCCCGCGATGCGGGCCGCCTCGCCGGTGAGCCGGACGATGTGCAGGCCGGTGTTTGCCCGATCGGCCAGGTAGACGAAGCCGCGCTCGTCGGCCTCCACGTTGTTGGTCTGGATCGCGATCTTGCACCGGCGCGTGCCGTTGGTCACGCAGCGCTCGGCCGTCCGCTCGGTGGTGGCGGGGATGTAGAAGGCGGCCTCGCGGGGCGCGTACGGATCGCGCACGTCCACCGCCCGCACGCCGGCGTTGAAGTAGGCGACGAAGACGAGCTTCTTGTAGAAGATCGGCGCGAACGACTCGCTGCTCGAGTGCGGGCCGAAGCGGCCGCCGCGGCTGCAGAACCGGCCCTTCGACTCGGGCACCTGGTACGTCGCCACCCCGAACGGCCGCGTCTCCGCAGTGATGTCGATCACGAAGGACGCGTGTCGTGTCTCGCGGCACTCGTTGGCGATGGACTCCGAGACGAGGAAGACGAAGTCGCGCACGCGGTCCTTGGCGTTGGGCGCCCAGTCGGCGATCGGCACGCCCAGCATCGGGAACGAGGTGTGGCCGCCCCAGTTCGGCGACATCCACAGCCGGCTGATCTCCGGCGCGTTGAGGTTGGCCGGCGTCGGCTCCTTGGGCCCGCTCAGGAGCTTCTGGCGGTCGACGATCTGGAGCAAGCCCTCGCCGCTGGTGCCGTGGGCGAAGTACACGCGGTTGCCGAGGACGATCGGCCCGTGCACACCGTGAGCGACCGTGATCGGCCCCGTCGAGCCGGGCTCCTGACCGGCCAGCCCGAAGTCGCGGATGAACACGGGCTTCGCAGGATCGCTGAGATCGTAGATCTTCGTCATGCGCCACGTGCGCCAGCCCGACGGGCCGAGCTGCAGCGGCTCCTTCTTCACGAGGTCGCCCGAGACCAGGTAGGCGATTCCGGTGTCGCACTCCCACCAGCTCTTGTGCGTCGAGGTGAGCCCGGTGACGACCGTGCTCGCCTTCGACGGCTTCGCCGGATCCGTGACGTCCCACACCTCGTGGCCGGAGCTCGGGATGGCGTTGCCATAGGTGCGCAGCAGGTACGTCCGTCCGTTGCGCTCGCACGCGCGCGCCATCTGCGCGCCGCCCTGCTCGGAGCCGCCGGCGGGGCCGGGGATATGGGCCAGATACTTCGGCCGGGCCGGATCGGTGACGTCGACCACCGACGTGCCGTTGTCCTCCTCGACGGCGGTGAGCGGGCTGCGCGCGCGTCCGCCGTGATGGCCGACGTAGGCGATCCACCGCCCGCGCTGCTGATGGATCGTCGGCTGGTACGCCGAGCGGCCCTGGAGATCGTCGTGGCCGACCAGCTCCATGTCCCGCGCCTCGGCGCCGTGGCCGCGCGGCGGCGTCTGCGACGAGGCGGGAACGGCGGCGACAGAGATCACGACGAGGGCGAGCACGATGATGCGGGTGTCGGCGGTCATGCCTTCCTCCGCGTGCCGAAGCGTTGGCGTCGAGTCTACAGCACCAGAGTCAACGCGGGTGTCAGCCCTTCACGGACCCCGCGGTGAGGCCCTGCACCATGTACTTCTGGAAGATCAGCACGAGGAGGACGGCGGGCAGGGCGCCGAGGAACCCGGAGGCCGCGATCACCGAGTAGTCGATGTTGATCTGGCCGTTCATGCCGGCGATCACGGGCGGGAGCGTCGTGGTGCCCGGGCGCGTGTTGAGGATCTGGGCGACCACGAACTCGTTCCAGCACAGCATGAAGGTGAACGCGCCGCCGGCCACGAGACCCGGGCCCGACACGGGCAGCACCACGCGTCGGTAGGCCTGCCAGCGGTTGCAGCCGTCCACCAGCGCGCTCTTGTCGAGATCGGCGGGGATGGTCTCGAAGTAGGCCTTCATGATCCACACCGTGAACGGCAGCGTGAACGAGCAGTAGGCGATCACGAGGCCGGTCAGCGTGTTCTGCAGCCCCAGCGCGCGAAAGACGATGAAGAAGGCGGGCACGAGCACGATGGTCGGCAGCATCCGCGTGAAGAGCAGCGCGAAGAGCGACACCATCTTGAGCGGAAAGCGGAACCGCGCGTAGGCGTAGCCCGCCGTGGTGCCGACGGCGAGGTTCACGACCGTGACCACGCCGGCCACCACGAGGCTGTTCCACATGGAGGCGAGGATCTTGCCGGCCTGGCCCTCGGCGTGGAAGCGCACGAGCCCGAGCACCATGCGGTAGTTGTCGAGCGTCACCTCCGGCGGCACGAGGGTGAACGGCCGCGCCAGGAGGTGCTTCTGATACGACACGCTCGTCACGAAGAGCCACGCGAACGGCGCGATCAGCCACAGCGCCACCGCGGCCACCGTCGCGTAGAGCACCAGCGCGCTGCCCGCTGAGCGCCGCCGGTAGTTGCCACCGCGATAGCGCGCGCGCCCCGCCGGCATCTCAGGCCTCCGGCTCGAAGCGGGCCAGCACGAGCTTGTGGTAGACGACGGTGAGGAGCAGGCACAGCGCGGTGAGCGTGTAGAGGATGGCCGTGCCCGGGCCGAACTTGAAGAACGTGAAGCTCGTCTTGAAGCCGTGCCACGAGACGGTGGTGGTGTCGTACCCGGGCCCGCCCATGGTGAGGACGTAGATGAGGTCGAGCATGAGAAAGCCGTTCACGGTGGCGAGCACGAGGACCAGGAACACGATCGGCCGCAGCGCCGGCAGCGTGACGTACCAGAGCCGCCGCCAGTAACCGGCGCCGTCCACCTCGGCCGCCGCGTAGAGATCCTCGGAGATCGACTGCATGCCGGCCAGGAAAAGCAGGCTGGCGAAGGGCGCCTGGTTCCACATGTAGACGGAGATCAGGACGTTGAGCGCGCTCCAGCCCTCCTTGAAGAACGAGATGGCGCCGTCCACGAGCCCGGCGCGCAGGAGCATCCCGTTGAGCGCGCCGAACTCGAAGTCGAGGATGCCGATCCACAGGAGGCCCACCACGATCCGCGAGAGCGACCACGGCACGAGCAGGAGGCTCCGCATCAGCGGCCGGCCCGCGAACCGCTCGTTCAGCACGAGGGCCATGCCGAGCCCCACCAGCGTGGCCTCCGCGACGAACGCGCCGACGAAGTAGAGCGTGCGCCAGAGCGAGTCCCAGTAGAGCGGGTCGGCGAGCGTCTGGAGGTAGTTCTTCGCGCCGATCCAGTGGAAGAGCGGCACCCGCATCCCCCAGAGCTCCACGGCCGGGCCCGTGGCGCGCAGGAGGTTCACGTCGGTGAACGAGAGCCACAGCGAGTAGGCGAGGGGGAAGACGACGACGAGGCCGATGCAGAGCAGCGCTGGCCCGACGAAGAGCCAGGCCAGCGCGCTCTCTCGCAGCTTCACGCGACGCTAGACGAGCGACTTCTGGAGCGCGGCCAGCTCCTTGAGACCCTTCGGCACGGTGGCGGTGCCACGGATCATGTTGTGCACGATGGCGATGGCCTTGCTGTCCCACTCGCTGAACCACGGCTCCTTGAACGCGTTGTTGGGCCGGCCCTTCTTGTACTGCTCGCGCAGGAGCTTCAGGTCGATCCACTTGTCGTAGGAGGCGACGATCTCCGGGTTGTCGTACATCTCGGGGTACGCGTTGTCGAGGCCGGCGATGAGGCACCATTGCCGCTGCACGTACCAGTCGCCGTTCTGATTGCCGCCGAGGAACTTGGCGAACTTCCACGCGTCGTCCAGCACCTTCGTCTTGGCGTTGATCGTGTACCACTCGGTGAACATGTGCGTCTGGCCGTTGCCCGGGTACATCGCCATCTTGGCTTTCTTCGGCGCGAGCTTGCTGTTCTCGGGCTCGCCGGCGATCGTTCTCAAGTAATACGAGTGGTTCGTGTGGTACGCGTAGCGGCCCGTCCAGAACAGCCGGTGCGTGTCGGTCGACGAGGTCTTGGTGAGGACCTCCGGGTTCACGAGGCCGTCCTTGTAGACCTTCTGCCAGCGCTCCATGGCGCGCGCCGCGCCGGGCTCCTGGTCGACGATCACGCGGTTCTTGGCGTCGAAGACAGTGGCGCCCTCCGAGTGGCAGTCGCTGAGGAGCTGCGGCATCGTCCCCGAGCCGCTGTTGTTCCAGTTCGGGAGATACGGCGTGTCGCTGACCTTGTCGCGCTTGAGCTTGGCGGAGTGCTCGACGAGCTCGTCCCAGGTCTTGGCGGGGGCCTTGATGCCAGCCTGCTGCAGCATCGGCTCGTTGTAGATGAGGATGAAGATGCTGGTGAAGTACGGCAGGCCCACGACCTTCGAGCCGTCGCGGCTGCGGGCGGCCTCGAGGTTCCCCGGCGCCATCTTCTTCTTCAGCTCGTCCATGCCCGGCAGGTCGTCCAGCGCGCGGATGAGGCCGTTGTCCACCCAGCGCTCGCGGTTGGCGGAGTTGCAGTACATGACGTCCACGATCTCGCCGGCCATGGCGCGCGTCTCCATGGTGGGGTGGTACGTGGCCCACGGGACGGCGTCGTACTTCACCTGGCCCCCGTGCTTCTTGTTGAAGTAGTCCACGTAGTCCTTCACGGTGTCGGGCTTGAAGACCCAGCCCGAGAAATTCACGGGCTTGTCCGCGCGGGCGGGACGGCGCGCGCCGTCGCCGAGGACGGCGGCGGCCGCGGCCAGGCTCGTGGTCCCGAGGAACGTGCGCCGGTTCATCGTCATGGCGTCCTCCTGAGCGACGGGGATACGGTGCGCGACATGATAGGCGATCTCGGCGCTCCCGTCCTGCGCTATGGTACGCGCGATGCTCGACGGCCCCGACACGACGATCCCGGGCACCCTGCCGCGGCGGCTCGTCGCGGCCGTGCCCAACTTCGTCCTCGCCGGCACGTTCGTGGTCACGTGGGTCTCGCCGCCGGCGCTCGGCGAGCGGATGGTCGCCTACCTCGTGCTGGTGATGCTCGTCGAGCTCGTGACCGTGCACTCCTCCGGATTGCTGATGGGCTTCGCCGTCAGCGACTTCGAGCGGGCCGTCAAGGTGCCCGTCGTCGCCGGGCTCGCGCTCGTCTACACGGCGCTCCTGGGCGGCTTCTCGCTGGCGTTCGGCACCTGGTGGCCGCTCGTCACGTTCTGGCTCTTGACCGCGAACCGGCTGCTCGGCCCGCTGCTCGCCGGCCGGGCGCGAAGCGAGAGCGAGAAGACGTACGTCTATTTCGGGTGGGGCTTCGGCGCGGTCGCCTACCTCGTCTCCGCCGGCGTCACGACGATGCTGCCCGTTCCGCGCCTCGGCGTGACCCGGGCCGTCGTCGCCGCCCAGGAATTGCCCGGCGAGGGCCTCTGGGTCGACGAGCCGCACCGCGCGCTCGCCTTCGGCGTCCTCTACTTCACGGTGGTCGGGCTCTGGGAGCTGAGTCCCTGGGCGAAGCCGGCGCCCGGCGCCTCACGAGGCGGCCAGCCGGAAGCGGCGTAGCGCGGGGAATCGGTGCATCCAGACCGCGGCCACCACGATCGTGCCGACGCCGCCGATGAGCACGGCGGCCACGGGCCCGAACAGCGCGGCCAGGAGCCCGGACTCGAACTCGCCGAGCTGGTTCGAGGTACCGGTGGACAGCGAGTGCACGGCGCTCACGCGGCCGCGCATGCCGTCGGGGGTGCGGATCTGCACCAGCGAGTGCCGGATGACGACGCTGAGCAGATCGGCGGCGCCGAGCACGACCAGCGCGGCCAGCGACAGCGGCAGGCTGCGGGAGAGCCCGAAGACCACGGTGGCGACGCCGAAGACCATGACGCCGCCGAACAGCACGGTGCCGGCGCGGCGGTCCACCGGAGATCGCGTGAGCACCACCGACATGACGAGCGCGCCGACCGCGGGCGCCGCGCGCAGCAGCCCGAGGCCCCAGGGGCCGGTGCCGAGGATGTCGCGCGCGTAGATCGGCAGCAGCGCGGTGGCGCCGCCGAGCAGGACGGCGAAGAGATCGAGCGACAGCATGCTGAGCAAGAGCGGCTGGCGCGCGATGAAGGCCACCCCCGAGAACAGCGAGGCCGGCGTTTCGTCGTCGGACCGCCCGCCGGGCCGCGCCCCGCGCACGAGCGCCATCAGCGCGGCCCCGACCAGGTACAGCGCGGCCACGGCGGCGTACACGGTGGTCGGCCCGAGCGCGTAGAGCACGCCGCCGAGGGCCGGGCCCACGATGCGCGCCGACTGGCCGGCGGAGGTCACGCTGGCGATGGCGCGCGGCAGGCGAGCCAGCGGCACGAGCCCGGGCAGGAGGGCGGCCCGCGCGGGGTTCTCGAACGCGCGCGCGCCGCCGAGCACGGCGAGGATCGCGAGGATGCCGTCGCGCCCGAGCCAGCCGCTCGCGCTGCCGAAGGCCAGCGCCGCGGTCCCGGCCGCCTGAGCCACCTCGCACACGACCACGACGCGGCGGCGGTCGTAGCGGTCCGCGACCTGCCCGACGATGAGCGTGAGCACGATGGTCGGCACGAACTGCACGAGCCCGACCAGGCCGAGGTCGAGGGCGCTGCCCGTCAGCGAGTAGAGCTGCCAGCCCACCGCGACGGTCTGCATGTGCAGCGCGAGCGTGACCAGCACGCGCGAGCACCAGAACAGCGCGAACGGTGTCGTGCGCGCGCCGCGGATCAGGCGAAGCCGGGCGGGGGCACGAAGCCCTGGAACTCCCGCTCCAGGAGCCGCGCGAACGCGAGCGTCGTGCGGTCGCCGTACTGCGGGCCGACGATCTGCACACCGACGGGCAGCCCCGACGGCGTGAAGCCGCACGGCGCAGCCGTCGAGGGCAGGAACGCCACGCCCGTGTACCCGGCCCAGAACAGATGGTCGGTCACGAGCGTCGGCGTGCCGTTGACGACCACGGTGCGCTCGAAGCGCTCCCGCTTCTGGTCGTGCGGGACGGCCGCCGTCGGCGCCACGGGGCAGAGCAGCAGGTCGTACGAGGTGAAGAACTCGGCCCACGCCTGGCGCATCCGCGTGCGCGCCTCGTTGGCGGCGAGCCAGTCGCGGTGCGAGAGGACGGCCGCGCGCGTCGCGCGGGCGCGGTAGCTCTGGTCGGAGGCGGGGAGGCCGCGGGCGGTTCCCGCGTTCTGCTCGAACTCGGCGTCCGTCTGGCGGTCGGAGGTCGCGGAGCGCAGCAGCTTGACGTACACGTCCCACGCCTCGTTGACGTCGACGGCCGGACGCGCGCGCTCGTCAACTTTGACTTTCTGCTTGCGGAGGAAACCGGCGAGCGCACCGAGCCGGTCCTGCACCTGGCGGTCGATGGGGAAGCCCGGCGCGTCGAGCATGAGCGCGACCCTGAAATCGCGCAGTTTCTTCTGGCGCGGCGCGCGGAGGGCCAGCTGCCAGCCCGCGGCGTCGATCGCGTCGGGTCCGGCCATCACCGAGAGCGCGAGCTCGAGGTCGGCGGCGCTCCGCGCCAGCGGCCCCACCACGTCGATGTCCACGGCCGCCGTCTGCCACGGCAGGGCCTGGCCCGTGCGCGGCACGATGCCCCACGTCGGCTTGTGGCCGTAGACGCCGCAGAAGTGCGCGGGGTTCCGGATCGACGAGCCGATGTCGCTGCCGGCTTCGAGCCCGGTCAAGCCCGCGGCGAGCGCCGCCGCCGAGCCGCCGGAGGATCCGCCGGGCGCGCGCGCGACGTCCCACGGGTTGTTGGTCGATCCGTAGATGACGTTGAAGCTCTGCCAGTCGGCGAGGAAGAGCGGCACGTTGGTCTTGCCGAACAGCGTGACGCCGGCGGCGAGCAGCCGGTCCACGGCCACCGCGTTCTTCGTCGCCATCCGGTCCTTGTAGGCGGGCACGCCCCACGTGGTCGGCAGCCCCGCCACGTCGTACGACTCCTTGATGGTCATGGGCACGCCGTGGAGCGGCCCCCACACCTGGCGCCTGGCGAGCGCCTTGTCGGCGGCGCGCGCGCGGGCTCGCGCGCGCGCGAAGTCGCGCACGACCACGGCGTTCAGCGCGCCGTCGTACTTCTCGACGCGCGCGATGTAGAGGTCGAGGAGCTCGAGCGCGCCGATCTTCTTCCCCTTGATCGCGGCGGCGAGCTGCGTGGCGGTCCGGAACGGGACGTCGAGCATGGCGGCTAGCCGGCGCAGCTGGCGCGCGGCGCGTCGGGCCCCTTGCGCGGGACGAGGGTGCAGGCGAAGGTGGCGGGCTGCGCGCGGTAGTCGGCGAGCAGGCGCTCCAGACGCTGCAGGGTGCGCTCGCGCCGCGCCAGGCCGATGCCGTAGATGGCGAGGTCGTTCACGAGGCGGGTGTAGAAGTGGTGCTCGGCGTCCCCGCCGTCCGCGCGCGCCACGCACGGCGACGGCTTCTGCGCCACCGCGAGCTGCGGGCCGAAGGCCCGGACGAACTCCGTCAGCAGCGGCTCGTCGCGCAGGTCGGCCGGCACCTCCGGGAAGCGCGCAAAGAAACCGCCGAGGGTCATGGGCGCCGACCGGCTCCCCTCGTCCAGGTCGCGCGAGAGACGGATCTGCATGGGCGCCACCTCCGGCGCGATTATACGCGCCCGACGGTATACTCGCCGCCGGGCCCATGCGCGATCGTTACGGACTCGACGTGACCGCCGCCTCCCCCGCCGCCGCCGAGCGGTTCCAGGAGGGCATGGACCGGCTGCTCGCGTACGGCGCCGGCGCCGAGGCGTGCTTCGCGGCCGCGCTGGAGGCGGACGCGGACTTCGCGCTGGCCCACGCGGGCACGGCGCTGCTCGCCGTCGCCCAGGGCGACGCCGCGACGGCGCGCGCCGCCGTGGACCGGGCGCGCGCGACGGTCGGCGGCGCCACGCGGCGCGAGCGCCAGCACATCGAGGCGCTGAGCGCGCTGGTGGGGGGCGAGACGGCGCGCGGGCTCGGCCTCGTCGAGGCGCACCTCGAGGAGTTCCCGCGCGACGCGCTGCTCGTCAACCAGGCGGGGAGCGCCATCGGCTTCGCGGGCGGCCGCGACCGCGAGCAGCAGCGCGCGAACTTCCTCGAGCGGCTGGCGCCCGCGTACGGCGACGACTGGTGGTTCCAGTCCGCGCTGGCCTTCAGCTATCACGAGGTGGACCGCTTCGAGGAGTCGCGCCGGCTCTCGGAGCGCTCGCTCCAGCAGTACCCGCGCAACGCCAACGCCAGCCACAACCTCGCCCACATCTATTTCGAGACCCTCGACACCGACGCCGGCGCCGCCTTCCTCGACGGCTGGATGGCGGGCTACGACGCGCGCGCGTCGTTCCACTGCCACCTCGCCTGGCACCAGGCGATGTTCGCGCTGCACCAGGGCCGCTACGCACGGGCGCGCGAGATCTTCGACCGCGACATCCTCGGCGCGGGCAACCCGCGGCTGGCCATGATCGACGGCGCGGCGCTCCTGTGGCGGCTGGAGATGGACGGGCAGCCGCCGCACCCCGCGGGGTGGCGCGCGCTCGCCGCCCTCGCCGCGCGCGTCTCGCGGCCCGGCTTCGTGTTCGGCGAGGTCCACGCGGCGCTCGTCTACGCCGCGAACGGCGACCGCGCGGCGCTGAGCCGCTTGATGGACGGCCTCCGCGCCCTCGGCGCCAAGGGCCATCCCATCGCGGCCGCGGTGGCGCTCCCCATGGCCGAGGGCGTGGCGGCCTTCGTCGCCGGCGACCACGCCGCCGCCCTCGCGTCGCTCGAGCCCGTCGAGGCGGAGTTCCACCGTGTCGGCGGCAGCCACGCGCAGTGGGAGCTCTTCGAGGAGACGATGATCGCGTCCTACCTGGCCCTCGAGCGCTACGACGGCGCGACCCGGCTCGTGCGGCGGCGCCTGGCGCGCCGCGCCTCGCCCCGCGATCAGCGCTGGCTCGCGCGCGCCGCCGGGTAAGCCGCGTGTCGATCCTCACCGCCTCCAAGGTCGGTAAGCAGTACCGCACGCAGGCGCGTGACCTCGTGGCCGTGGAGGACGTCAGCTTCTCCGTGGAGGCGAACGAGTTCGTCACCCTCGTCGGGCCGAGCGGCTGCGGCAAGTCGACGCTGCTCAAGGTCGTGGGCGGTCTCATGGACCGGACGGCCGGTGAGGTCGTGTTCAAGGGCGAGCCGGTGACGGGGCCGCGGCGCGACATCGGCATCATGTTTCAGACGCCCGTCCTCTTCGACTGGCGGACGGCGCTCGAGAACGTGCTCCTGCCCACCGAGGTCCTCGGGCTCAGCCGCGCGGACTCGCTGGCGCGCGCGCGGTCGATGCTGAAGATCGTGGACCTCGAAGGGTTCGAGGACAGCTATCCGAGCCAGCTCTCGGGCGGGATGCAGCAGCGCGTCTCGCTGAGCCGGGTGCTCGTCTACGAGCCCGACCTCTTGCTGATGGACGAGCCGTTCGGCGCGCTCGACGAGTTCACCCGCGAGCGCCTGAACCTCGAGATCCAGCGCATCTGGATGCAGCACAAGAAGACGATCCTCTTCGTCACCCACAACATCGCCGAGGCCGTCTTCCTCTCCGACCAGGTGCTCGTGATGACGCCGCGGCCGGGGCGGCTGGCCCGCGTGGTGCGCGTGCCGTTTCCGCGCCCGCGCGAGATCCGCCTGATGAAGAGCGCGGAGTTCGCCTCGCTGGTCTTCGAGATCCGTGAAATCCTCGGCGTCGCCTGAGCCCGCCACGCGCGCCCGGCGCCTGCGCGCCGAGCACGTGCTGTCGCTGACCTTCCTCGTGGCCACCCTCGCCGTCTGGGAGGCCCTGAACCGCTGGGAGTTCGTGCACGAGATCATCCTGCCCGCGCCCACGCGCATCGCGGCGGGCGTGTGGACGGTCGTCACGCTCGAGGGCTTCGCGCGCGAGCTGGGCACGACGCTCCTGGAGGTGCTGCTGGGATTCGTGCTGGCGGCGGCGGGCGGCATCGGCATCGGGATCCTCACCGGCACCTTCGAGCTGTTCCGGCGCGCCATCTATCCGTACGTGGTCGCCTTCCAGGTGATCCCCAAGGTGGTGTTCGCGCCGATCTTCCTTGCCTGGTTCGGGTACGGGATCGAGTCCAAGGTGGTGCTGGCCGCCGTGATCGCGTTCTTCCCGTGTCTCATCAACACCGCGGTGGGCCTGCGCGCCATCGAGGAGGACGAGGTGATGCTGATGCGCTCCTACGTGGCGGGGCGCTTTCAGATCTTCTGGAAGCTCACGCTGCCCAAGGCGCTGCCCTTCATCTTCGCCGGGCTCAAGACCGCGTTCACCTTCGCGCTCATCGGCGCCATCGTGGCGGAGTTCGTGGGGACCTACCACGGCCTCGGCCTGATGCTGGAGACCTTCACCTTCGCGCTCCAGATGCACCTCGTGTTCGCGGTCATCGTGATCATCTCGGTGGTGGGGATCGTGCTCTATGCGGGCCTCGACTGGCTCGATCGCCGGATCGTCTTCTGGCGCCGCGAGCAGGGCCTGTGAGGGAGGAGACGTCATGCGACGGATGACATGGACGGCGGCCCTGCTGGTCGCGGCGCTCGTGGGTGTGACGGCCGCGCCGCTCGCGGACGCGCAGGCGCCCCCGAAGGTGAAGTACATGCTCTCGTCGAAGAAGGGCACGCCGCACTACCCGGCCACCCTCGCCGAGCACCTCGGCTTCTTCAAGGAAGAGGGCTTCGACATCGAGGTGCTGCCGGGCTCGGGCAGCGGCGCCATGATCCGGCAGGTCATCGCCCGGCAGGTCGACATCGGGCAGGGCTCGCCGGGCGCGATCCTCATGGCCATGCAGGCGGGCGCCAAGCTGAAGGGCGTCTACACGATCTTCTACAAGGACGTCTTTCCGATGATCACGCTGGGCGGCAGCAAGGTTCAGAAGGTCGAGGACCTTCGCGGCGGCGCGCTGGGCATCAGCGAGTTCACCGGCGGCGAGGTCGCCATCGCGCGCGGGGTGCTGGCGCGCGCCGGGCTCACGGAAGGCAAGGACGTCGCGCTGCTGCCCGTGGGCGAGTCGCCGGCCTCCGCGCTGCAGGCGCTGCGGAGCGGACGGGTGGGCGCCTACATGTCCGGCTTCCAGGACATCGTGGCGTTGCGCTACAACGAGCCCAACATCCGCGAGATCGTGATTCCTCAGACCTCGAAGTTCCAGTCGCAGATCCTCGTGATGCGCCAGGAGGTGTTCGAGGGGCAGCGCAAGATGGTGGTGGCCCTCTGCCGCGGCCTCGCCAAGGCCACGCTCTTCACCCACACCAATCCCGCGGCGGCGCAGGCGATCCTCACGAAGATCTCGCCCGCGGAGTACGTCGATCCGAAGTTCGGGCGCGCGCTGCTCGACACGATGCTCGACCTCACGAAGTCGCCGGCGCCGGCGTTCGCGAAGGGCGAGTTCGGCACGAACAGCATCGAGGCGTGGGAGGCCTACCAGGACTTCCTCATCACCGGCAAGACGGCGGCCCAGGGCGCGCTGGAGAAGCCGCAGGACCTCAAGGGCTTCATCACCAACGAGCTGGTCGACGACTGCAACGGCTACGACAAGGAGCGCATCCGGAAGATGGCGCGCGAGTGGAAGTGAGCGGCTCGAGCGAAGCCGGCGCTACCGCGCGCCCGCCGGTCCCCTACCGGCCGCGCGCGTAGCGGCGGAGCACCAGGCGCAGGTGGTCGCGGAACTGCGGCTGGAGCCGGCTCGTCCAGTCGCTCGTCCGCGCCTTCTTCCACTCCTCGGACGCCACGACGTCCGGACGCTCGAGATGATAGAGCGCCACGTACTTGCGGTTGCCCGTGCCCCGGAAGCGGCGCGCGCTGAGCACGCCGGGCACGGCGGCCAGGGCGGGAATGTGCTCCTTGTCGTACCACTCGTTGAACTCGGCCTCCAGCGCGGGCGCGATGCTCATCGCGTTGAGCAGGAGCCCGCCGGCGCCCGCGGGCGGCAGCGCGTCGCCGGGCAGGATCTGCTCGCCCTCGAAGCGCATCAGCCGCTCGACCTTCGCCGTCACGCGCTTGGACCACGGCGAGAGGTTCTCGCCGCCGATGGCCAGGTAGCCCGGGCTCTGCATGACCGAGAGCGTCGCGAGGTCGTAGGTGGCGACGGAGACCGTGCGGTCTTCGGCGCCGAGCCAGCGCTCGCAGAGCAGAAAGCCCGGCACGCGCTGGCGCTCGGGCAGGTGCTCGGTGTCGTACCAGTCGTGGAACTCGTCCTCGGCCGCGCGGCCGATCTTCATCGCCGCGATCAGGATCCCTTTCGCCATGGGTCAGGACTATACTCCCCCTCCGTGAGGTGACCCATGCCCAAGAAAGAGGTCATCGGAGTCGATGCCGCCAAGCCCAACCCCAACCTGTCGCCGGCCACGCGCTTCGGCAACCTCGTGTTCGTCTCCGGCCAGACGGGACGCCATCCCGTCTCGGGCGAGGTCGGCAAGGACATCCGCGAGCAGACGCGCAACATCCTGGAGCGCATCAAGGCGATCCTGACCGCGGCGGGCACGTCGCTCGACAACGTGATGACGGCGACGACGTACCTGACGCGCGTGCAGGACCTCGCCGCCTACAACGAGGAGTACGCGAAGTATTTCCCGACGAACAAGCCGGCGCGGACGACGGTGACCGTGGCGACGCTGAACTCGCCCGATCTGCTCATCGAGATCACCGTGACCGCCTGCATCCCGAGCTGAGAAGGAGACGCCGATGGCGAGGATCACGCCTTTGCCGATCGAGCAGGTCGACCCCGAAGTCCGCCATCTCTGCGAGGACGCCCTAAAGCAGACGGGGACCTCGACGGGACCACGGACCTACGCGAAGAATCCCGCCGTGTTCAAGGCACTGGCGGCCTACCGCGGCGCGCTGGCGCGCGAGGGCACCATCGACCCGGTGCTGCGCGAACTGGTGAGGATCAAGATCGCCGGGCTCAACGCCTGCCGCTACTGACTCACCGTCCGCTATGCCGGGGCCCGGCATGCAGGCGCGACGGAAGAGAAGATCGCGGCGATCAACGACGAGTCCTCGGATCTCCTGAGCCCGCGCGAGCGGGTCGCCATCCGATTCGCGGAGAAGCTCGCCGTGGATCACCAGAAGGTGGACGAGGCGCTCTGGTCCGAGCTGCGCGGCCACTTCTCCGAGGCGGAGATCATCGAGCTCGTCGCGCACACGACGCTCTACATCGGGTGGGGCCGGTTCAACGAGATCGTGGGGATCGATCCGGCATAAGGGCGAGCCGCGGCGCGTCGAAGCGGTAGACGCGCGCGGTGTTGGCGCCGACGATCCTGGCCTGCTCGCCCTCGGGCACGCCGGCCAGGATCTCGGCGAGGATCTTCCGCGACTGCGGGAAGGTGGACTCGCTGTGGGGATAGTCCGACCCCCACATCATGTTGTCCACGCCGATCACGTCACGCAGGCGGATGCCGAGGGCGTCCTCCTGGAAGCTCAGCACGACGTTCTTGTGGAAGAAGTCGCTCGGCCGCATCGCGTCCTTGAAGCGGTAGATCGCCTCCTCGTGGCGCTCGCGGTACGTGTAGTCCATCGTGTCGAGCAGGTGTGGCGCCCACGACAGCTCGAACTCCACGATGGCCAGCGTCAGCCGCGGATGGCGCTCGAACACGCCCGAGAAGATCATGTCGCACAGCGAGACGGCGGGGCCGATCATCTTGGTCGCGCGGCTCGAGGCGTCGCGGAGCGTCTGCCCCGGCGCGCCGCGGATGCGGCCCTGGCGCCGCGTGGCCGTGTGCAGCGAGAGCGGCATGGCCAGTGATTCCGCGGCGGCCCAGAACGGCTCGTACTCGGGCTGGTCGTAGCGCCGGTCCTCGAGGGGGTACTCCGTGATCATGGCGCCGGCGAGGCCGAGCCGCGCCGTGCGCTCGAGCTCGCGGATCGCGGCCGGCACGTCGTCCATGCTGATCATCGCGATGCCCTTGAGCCGGGCGGGATCTACACTGCAGAACTCGGCGAGCCAGTCGTTGTAGGCGCGGAAGATCGCCGCCTGCAACGCGGAGTCGGCGACCCGGAAGTAGAAGAGCCCCTGCGACGGGTAGAGCACCTCGCCGGCCACGCCGTCGAGCCGCATGTCGGCCAGGTGCTGCTCGGGATCCCAGCCGCCGCGGTGAACGTCCTCGAAGCGCGCGCGCCCCGAGATCGTTTCCGGCGCCTCGAACCGCGCGCCCGCGTTCGAGATGAGGCCGATGCCGGAGAGGACCTGGTCCTTCTCGATCACGATCTGGTCGGCGCCGTCGATCCGCACGAGGCGCGGCGCGCGGTCGCGGAACGCCGCGTCGATCCGCTTGGCCCAGAGGTCGGGCGGCTCGAAGACGTGCGAGTCGGACGAGAGGATCAGCATCACCGGAACACCGGCAGCACGTCGTGGGTGAGGAGCCGGAGGCTTTGCGTCTCCAGCTCCGGCGGGATGAGCCCGCCGGGATTCAGCTCGGCGACGATGCCGTCGAGGCCCAGCTCGTCCCGCAGGTGGTTCAGGCGCTCGATCACGCCCGCCGGCGTCCCGAACGCGACCTTCCTGGCGAGGATGTCGTCGTAGGTCAGGCTCGCCATGCGCTCGGCCTGCATGCGGCGGCGGTCGGCGGGCCCGGCGCCCGCGCGGCCGACGGCGGCGCGCGCCAGCTCGGTCTGCCGCGCGAAGAACGCGGTCAGGCTCGCGCGCGGCTCTTCCACCGCGCCGCGCGCGGTGGGCGAGACGTAGACGGGGATCCTCAGGTAGACGCTGGGCTGGCCGGGATGGCCGGCCTCGCGCCACGCCTGACGGTACGGCGCGAGCTGCGCCTGCAAGTCCGGGATCTCCGTGGTGCGCAGGCCGACGAAGATCGGCAGCCCCATCGCGCCGGCGGCGGGGAACGTCTCGTCGCTCGTGGTCGCCATGCGGATCGGCGGATGCGGGTCCTGGTACGGGCGCGGGGTCACGATGGCGTTCTTCACGCGATAGAACTGGCCCTCGTAGTCGAACGGCTCGCCCTTCCACCCCTGGCGGATGATCTCCAGCGCCTCGCGGAAGCGCGCCTGGCTCTCGCCGTACGGCACGCCGTAGATGTCGTAGGTCCGGACCACGCCGCTGCGCCCGATGCCGAACTCGAAGCGCCCCTGGCTGATGTGATCGACCGTCGCCACCTCTTCGGCGATGCGCAGCGGATGGTTCAGGGGCAGGACCTGGACGGCGGTGCCGACGCGGACACGCTTGGTCCGGGCCGCGATGGCGCTCGCCACCTGGAGCGAGGCGGAGATCACCGAGCGCGTGGGCGTGAAGTGGATCTCGCCGAGCCAGACGCAGTCCATGCCCCATTCGTCGGCGCGGTCGGCCAGGTCGAAGACGTCGCGGAAGGCCGCCGGCTGGCTGACCCCTTGCCGCATCTCCTCCACGAACAGTCCGAAGTGCATGCTCAGGCCACGTCGCGCTGGCGGGCCGCGTTGTAGTTGGCGTCGTACCACCACTCGAGGTACGCCGCATAGGTGATGGGCGGATACCGCGCCGGCGCGTCGGGCCCCTGGCACGTGGGCAGGCACGCGATCTCCGTGTCGAGATGCGGCCCCATGAAGTAGGGGATCGCGTAGCGCGGGCGGCCCACGGGCGGCAGCGCGCGGTGCGGCGTGGACTTGAAGCGATGATTCGTCCAGCGCTGCATCATGTCGCCGGAGTTCACCGCGAAGGAGCCGGGCACGTACGGCACGTCCACCCAGGCGCCGTCCGGCATCCTGACTTGAAGCCCGGGCACCTCGGTCTGGGCGAGGAAGGTCATGAAGTTGGCGTCGGTGTGGGGCGCGATGCCGAACTGGTTGGCCTCGGCCGCCACGGGCGGGTAGTGGGTGAGACGGAAGCTGAACTGGCTCTCGGCGAAGGCGGCGTCGAACGTGTCCGCGGGCAGGTCGAGGGCCGTCGCGCAGAGCGGCAGGAGCCGGCGGCCCAGCGCGTCCACGGTGTCGGTGTAGGCGAGCACCGCCTCGCGAAAGCCCGGCAGGCCCTCCGGCCACTGGTTGGGCCCCGCGAAGCGCCGTCCCGCGCGCGCGAGCGGATCGTCGGGGCCGCGCTCGCGCTTGACGAAGAACGCCTCGTTGAGATCGGGCTTGTCGTTGGCGTTGACGTCGGAGGTCCACACCGCGTAGCGCCCCAGCATCATGTAGCCGTTGTTGTGCTCGTTCATGCGCAGAGCCAGCTTGGCGTCCAAGGGCTCTGCGTGGAAGCGGCGGGCCTCGGCGAACGTGCCGTCGATGAGGGCGGCGGGGACCCCGTGGTTCACGATGACGAAGAAGCCGACGTCCCGCAGGGCGCGCCCCAGCTCGGCGGCGGTGGCCGCGAGCGCGCCCGGGCGCCCCGTGAGGTACGGGCCCACGTCGATGACGGGGATCATGCTGACGGAATGATCGCCTCCGCGGTAAACTTCTGCAACATGGGCATCGCCATCCGCCAGATCCATCCCGTGTTCGTGGGCGAGGTCTCGGGCGTGGACATCAGCCGGCCGCTCACGCCCGAGGAGGCGGCCGCCATCGACGCGGGCATGGCGCGCCACGCCGTGCTCGTCTTCCACGAGGCGCACCTCACCGACGAGCAGCAGATGGCCTTCACGCAGAACTTCGGCAGGCTGGAGGACGCCCGCGGCGGCAACATCACCAGGCCCGAGGACAAGCGCCTCCAGGTGGGGATGAACGACGTCTCCAACCTCGACAAGAACGGCCGGCCGATGGAGCGGGACTCGCGCCTCCGCCTCTTCAACCTCGGCAACATGCTGTGGCACTCGGACAGCTCGTTCCGCCCCATCCCCGCGAAGTACTCGCTGCTCTCGGCGCGGGTGGTGAACCCCGTGGGCGGCAACACCGAGTACGCGGACATGCGCGCGGCCTACGACGCGCTCGACGCGTCCACCAAGACGCTGATCGAGGATCTCATCTGCGAGCACTCGCTGATGTACTCGCGCGGCTCGCTCGGGATGCTGGACTACACCGAGGAGGAGAAGGCGATGTTCCGGCCGGTGCGCCAGCGGCTCGTGCGCACGCACCCGGTGACCGGCCGCAAGTCGCTCTACCTGTCGTCGCACGCCGGCGCCATCCTCGGGATGCCGACGCCGGAGGCGCGCGTTCTGCTGCGCGACCTCACCGAGCACGCCACGCAGCCGCAGTTCGTGTACGTGCACCGCTGGCGCCAGTGGGACTTCGTGATGTGGGACAACCAGCGGACGATGCACCGCGTGCGCCGTTACGACGACGACCAGCCGCGCGACATGCGCCGCACCACGCTGGCCGGCGAGGCGCCGACGGTCGCTCAGGCCAGCGCGAACCCCGCGTAGCCCGCCGCCGCCACCTCGTCGCACTTCTTCCGGTAGACGGGAAACCCGCCGATGTAGGGCATGAAGATCCGCGGCTTGCCCGGGATGTTCGCGCCCATGTACCAGGACTTCGCCTTCGGGTAGAGGGTGGCGTTGCCGACCTCGTTCACGTGGGCGACCCACGCGGCCTGCGCCTCGGCGGTGGCCTCGATCGATGCCCGGCCCTCGGTCCGCAGGTGGACGAGACAGTCGGCGAGCCAGTCCACGTGCTGCTCGATCGCGACGATCATGTTGCTGAGCACGGAGGGGCTGCCGGGCCCGGTGAGCGTGAAGAAGTTCGGGAAGCCTGCGACGGTGAGGCCGAGGTAGGTGCACGGGCCGCCCGCCCACGCCTCGCGGAGCGTCCGGCCGCCGCGGCCACGGATGTCGATGCCCAGGAGGGCGCCCGTCATCGCGTCGAACCCCGTGGCGAACACCAGGCTGTCCACCGCGTACTCGGCGTCCCGGGTGCGGACCCCGCGCGGCGTGATGGCCTCGATCGGCGTCGTGCGGAGATCGACGAGCGTGACGTTGGCGCGGTTGAACGTCGCGTAGTAGTCGGTGTCCACGCAGAGCCGCTTGGTGCCCAATGGATAGTCCCGGGGCGTGAGGGCGTCGGCGAGCGACGGGTCACGCACGATCGCGCGGATCTTGTCGCGGAAGAATTCCGCGGCGGTGTCGTTGGCGTCCTGGCTCGTCAGGAGATCCGCGTAGGTCGCCGAGAAGCCGAGCCCGCCGCGGCTCCAGCGCTTCTCGTACTCGCGCCGGCGCGCCTCCTCGCTCACGGTCAGCGCCGACTCCTCGCTGCGCTCGACGACGAACCCGATGCGCGATTCGCGGGCCTGGCGCCGGAAGTCCGCGTAGTCGGTCTTCACGCGGCGCTCGTACTCGGGGTCGAGGGGCGCGTTGCGCGCGGGCACGCTGTAGTTCGGCGTGCGCTGGAAGACGACGAGGTGCGCCGCCTGCGTGGCGATGATCGGAATGGACTGGATGGCCGAGGAGCCGGTGCCGATCACGCCCACGCGCTGCCCGGAGAAGTCCACGCCCTCGTGCGGCCAGTGCCCGGTGTGATACCAGCGGCCCGCGAAGCTCGCGCGCCCCTCGATGGCGGGGAGCTGCGCCGCGGACAGGCAGCCCGTGGCCATGACACAGAAGCGCGCCGACACGCGGTCGCCGCGGTCCGTCTCGACGGTCCACCGGCTCGACGCCTCGTCGAAGACGGCGGCCGTCACGCGCGTCGCGAGCTGAATGTCGCGCCGGAGGTCGAAGCGGTCGGCGACGTGGTTGATGTATCGGAGGATCTCGGGCTGCGACGCGTAGCGCTCGCTCCAGCGCCACTCCTGCTGCAGGTCGTCCGAGAACGAGTACGAGTAATCCATGCTCTCGACGTCGCAGCGCGCGCCGGGATAGCGGTTCCAGTACCACGTGCCGCCGACGCCGTCGCCCGCCTCGAACACGCGCGCCGAGAAGCCGAGCCCGCGCAGGCGATGCAGCGCGTAGAGCCCGGCGAAGCCCGCGCCGACGATGACGGCGTCGATCGCTTTCAGCATGGGCGCCCAGGGTAGCATCTCACCGACGGGCCACCGTGTTGGCCGCCAGCGCGCCGAGGATGAGGGCGCCGCCCGCGAGCGACGCGCCGTCGGGCCGCTCGTCGAGCACGAGCCAGACCCAGAGCGGGCCGAGCACGACCTCGAGCATGCCGATGAGCGAGCTCTCCGCGGCGGGGATCAGCCGCGCGCCGGCCATGAAGAGCAGGAAGCCCACGCCGAACTGGCCCACCCCGAAGAACGCCAGCAGGAGCAGGTCGCGCGGCGACGTCGCCCAGGGCGCGGCGAGCGGGAGCGCCACCAGCGCGGTGAGCGTGGTGGCCAGCGCCGCCGCCGGCGTCATCTGGATGTCGGGGTGACGCCGGACGATGACGGTGGCCGTGGCGAAGCTCGTGGCCATCACCACCGCGAGCAGGTCGCCGAGCACCGAGCCGCGGCCGTAGGAGCGCGACACCATGACCACCACGCCGGCGAGGGCGACGCCCATGGCCAGCCACGTGCGCGGCACCACGCGCTCGCCGGCGAGGAGCCAGCCGAGCAGCCCGGCCACGAAGGGACCGGTGGACATGAGCACGAGCGTGTTGGCCACGGTGGTGTAGGCCAGGGCGAAGATGAAGCACGTCGAGGCCGTCGCCATGCACAGCGCGGCGGCGAGGACGGGCACGCCGCCCTCCCACCACTGCGCGACGATGTTGCGGCGGCGGGCGATCGAGAGCACGAGGGCGAGGAACAGCGAGGCGAAGACGCTCCGCCACAGGCTGGTCGTCCACGGGCTCGTGGTGACGAGCCGCGCGATGAGCCCGCCGCTCGACCAGCACACTGCCGCACAGGCCACGAGGAGCGCGCCGCGGCGCGCGGCGTCAGGTCTGGAGATCGCCCACCGCCGTGGCGAGAGCCTCCATCTCCGCGCGCCAGGACGCGGGCGTCTGCACCGGGCGCACGACGAACTTCGAGAAGCCGACGGCGATGAAACGCTCGAGGAGCGCGCGCAGCGCCGGGTACCCCACCGGCGTCAGCTCGACCGAGCGCGGCCGGCGCGCCACCATCGCGCGCTCGATGGCGGGATCGAGCGGCACGCGCGCGTAGCCGATGCTCATGCCGAAGTGCTCGGCGCTGATCGCGCGCCCGGCCTTGGCCGCCGCCTCCTCGATGACGACGCGGCCGGCCGCGGCCTCCTCCGGCGTGCACAGCGACGGCAGCCAGCCGTCGGAGAGCCGCCCGCAGCGCTCGAGCGCCGCCGGCACGTTGCCGCCGAGCCAGACTTCCAGCGGCTGCTGCACGGGCAGGGGCGAGATCTTGACGTCGGCGAAGCGGCCGAGCGCCCCGTCGTGGCTGACCGTCTCGCCGGCCCAGAGCGCTCTCAAGATGGGCAGCGCCTCGTCGACGACGGCGCCGCGGCGCTTGGGCTCGACGCCGATCGCGTCGCGCTCCGGCGCGTAGGTGAGCCCGGGCACCAGCGTCACGAGCAGCCGGCCGTTGGACAGCACGTCGAGGGTGGCGAGCTGCTTGGCGAGCCGCACGACGTTGCGCCCGGGCAGGAGCGCGGTCGTGCCGAGCTTCAGCCGCGGGTTGCTGGCCGCCGCCCACGCGAGCCCGACGAGCGGGTCGGGCACGGCGCCGGTCAGCACCTCCGAGAGCCACAGCGAGTCGAAGCCGAGCGCGTCGAGGCTCGCGACGAGCTCGCCGAGCGCGGCGGGCGTGGACGCGCCGGCGGCGGCGCCGACGCCGATCCGGATCTTCATGCCTTCCTCCTCGACGCAGGAGCCTACACCGGTTATCCTCCCGGGCACCCTTTTCGACGCGCCGTCCCCGGAAGGAGCGAGCCATGAGACGCGTCTCCTGTGCGATCGCAGGCGCAGCCCTGGTGGCCCTGTTCCTCGGCGTGGTGGCCCGCGCCCAGCAGCCGACCCGGCCCCCGATCGAGACCACCAAGGTCGAGGGCACGGACAACGTCTACGTCTTCCGCAACGGGAACCACCAGTCGATGTTCGTCGTCACGTCCGCGGGCGTGATCGCCACCGATCCCATCGCGTACGGGCGGCCGACGGGCGGCCAAGCGTACGTGGACGAGATCAAGAAGGTCACGAACCAGCCGATCAAGTACCTGATCTACAGCCACCATCACTTCGACCACATCGCGGGCGGCAAGGCCTTCAAGGACGCCGGCGCGACGATCATCGCGCACCAGCGCGCCAAGGACCGGCTCGCTCTGCTCAACGACCCGAACACCGTGCTGCCCGACGAGACGATGAGGACGAAGAAGACGTTCAAGCTCGGCGAGACGACGCTCGAGCTGACGTACGTCGGCCTCAACCACTCCGACAGCACGATCGTCATGCGCCTGCCCAAGGAGAAGATCCTGTTCGCGGTGGACTTCATCAACGTGGGGACGTTCCCGGGCCTCGGGTTCATCGATGCCTATCCGATCGAGTGGGAGGAGTCGCTCAAGCGCGTGATGGCGATGGAATGGGACAGGCTCATCCCCGGACATCCGGGACAGCCGAACGGGCGCCTTGGCACCAAGGACGACGTGCAGACGATGCTCGGAATCCTCCAGGACGCGTCCGCGGCGGTGAAGCCCGAGGCGCAGGCCGGCGGCTGCTGGGCCCGCGTCGAGAAGGAGATGAAGCTGCCGAAGTACGCGAACGTCCCCGGTTACGAGACGGGACTGCCCTACGTGCTGCGGCGCTACTGCATGCTCTGGGGCCGCGGGACATGAAGCTCGGCCTCAGCATCGGCTACTCCGGCGCGGAGCTGAAGCTGCCCGTCGACAAGGTCCTGCTCGCCGAGCGCCTCGGCTTCGACTCGGTGTGGACGGCCGAGGCCTACGGCACGGACGCGATCACGCCGCTCGCGTACCTGGCCGCGCTCACGAAACGGATTCGTCTCGGCACGGGCATCATGCAGCTCGCGGCGCGTCCGCCCGTCTCCGCGGCCATGGCGGCGGGGACGGTGGACGCGCTGGCGGGCGGCGGCCGGGTCATCGCCGGGCTCGGGGTCTCCGGCCCGCAGATCGTGGAGGGCTGGTACGGCCAGCCGTGGGGCAAGCCGTACTGGCGCATCCGCGACTATGTCGCGATCATGCGCAAGGTCTTCGCGCGCAAGGAGCCGGTGGCGCACCAGGGACGGGAGATCTCGCTGCCGTACACCGGCCCCGGCGCCCTCGGCGTCGGCAAGCCGCTCGTCTCGATCCTGCACATGAACGCCCGGCTGCCGATCTGGCTCGGCACCGGCACCGAAGCCAACGTGAAGCTCACCGCGGAGATCGCCGACGGCTGGCTGCCGCTCGGCTTCGTGCCGCGGCTGATGCCGATGCTCAAACCGTGGCTCGAGGAGGGCTTCCGGCGCGCCGGCACCGGCAAGGGCTACGCCGACTTCGAGATCCAGCCGCGCGCCGAGGTCGCCATCACCGACGACGTGAAGGGCGCGCTCGCGAAGATGAAGCCGCGCGTGGCGCTCTACGTCGGCGGCATGGGCCACCGCGACAAGAACTTCCACAAGGACATGATGGTCCGCCGCGGCTTCGGCGACGCGGCGCAGAAGATCCAGGAGCTGTTCCTCGCCAAGCGCAAGGACGAGGCGGTGGCCGCCGTGCCCGACGAGTTCTGCGACGAGATGGCGCTGGTGGGGCCGGTCGGCCGCATCCGCGCTGGCTATCGCGCGTGGGCCGAGTGCGGCATCACCGGGCTCACCATCACCACCGAGCAGCCCGAGGCGATGGAGCTGATGGCGGAGCTGGCCGGCGCCAAGCGCTGAGGCTACGCCCGCGCGAACCGGCAGACGGTCGCGCCCGACAGCCGCACGAAATCGTCCGCCCGCATCGTGATCGACACCGTGTGGCTCCCGGCATTGAACGCGATCCGCTCGCGCGTCGTCAGCTCCTCGTCCACGTACACGGGCAGGCCGAAGAGGTTGCCGAAGGGCGGGACGGCGCCGGGCGCGCAGCCCGTGAGCTCGAGCAATTCCTCGGGCGTCGCGAAGCGCAGCGTGCGGGTCCCGAGGATCGCGCGGAGCGCGGCGTTGTCAGCGCGGCGATGCGCGGGCAGGACGCAGTGGACGTAGCGCTCGCCCGCGCGCACCACGAGGGCCTTGGCGCCCTCGTCGAGCCGCGTGCCGCGCACGCGGGCGGCCTCTTCGCTGGTCCGCACGGGCGCGTGCTCGAGCATGTCGAACGCCACGCCGGCGTCGGTGAGCCAGCGGGCGAGCTGCTCGGGCAACGGGCCGGCGAGCGCGGCGCGCCTCCCCTCAGGCGTCGGCGAGGGCCGCGGGCAGCGCCGCCAGCACCTCGGAGAGGCACGCACGCACGCGCGCGACGTTGGCGTCGGCCCGCGCGGGGATCTCGCCGCGCGTCACCTGCGCGATGAACTCGTCCTGGGTCGTGGCCATGAGGAGCGACGCGTTGACCTCGATCTGGATGGCGTGCACGCGCGTGTGGGGCCGGCCGTACGTGGTCACGATGTGCCCGCCGCGGTAGCCGGTCACGTCCTTGTGCACCTCGAAGCCGTGGTGCGTGAAGACGTCGGCCACGAGCGTCGCCAGCCGCGGCGCGCACGTCGCGTCCTCGCGGGTTCCGATGATGACCTGGTGCTCCTTCATCCGCCGCGGGCTGCCCGTGTGGCCGTCGAGCAGGATCGCGCAGCCGTGGGCGTCCCGCAGCTCGCCGAGCAGCCGGCCGAGCGTGGCGTAGTACGGATCGTAGAGCGCGCACAGGCGCCGCTCGAGGTCGGCGGGGGAGAGCGGCCGCGTGAAGATCGGCACGTCGCGCATCGTATGGGTGCGCACCACCCCTCGGCGCGAGCGCACCTCCCCGTCGGCGTGCTCGAAGTCGTCGCGCCGCCGGTTCACGTCCACGAACATGCGCGAGAACGGCGTGGCCAGCACGGTGGCGCCGTGCGCGTCCAGGTCGCCGTAGAGATCGCGCGCGAAGGCGTCGGCGAAGCCGTAGGCGAAGGTGGCGAAGCGCGGCTCGCGATAGTCGTCGTGGCGGACGTCGGGCAGGGGCTCGGTGCCGTAGTGGGGCACGGAGACGAGGATCGGCGAGCGCGCGTCGGCGGCCGGGCGCCGGACGATGGGGAACGGAGCGTCCATCGCGGGCGATTGTACGCCGTGGCGCGCGGCCGGCGCCGCGCGCGTTGACGGCGCTCCCGAGGGAACCTATAGTTGGCCCCTCGGCGGGTCGCACGACGCGGGGAGGAGAGGCCATGAGCGGATGGGTTCGCCGGTGGTCCGGCGTGATCATCGCGGTGGTGGCGGCAGGGTGCTCCACGACCACCACGACCGTGGTCCCCGCCGCGTGCGCGCCGGGTCCGAGCGCGACGCTTCCCGTCACGTCGCACGCTCAAGAAACGGGGATGTGGTGCTGGGCCGCGAGCGGCCAGATGGTGATGCACTACCTCGGCAACAACGTGCCGCAGTGCACCCAGGCCAACAACCGCTTCAACCGCAACGACTGCCCGTGCGCGCAGTGCGGCCCGAACGCCCAGCCCAACCCGCCCTGCGTCATCGGCGGCTGGCCCGAGTTCGACCGGTACGGCTTCGACCATCGGCGCACGAACGACACGCCGCTGACGTGGGACCAGCTCACCCGCGAGCTGTCGCGGCAGAGCGGTTGTGGACGGCGCCCGGTGGCGTTCTCATGGGCCTGGACCGGCGGGGGCGGCCACATGATGGTGATGACGGGCTTCGCGAGCCTCGGCGGCGTCAACCACGTGACGATCGTCGATCCGTGGGCGCCGTGCCTCGGGGATTCGCGGATCGTCCCCTACGACGCGTTCGTGAGCGGCAACGGCTACACGCACTGGGACGACTTCTACGAGATCATCAAGCGGTAAGGGGGACGCGACATGCGACGCACGGCGATCTGGTTCGGTGGTCTCGCGTGCCTCGTGGCGTCCGCGGTCACGGAGGCCCAGCCGCAGCGGCCGGCGGCGCCCGCGCAGCCGGTGACGCCCGCCGACATGCGCGCGGCGACCCAGGCCGCCCAGAACGGGCTGACGTCGTTCGCGCAGCTCGTGACGCGGGAGAACTTCCAGGCCATGGGGTTCACGCGGCCCGACGAGGTGCGCTCCGCGGTGCTCGGCCCGCCGCTGCCGGAATTCATGGTCCGGCTCGATGAACTGCGCGCGTTCCAGCGCGGCCACGATCCGTTGCCGCTGCTCCACCCGAACCACCGCATGACGTTCCCCGTGCGCGTGGCCAACGCCACGCGCTCCGCGCTCACCGTCGAGCGCCGGGGCACGAGCTGGAACGTCGCCTCGTACGGCGCCCCACGCTACGGAGCCTTGCTCGACGCCACGCGGGACCGGCTCGCGCGGCAGGAGAGCCGGGACCCGGCCGAGTACTTCGAGGTCCGCGTGCCGGCCCTCAACGTGAGCTTCGTCGGCGCGCGACGCGACGGGCGGATCGCGCTCACGCCGCTCGTGGACGACGCGCGCTTCGGCTTCCGCGCGGGCGGGACGCTGCCCGCCGGGGACGCGTTCCTCGCGATGGTACCGGCGGCCCAGCGCCACAACGGTCTTCCGAGCTGACGCTTCCGCGCCATCGAGGGCGAGCTCAACGCCAAGGCGAAGAACGCCAAGAAGAAGAAGAAGAAAGACTCGACGCGCTGGGACGGATTCCTCGATACTACGGAGGACTGGCAGGCCAAGGCCTCGCGCCGGCTCGCCCGCTACTTCGCTTAGCCCGGGGACGACCCCCGGACACCATGCCCGTAGGAGAATCGCCATGACCTCGCGCCGACTCATCCTGCCCGCGCTCGCCGCCGCCGCCGTGCTGCCGTGGCTCTCCGTGCCCGCGGAAGCGGGCGGAGCCGTCCCAAAGCAGCAGCCGATCAAGACGCCGCCGCCGGCCTGGCTGCACTCGTCCAACAGCGATCTGAAGAACGCCGTCGCGCTTCTCGGCAAGACTCGCGGTGAGATGGGGAAGGCGCTGAAGAAGAACGATGCGCTCAACGCCTCGGCGCGCGGTCACGTCGCCACGGCGCTGAAGGCAGTCCGGGAGGGCGGAGCCGCCAACGCCGACAAGGTGGAGTCGATCCGCAAGGCGCTCGACGCGGCCATGAAAGATCTCGAGGCCCAGGACAGGATGGGAAATTTCGAGATCCAGCGGCTGATGTCGGCCTTCAATCAGGCCGAGACGCTCGCCTCCAACGTCCAGAAGAAGATGGACGACACGATCTCCGGCCAGCAGCAGAAGATCGGCTGAGCGTCAGCCGCGCGCGGCGTCCATCAGCGGCTTCTGCTGGCCGCCGTCGATCTCGATCATCGAGCCGTTGACGAAGTGCGCGAGCGGTGAGGCGAGGTAGGCGACGAGGTTGGCGCACTCCTCCACCTCGGCGATGCGCCCGAGCGGGATGCTGCGCGGGGCGAGCTTGTCCGCTTCCGCGTAGGGGATCTTCATGTCGCGCGACATCGCCTTCACGAGGCCATCCCAGCGCTCGGTGCGCACGGGGCCCGGGTTCACGGCCACGAGGGTGATGTTGTTGCGGGCGTACTGGCCGGCCAGCGCCTTGGTCAGGTTCTGGCCCGCGGCGTTGCACGCGCCGGGCACGATCTCCCAGTAGGACTCCTTCACGCCGTCGTTGCCGATGAGGTTGACGACGCGCCCGCCGCCCTGGGCCTTCATGATCGGCAGGGCCGCTTTCAGGCAGCGCACGTAGCCCATGAACTTGAGCTGCAGCCCCTGCTGCCACGCGTCCTCGTCGAGGGCTTCCAGAATTCCGCCGGGCGCGGAGCCGGCGTTGTTGACGAGGATGTCGATCCGCCCGAAGTGCCGTGCGGCGCCGTTCACGAAGGTCTCGGCGTCCTCGCGGCGCGTCAGGTCCGCGGGGATCGCCAGCACCTTGCGCCCCGTTTCCTTGCGGATCTCCTCCGCCGCCGCCTCGAGAACGTCCTTGCGCCGCGCGCAGATCGCGACGTCGCACCCCTCGCGCGCCAGCACGCGCGCGATGCCCTTGCCGATGCCGAGACTGGCGCCCGTCACGAGCGCCACTTTGCCGGTGAGCTGGAGATCCATGGGTCACCTCGTCGTCTGCCGGGATACGCGCGATTGTACGGCCGTTCGGCTTGTGATCGCACGCGGTCGATCGCTATCATGCTTCCTCCATGGGACGGGACGATCGCGCATCAGCCCGCGGGCGCCTCGTGGGCGCGGCCGTCCGCCGCAGCGAGGACGCGCGCTTCCTCACCGGCCGCGGCTGCTTCGTCGCCGACCTCGCCGATCCCGCGCACGCGCACGCCGTGGTCGTGCGCAGCGCCGTGGCGCACGGGCGCCTGACCGGCATCGACACCGCGGCCGCTCTGAAGATGCCCGGCGTGCTCGCCGTGCTCACCGCCGCCGACCTGGCAGACGTCGGCACGCCCATCCCCATGCGGCTCGCCCCGCTCCCCGGGTTCGATCGCTATCTGCAGTGGCCGTTCGCGCGCGACCGCGTGCGCTACGTCGGCGAGCCGGTGGCCCTCGTGGTGGCGGAGGACCGCTACGTCGCCGAGGACGCCGCGGAGCGCGTCACGGTGGCGTACGAGCCGCTCGACGCCGTGGTCGACCCGCGCGACGCGCTGGCCGACCGCGTCCTGGTCCACGAGGCGACCGGCACCAACGTGGCGACCCGCTACCGGGTGTCGCGCGGTGACCCCGACGCCGCCTTCGCCGGCGCGGCGTACACGCGCCGCGAGACGTTCCGATGCCAGCGCCACAGCGGCGTGCCGCTCGAGACGCGCGGCCTGGTGGCGGCGTGGGACGCGACGGCCCGCCGGCTGACCGTGCGGGGCGCGACCAAGGTGCCGTTCTTCAACCGGCGCGCGCTGGCACGGATGCTGTCCCTGGACGAGGCGAGCATCGAGCTCCTCGAGGTGGACGTCGGCGGCTCCTTCGGCGTGCGCGGCGAGTTCTATCCCGAGGATCTCCTGATCCCGCTCGCGGCCATGCGCCTCGGCCGTCCGGTGAAGTGGATCGAGGACTGGCGCGAGCATTTCGTGGCCGCCAATCACTCGCGCGAGATCGAGTGCGAGCTGGAGATCGCCGCGGACGCCGACGGCACCATTCGCGGCCTGCGCGGACGCGTGCTCGCCGACATGGGGGCCTACGTCCGCACCAACGGCGGCGTGGTGCCGGCCAAAGCGGCGCAGTTCCTGCCCGGCCCGTACCGCATCCCGCACTTCGCGTGCGAGGTGCAGGCCGTCGTCACGAACAAGACGCCGACGGGGACGTATCGCGGGCCGGGGCGCTTCGAGGCCAACTTCTTCCGCGAGCGGCTGATCGACCTGATGGCCGCCGATCTCGGCCTCGACGCCGCGGAGGTTCGCCAGCGAAATCTCCTCACGCCCGCCGAGCTGCCGTGGACCATCGGCTCGCTCGTCCCGTACGAAGCCTCCGGCGCCTACGACGGCGGGAACTACGGCGCCGCGCTCCGCCGCGCCCTCGAGGCCAGCGACTACGCGCGCCTGGCGAAAGACAATGGCCGGCTGATCGGCGGCCGGCGGCGCGGCGTCGGCATCGGCTGCTTCGTCGAGTCGAGCGGCGCGGGCCCCGCCGAGACCGCGCGCATCGTCGTCCGCGGGCCCGAGCGCGTCGAGCTCTACAGCGGCTGCGCCTCGTCGGGACAGGGCCACGAGACGGTGATGGCGCAGATCCTCGCCGACGCCCTCGCGATCCCGTTCGACTGGATCAGCGTGTTCCACGGCAGCACCACCCACGTCGCCGAGGGCTGGGGCACCTATCACAGCCGCGCCGTCGTCGTGGGCGGCAGCGCCGTCGCGGCGGCCGCCGAGACGCTGAAGGGCCAGATCATAGCGCTCGCCGCGAAACGGTCGGGCCTGGATACGAGCGCGCTCACGTGTCGGGGCGGCGACGTCGTCCGCCGCGACGGCACCACTGTGCTGGCGCTGGCGACGCTCGCGGCGGAAGGCTCGCCCGAGGCGGCGGCCGCGCTCGAAGCCGTCGGCAAGTTCACGACGACCGCGCTCACGTACACGTACGGCGCTCACGTCGCGCACGTCGCCGTCGATCCGGAGACGGGTGCCACCGAGGTGCTGCGGCTCGTGACCGTCGAGGACGTCGGCCGCGTCATCAACCCCGCGCTCGTCCACGGCCAGGCCCACGGCGCGGCCGTGCAGGGGCTGAGCGGCGCCTTCCTCGAGGCGCTCGTGTACGACGAGACGGGCCAGCTCGTCACCGGCACGCTGGCCGACTACGCGCTGCCCACCGCCGCGGATTTTCCGAGCCTCGAGTCCATCACGCTGGAGGACGCGCCCTCCACGTCGAATCCGCTCGGCGCCAAGGGCGCCGGCGAGGGCGGCATCGTGGCCACCGGCGCGGCCGCCGCCAACGCCGTGGCGGCGGCGCTGGCGCCGCTCGGCGTGACGGTCCGCGAGCTGCCGCTGTCGGCGAAGAACCTCGCGCACTGGATCGCGGGCGCGCGGCGATGATCGACGTCCACGCCCACTACATGCCGCCGGAGCTGATCGAGCGGCTCCGGAAGGACGGCGCGCGCTACGGCGTCTCGGTGGTGGAGACCGAGCCCGCGTGTCACGCGCTGCATTTCGGTTACGGCCTGAAGCTGCGCCCGTTCTTCGCCAAGCTGATCGAGGAGCCCGCGAAGCGCCTCGCCAGCATGGCCGCTACCGGGATCGAGCGCGAGATCCTGTCGACGTGGACCGACATGCACGCGCACGGCCTCGACGCCCCGCAGGGCACGGCGTGGCACCGGCTGCTGAACGAGTCGATCGCGGACTTTGCGCGGCGCCACGGCCGTCACTTCTCCGTCCTCGCCTCCGGCTATCTTCCCGATGCCGCCGCCGCGGCCCGCGAGCTGGAGTTCGCCGTGGAGGAGCTCGGCGCGGTGGGGGCGGTGGCGGCGACCAACGTGGAGGGCACGAACCTCGGCGAGCTGCCGCTCGACGAGTACTGGGCCGCCGCCGTCGAGCTCGGCGTGCCCGTGTTCCTGCATCCCGCGCAGCCGAACCCGACGCCGCGCACCCGGCGCTTCGCGCTGAACCAGATCGTGCAGTACACCGTGGACACCACCCTCTGCGTGGGCTCGCTCATCGGCGCGGGTGTGCTCGATCGGTTTCCCGCGCTGACGCTGATCCTCTCGCACGGCGGGGGGACGGTGCCGTACGTCATCGGCCGCTTCGACGTGATGTTCCAGCGCAGCGACCGCGCGGCCACCGGGATCGCCGCGGCGGCGCTCCCGTCCGCGTACCTCGGCCGGCTCTACTACGACACGATCCTCCACGACCCGCGCGCGCTGCGGTATCTCGCCGAGCGCGTCGGCGTCGAGCGCCTCGTCATCGGCAGCGACGATTCGTTTCCGCCCGCCGACCACGATCCGCTGACGAGCCTGCGCGCCGCGGGGTTCGGCGCGGAGGAGATCCGGCGCATCGGCGAGGACAACCCGCGTCGGTTGTTCCGTCTGGGCTGAGACGCGCCGGGAGACCACCATGCCCTTCACTACCGAGCTGTGGGCCTCGATCGAGTCGATCTACGTCGCGATCCTGAAGCACCCGTTCGTGGCCGGCCTCACCGAGGGCTCGCTGCCGCAGAAGAGCTTCCGCTTCTACGCGGTGCAGGACGCCCTCTACCTGCGCGACTTCGCGCGCTCGCTGGCCATCGCGGCGGCGCGCGCGCCCCGTGACGAGTGGATCATCATGTTCAACGAGCACGCCGCCGGCGCGCTGAGGGTCGAGCGCGCGCTGCACGAGGGCTTCTTTGCCGAGTGGGGCCTGACGCCCCAGGACGTGCTGGCCACGCCGCTGGCACCCACCAACGCCGCGTACACGTCGTACCTGCTGGCCGTCGCGTACGGGCGGCCGTTTCACGAGGCCGTCGCGGCGCTCCTGCCCTGCTACTGGATCTACTGGGAGGTCGGCAAGGAGCTGGAGCGCCGCGGCTCGCCCGACCCGCTCTACGCGCGCTGGATCGGCACCTATGCGTCCGACGAGTTCGGCCGCATCGTCCGCGCCGTCCTCGACGCGACCGATACGCTTGCCGGCTCGCTGTCAGAGGCCGAGCGCGAGACGATGCGCCAGCACTTCATGACGACGAGCCGCTACGAGTGGATGTTCTGGGACATGGGTCTGCGCTGCGAGACCTGGCCCGTTTGACAGCGCCGGTCTATTACACGAACGTCAGCGGCTCCACGTGGGCTTCGCCGCGCGCGAAGCGCGCCATGTCCAGCGGGCCGGCGTCCATCGTGACGGCGCGGCCGTGCACCAGCATCTCGGCCATGAGCTGGCCGGCGATCGGGCCGTGCATGAAGCCGTGACCGCTGAACCCGGCGATGACGTGCAGCCCGGCCACACCGGGGACGGCGCTGACGATGCCGGTCTGGTCCGGCGTCATCTCGTACAGGCCGGCGTATGCGCGCATCAGCTTGGCGTCGGCCAGGACCGGCGCGCGGTGGATCGCGCGCTCGACCACGCCGGGCTCGAGACTCCGGTCGATCTCGGTGCTGAAGCTGTCGGGCTCGTCGCGACGGCCGTGGCCGAGGAGCAGCCCCACGCCCTCGCGGCGCAGCGAGAAATTGCTGTGCGGGTCGATGACGAACGGCGTGGCGGCCGGGATCTGATCCATCGGAAACGGCGCGGTCATGAACTTGTGGCGCCGGTGCGGGCGGATGGGAATGTCCACGCCCGCGAGCGTGCCGACGCCGCCTGACCACGCCCCGGTCGCGATCACGACGGCGCGCGCTTCGAACGCGCCGTCGGAGGTCGTCACGCCGGTCACGCGATCGCCGTGGCGGATGAAGCCGCGCACCTCGTGCTGCTGCCGGATGTCCACGCCGAGGTCACGCGCGCGGGCGGCGATCGCCGTCGCGCACAGGTACGGGTCGGCGTAGCCGTCACGCGGCGTGTAGGTCGCGCCGAGCAGATCGCCGGTGTGGAGATACGGGCACAGCGCGCGGATCGCCGCCGGGTCGAGGAGCTCGACGCTCACGCCGAGGCTCTGCTGGAGCGCGACGCTCCGCCGCGCCACGGCCAGCTCGTCCTCCGTCGCGATCAGGATGAGATAGCCGTGCCGCCGGAACTGCGGGTCGACGCCGAACTCGTCCTGGAACCGCTCGTACGTGACGATGCTGTGCGTGGTCAGCTCGACACCCAGGCGGTTCGCGTACTGGTGGCGGATGCCGCCGCTGGCGAGGGCCGTGGAACCGGAACATATCGTATCGCGTTCTAATACGACCACCCGCCCCACGCCGAGCCGCGCCAGGTGGTACGCGGTGCTCGCACCCATGATCCCGGCGCCCACGATCACGACCTCGGCCGTCTGCGTCATCGCGCGGTCATTCTAAGCGCTTGCCTTCGGGAGAGTGAAGGCGGATATTCCCGAGGCGCCTCTGGCGCCATCCCACTCTTCGTGCAATGTCGGGGACGGGACGGCCTCGCAGTCTTCGTGCCTGGAGGGGAAGAGTTGGATTCAACGTTTGCCGCACTTCGTCGCGCGGGTTTCGAGTCATTCGGCTGAGCGGGCGCGCTATCATTCCGACCGCCTCAAAGGGGTTGCGCCATGCCCACGCAGAGGATCTGCCTAACGAGCCGCGCGCTGATCGGGTGACGCGATGAGCGGAAAGCCGCTGACGGTCGGGCTGGGCGAGTTCGTCGCCGGCCTGCGCTTCGAAGACTTGCCGCCGCCGGTCGTCGACAAGGCCAAGGCGGTGGTGAATCACGCCGTCACCGTCGCCCTGGCCGGCTTCGGCGCGCAACGGACCGCGGCGGCACGACGCGCCGTGCTCGCGCACGAGGCGCTCGCCGCCCGCCGGGTCGGGGCCGGCCAGGGGGCGACGCTGTGGGGGGATGGCGCGCGCGTGACGCGCGCCGGCGCGGCCTTTGCCAACGGCGTGGCCGTCGCCGTCAACAACCAGTGCGACTCGTATCACATGCTGACCCATCCCGGCGTCCTCATCGTTCCCGCGGGACTGGCCACCGCCGAGGGCGAAGGCCGGACGGGCCGCGAGCTCCTGGTGGCGCTCGCGGCGGGCTACGAGGTGCAGTGCCGGTGCGCGCGCGATTTCATCCCGTCCACGCCGGCCCACGGCTTTCGCGCGAGTCCCGTGTACGGCATTCTCGGGTGCGCCGCCGCCACCGCGAAGCTGCTCGGGCTCGACGCGGCACGAACCGCCAATGCCATCGCGCTCGCCGCGAGCTTCGCCGGCAGTCTCATCGAGGGGCAGCGCACGGGCGCGCGCGACGCCGACTTCGCCGAGGCCCAGGCGGCGCGCAGCGGGATGTGGGCGGCCGCGCTCGCCGCCGAAGGCTTCGAGGGCGCGCCGACGGCGCTCGAAGGCGAAGGCGGCTTCTACCATGCCTTCACGGGAAGCCACCGCGGCGATCTGACCTACAGCTTCACCGGCGCCCTCCGGGCGGATCTCGGCGAGGTCGTCGCCGATCTCGGCCGGCGCTGGGAGTTCCTCGACGTCAAGTTCAAGATCTATCCCACGCCCGGCTTCAATCAGCCGGTGATCTGGCTGGCCCACGAGATGACCGCCGCACACCGGCTCGAGCCGGACGCGATCGAGCGCGTGACCCTCGAGATGAACCATCTCGAGACGCTCTATCCCTCGCCGCGCTTTCCCCGCCCGCCCGCCCCCGACGGCAGCGGGTTCGGCCGCACCGCCTACATGCTGGCCTACACGCTGGTCACGGGCGACTATCCCGTGCTGGAGGACAACGTCGAGGACCCGCGCGACGCGGGGGCGTCGGCCGACGCGCGGGTGGCCGCGCGCGTCACCGCGCTCCAGAAGCGCGTGGAGATCCTCGGGGTGGTGGGCCGGCCCACGTTCGCGCCGCGCCTCACGGTGGTGCTGCGCGACGGGCGCCGCGTCACGGGCGAATACGGCGGCCGCGAGCTGATGTGGGATTTCGCGCGGGACGCCCGCGAGCTGCGCCGCTTCCTGCCGGGCCTGCCGATCGCGCCGGCGCGTTACGACGAGCTGGTGGGGGCCATCACGAAGCTCGACGCGTCCGACTCGGTGGACGCGGTCCTCCGGTTGACGCTGGCCGAGCACGGGGAGCGACGATGATCGGCATCGAGTTCACCACGTTCTCGCTCGTGGGCCGCTGCGAGCGCACCGGCATGTTCGGGATCGCCATCGCCACCAGCGAGATGGCGGTGGGCTCGCGGTGCATCCACGTCGCCCCGGGCGTAGGCGCCGTGGTGACCCAGGCCAGCACGAATCCACGGTTGGGGCACCTCGGCCTGAACCTGCTCCGCGCGGGCTACTCGGCGCCGCGGGCGCTGGCGGAGATCGCCGGGAGCGACGCGTTCGTCGAGCGCCGCCAGCTCGGCTGCTTGGACGTGACCGGCCTCGGGGCCGCGCGCACGGGGGCCGAGAACAAGCCGTGGGCGGGTCACCGCGTGGAGAAGAACGTCGTCGTGGCGGCCAACATGGTCGTCGGCGCTCAGGTCGTCGACGCGATGCTGGAGGCGTTCGGCAAGAGCGCGGACCGGCCGCTCTGGGAGCGGCTGCTCGGCGCCCTCGAGGCGGGCAAGGCCGCCGGCGGCCAGCCGAACGGCGAGGTGTCGAGCGGGCTCTTCGTGGTGGATCGCGAGCCGTACGCGATGGTCGATCTGCGCGTCGATCTGCATCCCGCGCCCGTGGCCGAGCTGCGCCGGCTCGCGGACGCGTACTTTCCGCTCGTGGACTACTACAATCTGCGCCCGCGCGATCCGAACGTGCCGCCCGCGGCGGAGTGGCTGGCCGCGCAGCGGCGACGCGGCGGCTGACCCGGAGGCCGGCAAAGATCGTTTCGCTGCCCGCGAACCCAACTCCGCGATCGGGAAAGGGAAGGTGATGGACTCTCCCTCTGACGCGGAGGTGATCGGCCGCTCGCTGGGCGAGCCCGAGGCCTTCGGGCTGATCTACGACCGCCACGCGGCCACCCTGTTGCGCTTCCTGGGCCGCCGGGCGGGCGCCAAGGTGGCAGAGGGATTGGTCGGCGAGCTGTTCCGGATCGCGTTCGAGCGGCGCAAGACGTTCGACGCGTCGCGCGCGAGCGCGCTCCCGTGGCTATACGGGATCGGCTCGAATCTATTGGCGAAGCACCGGCGCGGCGAGGCGCGGTGGCTGCGCGCGAGCGCGCGGATCGCGGCGGGTCTGGAGGCGGTGGACAGGCGCGCGAGCGCCCGGGCGCTCGACGCGCGCGTGCTGTTCTCGCGCGTGGCCGGCGCGATCGAGGCGCTGCCGGACGGCGAGCGCGAGGCGCTCCTGCTCTTCGCGTGGGAGGAGCTCCCGTACCAGGGCGTGGCCGAGGCGCTCGAGCTGCCGATCGGCACGGTGCGCTCGCGGCTCAACCGCGCCCGCGCGCGCCTGCGCGAACTGCTCGAGGCGAAGGGGAAAGACAGGGTGAGGGCGCAATGAAGCCGGTGGACCTGGCGAGGAAGCTGCGGCGCGAGGCCGCGTTCGACCCGGCGGCGCTCGAACGAGGAAAGGCCGTGCTCATGGCAGCAATCCGACGGGAGGCCGAGCCCAAGCGCCGACCGACGATCGTGCCTCAAGTGCCGTATCAGGACATCCGCGCCGCGCTGTCGTTCCTGGAGCGCGCGTTCGGGTTCCGCGAGATTCCGACCGCGCGGTTCGTGAGCGCGGACGGCGAGCTTCTCCATGCGACGGTGGAGTTCGGCAACAGCCTGATCGGGGTCGGCGGGCAGGGCCACCACGGCGCGATCAGCCCCATGAGCGGCGGCGTCGAGAGCCAGTTCATCAGCGTGGATGTCGACGACGTTGATGCGCACTATCGGCGTGCCGTCGCCGCGGGTGCACGGATCGCGGACGAGCTGCGCGACCACTCCTGGGGCGAGCGCACCTACTGGGCGCTCGACCTCGAGGGCCACCGCTGGCGCTTCGGCCAGCCGCTACCCGAGGTGCCCCAGTCCGGGCGAGGCCGGCGGCCCGGCAAACACTGATGCCCCGATAGATGCGCCTGCCCGAGGCCTTTCGCTCGCTGCGCTCTCGGGACTTCCGCGTCTTCTTCGTCGCCCAGACGACCTCCCAGATCGCGACCTGGATGCACTCGGTGGCCCAGACCTGGCTGATCCTGTCGCTCACGAACTCGCCGCTGCTGCTGGGACTCATCAGCATGCTGCACTGGGGCCCGATATTGTTGCTGGCCCTCCCCAGCGGCGCCATCGCCGACCGCGTGGCCAAGCGCCGCCTGCTCATCGCGACCCAGGCCGCGCAGGCATGCACAGCGCTCACCGTCGCCGCGCTGGTGGCGACCGGCGTGGTTGCGTACTGGCACGTCGGCGTCCTGGCGGTGTGCGCGGGCCTCACCAACACGCTCTTCAACGTGGTGCGACAGTCGTTCGTGAACGAGACGGTGGGTCGGGACGACGTGGTCAACGCGGTCGCGCTGAGCTCGGCGGCGTTCAACGGCGCCCGGATCGTGGGGCCCGCCGCGGCCGGCCTCGTCATCGCCGGCGCCGGCGTGGCGCCGGCGTTCGTCCTCAGCGGCGCGGGCCACCTGCTCGTCCTCGCCACGCTGGCCATGGTCGGCGCGGAGGGTCGCCCGTCCCGCGCGCGCCCGACGACCATCCGTCAGGACATCGCGGAGGGCGTGTCGTACGCGCTGCACACGCCCGAGATCCGCGCGGTGCTCGGGGTGCTCTTCGTGATCAGCTTCTGCGTCTTCAACTTCAGTATCTGGGTCCCGCTGCTGGCCCGGAACGTTCTCGGCCAGGGCGCGCAAGGGTTCGGCTTCCTCCTGGCCGTGGTCGGAGTGGGCGCCGTCTGCGGCGCCTTCACGATCGGCACCGTCGTGTCCCGCCACCCGCCGCTGGCGCTGCTCGACGCCAGCGCGGCCGCCGCGTGCGCGGTGCTGCTGGCGCTGTGCCTCATCGAGAGCGTCTGGCTCGCCGCGGCGGCTCTGTTCGTGCTCGGCTACACCGGCGTGATCGCCTCGGCCGGCTGCCAAACGTCGCTCCAGCTCGACGCGTCGGAGGAGCTGCGGGGACGGGTCATGAGTCTCTTCACGCTGATCCACGGCGGTTGCTTCCCGATCGCCGCCCCGCTGATCGGCGCCGTCGCCGAGCGCTCCAGCGTGAGCGCCGCGTTCTTCGTCTGGGGCGCGGGCGGGCTCGCCATGCTGGCCCTGCTCATGGGCGATCGGCGCCGCGTGCACCGCAGGCGATCCACGCTTGTCAGCGCGATCGACATCTCGGACCAAAGGAGATCACCATGGTGACCACGCTTGCGACATGGACCATCGATCCGGTGCACTCGAGCGTCGAGTTCTCGCTCGACTACATGGGCTTCTCGACGTACCGCACGGGCTTTCGCGCGCTCGAGGGATCGCTCGAGTTCGATGCGGCCCGGCCCGCCGC
>DASYTM010000033.1:0-19416 GCA_036002345.1 Candidatus Methylomirabilota bacterium | reverse complement strand
CGACGTTCCTCTAATCTAGGCGGCCTCCCAGAGACCCTCGGCGACGCCCGCGGACTTGTAGGCGGTCCGGATCGCGTCGAGGTTTCGGGTCACGAGCAGCCCGATCTTGGCGAAGGGCTCGAACACCGGGCCCTGGCCGTCGACCAGCGGGAACGTGATCTTCGGCAGCCGCTCCCACTGCGTCTGGAGCTCCTCGGTCACCGCGGCCAGCTTCGCGGACACGTCCTCCCGGCCCTGCTCCGCGCGCTTGACGATCGGCTGGATCACGCAGTCCACGGTCTGCCGGGCGGCGGCCGTGGCGTTCTCCATGGCCTCCGCGAGCGGCACCACCGTGACGCCGAGGTTGCCCAGGAAGCGCTCGAGGAGCTGGCCGATCTTCTCCTGCAGCAGGACGGCCGGCACGCCCACCGTTTTCACGGTCTGGCCGGCGAGCGTCCTGGCCTCGCCGTAGAGCTGGCCCCGCAGCCAGTTCACGTAGGCGGCGTTCTCGTCGTCCTTCCACCACTCCTTCAGCATCCGCTTGCCCCAGAGCCGGATCGTCGCGTAGTAGATGTCGCGCTTGACGAGCTTCTGGAAGATGCCGCCCCACGAGTAGAACTTCTGCATGGCGCGGATGGCCCCCATCTGCAGCTCGTAGGGGCTCATGCGCCGGGGCTGGTGCACGCAGTGGTGGCCGTCGTAGAAGCTCCAGTTCTTGTTGATGACGTACTTGTCGCCCTTGGCGTAGAGCGTGTCCCAGTCCGGCGAGCCGGGGATGGGCGTCAGGATCATGAACTGGATCGAGTCGATGTCGTGCTTGCGCGCGAACCGCGCCGTGGCGTCCAGGGTCTCGAGGTCGTCCTCGTCCGAGCCCACCACGAACATGCCGTGGATGCGGATCTTGTGGTCGTGGAAGCGCTCGATGGACCGCTCGATCTTGGCGAGATCCTGCTTCTTCTGGAAGAGCTTCAGCGTGCGCGGGTTGATGGACTCGAAGCCCACGTAGACGTTGAAGCAGTTCGAGTCGCGCATGAGCTGCAGCAGCTCGGGGTCGTCGACGGTCTCCGTGCGCACCTGGGCGCCCCACATCGGCGTGAGGTCGCGCTGGATCATCCCGCGCAGCAGCTCCTTGCAGCGCTTCTTGTTCGCGGTGAAGATGTCGTCCGCGAAGAACGTGTACATGTTGCCCTTGTGGTTCTGCAGCTCTTGCAGCACGCGGTCGATGGAGTGCGTGCGGAACGCGTGGCCGTACATGCCGGGCACCGAGCAGAACGTGCAGGAGAACGGGCAGCCCCGCGAGGTGGCCACCGAGATGACGCCGCCCGGCGTCCAGCCCTCGATCAGGTGGTAGTCCGGGATCGGGTTCACGTCGAGGTTCGGGATCTTCGGCCGCTCGGCATTGTGGGCGAGGGCGCCGCCGTCGGTGCGGTAGGTCAGGTTCTGGATCTTGTCGAACCCGTCACCCCGCTCGATCGCATCGACGAGCTCTTGAAAGGCGAATTCGCCTTCGCCCCGAACGACGAAATCGGCGTGCTCCATGCCTTCTTCTGGCAGGAAGCTCGTGTGGGTGCCGCCCATGACCGCGATGGCGCCGGCCTCCCGGACCTTGTCGGCGAGCCGGTACGACTGCGGGGCCGTGGAGGTGATCGCGGAGATCGCCACGAGGTCCGCCGAGAGCACGTCCGCCATGTCGAGGTCCTTGATGTCCTCGATGTAGACGCGGACGTCGTACCCCTTGGCGCGCATGATCGTGCCGAGGAGCACGGAGCCGAGTCGCGGGATGCACACGCGGCTGTAGACGTGCAGGTGCGTGGACTTGGGCTCGACGAACACCAGTTTCTTCAGCGCGCGCTTCACCATAAGCAGGGCTCCGTGGTGATTGGGGGGGTGGCGAAGGTGAGGAAACCGTACCCCGCGCCCGGGGCGAAGTCAACGCGTCAGCGGGGCCCTCAAAGCCCCAGATGTCGGGACGGTGGGGTGGCGGAACCCCCATATCTTGGATTTTCCTCTTGACACTCCACGGGACCGATCCTTAGCATGCCGCCCAGGACATGGACGAAAGGAGGTGAATCGGTGAAGAAAAAGAAGGCCGCCAAGAAGAAGAAGAAGTAAGCGCCGTCCTCCGGCGCTCGGCCCTGCTGGCCCTCCCGGTGCGGCAGGGCCGACCTATCTGTGATGCTCTGTCGTGGGCGCTGAGCGCTACTTGGTCTTCGTGAACGCGGGCTTCGGCTTGCCGGGTGTCCCGGGCTTGCCCTTGTCGTCCTTGAGCAGCCCCTTCACCTCGTCCATGAACTGGTTGATGTCCTTGAACTGCCGGTAGACGGAGGCGAAGCGGACGTAGGCGACCTGGTCGAGCTTCTGGAGATGCTCCATCACCATGTCGCCCAGCTCGAGGCTCGAGATCTCCTTCTCGGCGCGCTCGTGCAGCCGCGCCTCGATGTCGGCCACCACGTCGTCCACCGCCTGCACGCCGACCGAGCGCTTCTCGCACGACTTGAGAATCGACCCGCGCAGCTTCTGGCGGTCGAACGGCTCGCGCCGCCCGTCGCGCTTCACCACGTGCGGGAGCACGTCCTCGATGTACTCGTAGGTCGTGTAGCGGCGATGGCACTTGAGGCACTCGCGCCGCCGCCGGATGAACTCGCCGTCCCGGCCGACGCGGGAGTCGACGACCCGGTCTTCCGTGTGACCGCAGAACGGACACTTCATCGGGCGCTCCTCACTTGGTCCGGTCGGGGTAAAGGGGGAAGCGAGCCGTCAGCTCCTGGACCTCGCCCCGCACGGCGGCCTCGATGGAGCCGGAGCCCGGATTGGACAGCACGCGGTCGATGAGCCGGGCGATCTCGGCCATCTCCGCTTCCTTCATGCCGCGCGTGGTGACCGCGGGCGTCCCGAGCCGGACGCCGCTCGTCACCATAGGGCTCTTGGTCTCGAAGGGGATCGTGTTCTTGTTCACGGTGATCCACGCCCGGTCGAGCGCCTCCTGCGCGTCCTTGCCGGTGATGCCGCGCGCGGAGAGATCGACGAGCAGGAGATGCGTGTCGGTGCCGCCGCTCACCAGCCGGTAGCCGTGTCCCTGCACCGCGTCGGCGAGGGCCTTGGCGTTCTTCACGATCTGCTGCTGGTAGGCGCGCCACGCCGGCGTGAGCGCCTCGCCGAAGGCCACCGCCTTGGCGGCGATCACGTGCATCAGCGGGCCGCCCTGCACGCCCGGCATGACCGTCTTGTCGAGGGCAGCCGCGTGGGCGGCGCCGCACAGGACCATGCCGCCGCGCGGGCCGCGGAGGGTCTTGTGCGTGGTGGACGTCACGAAGTCGGCGATGCCGATAGGTGTCGGGTGCAGCCCGGCGGCCACCAGTCCTGCCGGATGCGCGATATCAGCCATCAGCGCTGCGCCAGTTTCTCTTGCGATCTCGCCGAACGGCTTGAAGTCGATGGCGCGCGGGAAGGCCGAGCCGCCCGCGATGATGAGCTTGGGCCGGTGCTGCCTGGCGAGGTCGCGCACCTGGTCGAGGTCGATGCGCTCGGTGTCCTTGCGCACGCCGTAGGCCACGATCGAATAGAACTTGCCCGAGTAGTTCACGGGGCTGCCCGCGGTCAGGTGGCCGCCGTGCGAGAGGTTGGGCCCCAGCACGGTGTCGCCGGGCTTGAGCAGCGTGAAGTACACGGCCATGTTGGCCTGGGCGCCCGAGTGCGGCTGGACGTTGGCGTGCTCGGCGCCGAACAGCTCCTTGGCGCGCGCGATGGCGAGATCCTCGACCTTGTCCACGACCTCGCAGCCGCCGTAGTAGCGGCGCCCGGGGTAGCCCTCGGCGTACTTGTTGGTCAGCACGGAGCCCGCCGCCTCCAGCACCGCCTCGGAGACGAAGTTCTCCGACGCGATCAGCTCGAGGTTGCGGTGCTGCCGCTGCGCCTCCTCGCGGAGGATCTTCGCGACGTCCGGATCGACTTCAGCGAGCCGCTGCATCGACTGCCTGCTCTTTCCGGATTCCGTCGAGGAACGCGAGCTTGTCCACGCGGCGCGCGTGCCGGCCGCCCTCGAAGGGCGTGGCCAGCCAGGCCTGCACGACCTCCAGGGCCCGCGCCGGCTCGGTGAGGCGCGCGCCGAGCGCGAGGACGTTGGCGTCGTTGTGCTGGCGCGAGAGGCGGGCGACCTCCGCGTCGCCGGCCACCGCGGCGCGCACGCCCGGGACCTTGTTCGCCGCCATGGCCATGCCGATGCCCGAGCCGCACACGAGGACGCCGCGCTCGACGCTGCCGGCGCGGACGGCCTCGGCCACCAGGGCCGCGTAGTCGGGATAGTCGACGGAGTCCGTCGAATGGGTGCCGTGATCGATCACTCGGTGCCCGCCGGCGGCGAGCCACGCCTTCAGCTGCTCCTTGAGCGAGAAGCCGGCGTGGTCCGCCCCGATGGCGATGGTCGCCATACGGGCACCATACCGATTGTGTGTCGCGGCGTCAAGCGCCCCTATATCTCGGGGAGATAGCCCTTCTCAGGAGATCGCGGGGGCGCCGGCGGCCGGAAAGGCGAAGGTCTCCAGCACGGCGCCCTCCGCGCCCGCCGCCACGAGCCGGTCGAGGTCCAGCCGGGCCTCCGCCGCGTGGATCTCGTCGATTCCGGTGCGGGTGGCGGGGTGCTTCGGGGTGAACAGCGTGCAGCAGTCGGCGTCGGGCTCGATGGAGATCTCGTACGTCCCGATGCGCTGCGCCTCGGCGGTGATCTCGAGCTTGTCCATGCCGATCAGCGGGCGCAGCACGGGCAGCGTAGCGGCCTCGTCGATGGAGGCGATGTTCTCGAGAGTCTGCGAGGCCACCTGCCCCAGGCTCTCCCCCGTCGCCAGGGCCAGCGCGCCCTCCTGGCCGGCCAGCACCTCGGCGATGCGGATCATGAGCCGGCGGTAGACGACCACGCGCAGCGGCGGCGGCACGCTCAGGACCACCTCCCGCTGGATCTCGCCGAAGGGCACCAGATAGAGCCGCGAGGCGTACTGCCAGGCGGTGAGCCGCTCGACGAGCGCCCGAGCCTTGGCCTGGGAGGTCGCGGGCAGGTACGGGACGCTGTGGAAGTGGACGAACACGACGCGGCAGCCGCGCTTCATCATCCGCCATGCGGCGACCGGCGAGTCGATGCCGCCCGAGAGCAGTGCGCCCACTATCCCGGCCGTCCCCACGGGAAGCCCGCCGGGACCCGCCGCGCGGTCCAGCGAGATGTAGGTCTCGGCGGGCAGCACCTCGACGTGGATCTCCTGCTCGGCGTGCTCGAGGTCCACGCGCGTCGGCACGCGCTCCAGCACGAACGCGCCGAGGGCCCGGTTCAGGTCCACGCTCGTCATCGGGTAGGTCTTGAAGGCGCGCCGCGCGGTGATGCGGAACGAGGCGAAGGCGCGGCCCTCGAGCAGGCGCTCGAGCAGCGCCTTCATCGCGTCCAGCGTGGAGGGCGCGCGATAGGCGACGGTGACGCTCGCCACGCCGAAGACCCGCGCCACGCGGTCGCGCGCGGTCTCGAGCGAGGGATGGCCCTCGAGATCGACGACGATCCGCCCGGAGAGCTGCTCGATGGCGGCGGGGCCCGTGTCCGCGAGGGCGCGCTCGACGTTCTTCCGCAGATGGCGGAGGAAGAGCGGGCGGTTGCCGCGCTTGAGGCTGATCTCGTGATAGTGGACGACGAGGACGGGGCGCAGCCGGACCATCAGCCGATCTCGGCCGCGAGCGCGCGCGCCCGCGCCAGCTCCTCGGGCGTGTTCACGTTCATGAAGGCGGTCTCGGGCGCCCGGTGGCGCGCCACGGCGGCGGCGTCGATCTCCAGCACGCTGACGTCGGGAAAGAAGCCGACGATCTTGAGCTTCCCGGCGCGGAGGCGCGTCTCCATCGGCGCCAGGCACGCCTTGGCGTAGAGCGCGTGCATCGTCTCGTACTGCTCGCCCAGGCGCGGGATGACCACGTCGGCCTCCCCGGCCCGCGCCACGACCAGACGAACGACCTCCGGGTGGACGAACGGCATGTCGCACGCGACGGTGAACGCCGCGTCGCCGTCGGCGGCGGCGAGCCCGGTGAAGATTCCGCCGAGCGCGCCGCCGTCGGGATAACGGTCGGCGACCATGGGCAGGCCGAGGAACGCGTAGCGCTCGGGGGTGTTCGTGACGACGAGCAGGTCGTCGAGCACCGCGCCGAGCGCGTCCACGACGCGCTCGACGATGCGCTTGCCGCCGAGCTCGAGCAGCGCCTTGGGCTCGCCGCCCATCCGGGTGCTGCGCCCGCCGGCCTGGATCACGCCGGTGATTCTCACAGGATGAGTGTAATGGCTCCCTGGCGGATGACGCGCGGGGGGTCGACGGTCACGTCCACCACGGTGGAGGGCGCGCCACCCGGCGTGGGCCCGCCGTCGAGGACGAGATCGAGCGCCCCCCCCAGCAGCGCCTGCACCGCCGCGGCCGTGACCGGCGGCGCGCCGCCGGTCGGATTCGCGCTGGGCGCCGTCACGGGCGTCCCGAGCCGCGCGGCGAGGCCGCGCGGCACGGGATGCGCGGGCACGCGCACGCCGATGGTCCCCGTCCCCGCGGTGACTTCCGCGGGCACGCGTGGCGCGGCGCGGAAGACGAGCGTGAGCGGGCCCGGCCAGTGGCGCGCCATCAGCGCGCGGGCGCGCTCGGGGACGTCGGCCACGATCTCGGCGAGCATGGCGGGCGCGTCGATCACCACGAGGAGCGGCATGGAGGCGGGCCGGCCCTTGGCCTCGAACACGCGCCGAACGGCGGTCGGCTCGAGAGCGGCGGCCCCGAGCCCGTAGAAGCTCTCGGTCGGAAACGCGACCAGGCCGCCCGCGCGCAGCACGCGCGCGGCCTCGTCGAGGACACGCGCCTCGGGGGCGACGGGATCGACGCGCAGCACCTCCGCCGCCACCAGGCGCGCCGTCAGCCGCGCGACTTGAGCTTGTCGGCCACCCGCCGCGCGCGATCCTCGACCTCGGCGGCGAGCTTCGCGCGGTAGGCGGCGAGGCGCTTGCGCAGCGCCGCGTCACCCACGGAGAGGATCTGGGCGGCGAGGATCGCGGCGTTGGCGGCTCCCCAATTCCCGATCGCGACCGTCGCGACCGGCACGCCCTTGGGCATCTGCACGATGGACAGGAGCGCGTCCATCCCGCCCAGCGGCGTGGCGGCGATGGGCACGCCGATCACGGGCAAGGCGCTGGAGGCGGCGAGGACACCCGGCAGCGCGGCGGCGCCGCCGGCGCCGGCGATGAGCACGCCGAGCCCGCGCGCCTCGGCGGTGGACGCGTACTCTTCGGTCTTCTTCGGCGTGCGGTGCGCGGAGGCGACGACGACCTCGCTGCCGATCTCCAGCGCGTCGAGCACCTTCACGGCCTCGAGCATGACCTCGAGGTCCGAGTCGCTGCCGAGCACGATGCCCACGCGGATCAGGCTGGTCATGTCGCCCCCTTGCGCCGCCCGATGTCCCGGCGATAGTGCACGCCCTCGAACCGGATCCTGGGAATCGCGTCGTACGCGCGCGCGATCGCGGCGGGCACGTCGCCGGCGGTCGCGGTGACGCCGAGCACGCGTCCGCCGGAGGTCACGAGGCGGCCGTCGCGCTGCGCGGTTCCCGCGTGGAACACCACGACGCCGGGCGACCGCTCCGCGTCGTCGATCCCCTCGATGGCCAGGCCGGTGGCGTAGCGCTCCGGATAGCCGCCGGAGGCGAGCACGACGCACACGGCGGCGCGCGAGGCCGTCCCCGCCGCGGGCAGCGCCGCGCCGCGAGCGGCGGCGTCGAGCAGCGGCAACAGGTCGCCGTCCATCGCGGCCATGAGGACCTGGCACTCGGGATCCCCGAAGCGGCAGTTGAACTCGATCACCTTGGGACCGGCCGCGGTCAGCATGAGGCCCACGTAGAGCACGCCGCGGTAGGGCGCGCCGGCGCCCGCGATCGCCCGGAACGTCGGCTCCACGATCTCGCCCATGATGCGCGCGTGCATGGCGGGCGTCACCGCGGCCACCGGCGTGAAGGCGCCCATGCCGCCCGTGTTCGGACCCCGGTCGCCGTCGAAGACCGTCTTGTGGTCCTGGGCCGGGGCCAGCGCCACGCACGCCTCCCCGTTGGAGACCGCGAAGAACGACGCCTCCTCGCCCCGCAGGAACTCCTCGATCACGACGGTGGCGCCGGCGGCGCCGAACTCCCGCCGCTCGAGGCACAGGGCCACGGCGGCGTCGGCGTCGGCGAGGGTCGCGCAGACGATCGCGCCCTTGCCGGCGGCGAGCCCGTCGGCCTTGACGACGACGGGCGCGCCGAGCTCGCGGCAGAACGCGCGGGCCTTCGCGGGCTCGGTGAACGTCCCGTAGCGCGCGGTCGGGATGCCGGCGCGCCGCATGAGGTCCTTGGCGAACGCCTTGCTGCCTTCGAGCGCGGCCGCCGCCGCGTCGGGTCCGAAGACGGCGAAGCCCTTGGCGCGGAGCTTGTCCGCGAGACCGGCCACCAGCGGCACCTCGGGCCCGACGACGACGAGGTCCGCGCGCTCGCGCTCGGCGAGGCGGACGAGTCCGTCGTGATCGTCCACGCCCACCGCGACGCACGCGGCGTGGCGCGCGATGCCCGGGTTGCCCGGCGCCGCCACCAGCCGCCGGAGCTGGGGGCTTTGCGCCAGCTTCCAGCAGAGCGCGTGCTCCCGGCCGCCGCCGCCGACGACGAGGATGGTCAATCGCTTCCCTCCCCCTGGGGCTCCACGACTTCCAGGTGCGCCCGCGCGATCTTCGCCCACGGGCTGCCCGAATCCAGCTCGAGGTAGCGGTGCCAGTGCCGCACGGCCTCGTCGCCGCGCCCGGCGCGCGCCAGCGCCCCCGCGAGGTTGAAGTGGGCGTCAGCGTAGTCCCGCGAGACGTCCAGGGCGCGCCGGTAGCAGCGGATGGCCTCCTCGACGTCGCCCGTGTCCTCGTTCAGCGAGCCGAGGTTGTAGGCGGCCTCCGCGCAGTCACCCGCCTCGCCGAGCGCCCGGTCGTAGGAGGCGCGCGCCTCGTCGTACCGGCCCATGCGGTGCTGGAGCAAGCCGAGGTTGTTCCACGCCGCCGCGTACGTCGGATCGATGGCGACCACGCGGCGATAGGCGTCGACGGCGTCGTCCCACTGCGCGGGATCGGCGTCCCACTCGCTGGCGCGCTCGAACCACGTCTCGGCCTGCTCGACGGGCGGCGCGAGCGGGCGCACGAGCCCGGTCACCAGCGTGGCCTCCGCGGCCTTCTCGAGGTTGCCGGCGTCGAGGTCGAGCACGGTCTGGCCCGTGCGCGGGTCGAAGCGCACGCGCTCGGACTCCACGAGCACGCGGCCGCCGTCGAGCACCAGGCGCATCTCCGCCAGCGGCTGGCGCACCTCGGGATCGCGCCGCCGGAGCGCGTCGAGGGCCTGGCGGATCTGGCGCACGGAGGCGCCCGAGTCCAGCAGCGCGGCCGCCGCGCGGAGGGCCAGCAGCTCGCGAAACGTGTAGCGGGTCTCGCCGTGCAGCAGGTTCAGCCGCTTGAGCTGCGCGGCGCGGCGCGGCGTGAGCGTGAGGATGCGCGTGAGCTCGCGCAGGCCGTAGATTCTCTCAGTCATCGCGCTCGGTCACGAGGTCGCTCAGTGGCGGAAGTGGCGGAGGCCGGTGAACAGCATCGCCATGCCGTGCTCGTCGGCGGCGGCGATCACGTCCTCGTCGCGCAGCGAGCCGCCGGGCTGGATCACGGCCGTGGCCCCTGCCGCCGCCACGACGTCGAGCCCGTCGCGGAACGGGAAGAACGCGTCGGACGCGCACACCGTCCCCTGCGTGCGGAGACCGACCTCGCCCGCGCGCAACACCGCGAGCCGCGCCGAGTCCACGCGGTTCATCTGGCCGGCGCCCACGCCGATCACCTGGTCGGCGGAGGTCAGCACGATGGCGTTGGACTTGGCGTGCTTGCCCACGCGCCAGGCGAACCGGAGCGCGCGCGTCTCCGCCTCCGTCGGCGCGCGCCGGGTGACGACCTTGAGCGCGGCGGGATCGAGGTCGACCTGGTCGGTGGACTGGGCCAGGAGCCCGCCGAGCACGCTCCGGTACTCGGGCATCCGCGCGGGGAGCGCGCGGCGATCGCACGGCACCTCGAAGACGCGGCACTTCTGCTTCGTGCGCCGAAGCTCCTCCAGCGCGTCGGCCTCGTAGGCGGGCGCGAACAGGATCTCCACGAAGATCTTCGCCAGGGCTTGTACTACGGCGAGGTCGAGGGTGCGATTGACGCCGACGATGCCGCCGTAGATCGAGACGGGATCCGAGGCCTTCGCCTTGGCCATCGCCGCGCCCACCGTCTCCCCCAGCGCCGCGCCGCACGGGTTGGTGTGCTTGATGACCACGGCGGCCGGATCGTCGAACTCGAGCAGCAGGCCCAGCGCGGCGGAGAAGTCGAGCAGGTTGTTGTAGCCGAGCTCGGGGCCGTGCAGCTGCTTGGCGGCCGCGAGGCCGATCGAGGGCCCGCCCGCGAGGCGGTAGAACGCCGCCGTCTGGTGCGGGTTCTCGCCGTATTTCAGCAATTGCGCGCGCTCCCCTTCCAGCCGCAGCGGATGGGGAAACTCGTCGGGCGCTTTCGCCGCCTGGGCGCCCTCGGCGGTGCGGAGCCACGTGGCGATGGCGGCGTCATACTGCGCCATCCGGCGGAAGGCCTCCTGGGCCAGGCGGAACCGCGTGGCGTCCGAGAGCGCGCCGCCGGCCCGCTTCAGCTCGTCCAGGACCCCCGCGTACTGCGAGGGATCGGTGACCACGGCCACCGCGGCGTGATTCTTGGCGGCGGCCCGGATCATCGTCGGCCCACCGACGTCGATCTGCTCGATCGCCTCCGGCAGCGTCACCCCGGGCTTGGCCACGGTCTGCTCGAACGGATAGAGCGCGACCACGACGAGGTCGATCGGCGGGATGCCGTGCTTGTCCAGCGCCGCGAGGTGCTCGGGCACATCGCGCCGCGCGAGGATGCCGCCGTGGATCTTCGGGTGCAGCGTCTTCACGCGCCCGTCCATCATCTCGGGGAAGCCGGTCACGTCGGCGACGTCGCGGACCGGCACACCCGAGTCCCGCAGGAGCTTCGCGGTGCCGCCGGTGGAGAGGATCTCCACGCCCAGTCCGACGAGGCCCCTGGCGAGATCGACGACCCCGCTCTTGTCGTGGACGGAGATCAGCGCGCGGCGAATCTTCATCGGGGCTCCTTGATCGCCACGCGCCGGCCGACGATCTCCAGGCGGCCCTCGGCGAACAGCCGGACGGCGGCGGGAAAGAGGCGGTGCTCCTCGACCAGGATGCGGGCGGCCAGCGTCTCCTCGGTGTCGTCGGGCAGGACGGGGACGGCCGCCTGCAGCACGATCGGACCGGTGTCCACGCCCTCGTCGGAGAAGTGCACGGTGCACCCGGCCACCCTGGCGCCGTGCTCGAGCGCCTGGCGCTGCGCGTGCAGGCCGGGAAAGGCCGGCAGGAGCGAGGGGTGGATGTTCATCGCCCGGCCGGCGAAGGCGCGGCAGTAGGCCGCCGAGAGGATGCGCATGTAGCCGGCGTGACAGACGAGGCCCACCGCGCGCTTCTCCAGCTCTTGCACGAGCGCCAGGTCGAAGCTCTCGCGGTCCGCGTACTCCTTCGGGTTGAGCCAGAGGGCCTCGACACCGGCGGCGCGCGCCCGCTCCAGGGCCGGCGCGCGCTCGCGGTCGGAGATCACGACCACGACGCGCGCGGGGAAATCCGGCGCCGCGCACGCGTCGAGCAGGGCCTGGAGGTTGCTGCCGCGCCCGGAGGCGAGGACGCCGACGGCGAGACGGTCGGGGGTCACGCGGCGCGCCGCTCGGACCCGCCGGCCACGTGCGGGCAGTTCGGGCAGCGCGAGACCGGGCGCATGATCGACGAGTCGCGCGGAAACACCTGGGCCAGGCTCCAGTCGAGCGCTACCTGGAGCTGCTTGCGGAAGCCGACGAGCTTCCACAGGTGGAGCGCGTTCCAGAAGAGCCACGCCGCGTACCCCGAGAAGCGGAGGCCCAGCACCTCGACGACGGCGTCGCGCTCGCCCAGCGAGACGAGCATCCCCTGCGGCGCGAAATCGATCGTGGACAGCGCGCGGCCGTCCAGCTCGGCCACGATGTTCTCCGCGGCGAGCCGGGCGTGGGCGAGCGCCGCGGGGATGATGGGAATCGAGGCCTCGGGCTTGCCCTCGACGGTCACCGCGTCGCCGGCGCCGTAGACGTCGGGATGGCCCTTGAGCTGCATCGTCGGCAGCGCCACCAGGCGTCCGAGCCGGTCGCGCTCGGCCGTGACGTGGGCGAGCGTCGGGTGGCCGACGACGCCCGCCGCCCACACGGTCAGGCCGACCGGCACCTGCTCGCCGCCCATGACCTCGACGGCGCCGGGCATCACGCGCGTCACGCGCGTGTTGGTGCGGATCTCGATCCCCTCGCGTCCGAGCTTGCGCCGCGCGCGCTCGGCCAGCGTCGGATGCACGCCGCGCAGGATCTCCTGGCCCGCCTCGAGGAGGAGCAGCCGATAGTCGCGGGCGTCGATGCCGCGATAGCGCGACACGATGTAGGAGTGGAAGAAATCCTGCAGCTCGGCGACCAGCTCCACGCCCGTGTACCCGCCGCCGACGACGCAGACGGTCAGCATCCGGCGGCGCACGGCGGGATCCGGCTCGTGGTCCGCGTGCTCGGCGGCGTCGAGCAGGTGATCGCGCAGCTCGCTCGCGTCCTCGAGCCACTTGTAGCCCAGCGCGTGCTCCGCGACGCCCGGCACTCCGAACGTCGGCGTCACGCCGCCCATCGCGATGACCAGCCGGTCGTAGCCGACCACGCCGTCACCCAGGATCACGCGCCGCTCCGCGAAATCGATGTCCAGGACCGGGTCGCGGCGAAAGCGGAAGCGGTGGGAGCCGCGGATGTCGCGGATGGGCTGGACGATGTGCCGCGGCTCGACCATCGAGGACGCCACCTGGGGCAGGAGCGGCGTGAACAAGAGGTAGTTGCGGTCGCTGACCAGGAGGATCTCGACGTCGGTGCGCTCGCGCAGCCGCCGCTCGAGCACGCGCACGGTCTCCATCCCGGCGAAGCCGCCCCCGAGCACCACGACGCGCATCAGGCGGCGATCTCCACGCCGCGCGCGCCCGCCACGACCTCGCCGATCGCGAGGACCGTCTCCCCCGCCGCCGCGAGCGTCTGCCGGGCGCGCTCGGCGTCCGCGGCGCGCACGATGACCACGTAACCGACGCCGAGGTTGAACGTGCTCAGCATCTCGGGCTCGCTCACGCCGCCGGCCTTCCGCAGCGTGTCGAATACCGGCGGCTCGCGCCAGGCGCCACGGCGCAGGACCACCCGGCATCCCTCGGGCAGGACGCGCGGGACGTTGCCGGTGAGCCCGCCGCCCGTGATGTGGGCCATCGCCGAGACCGGCACGGCGGCCAGCACAGCCTTGACGGCGGCCGCGTAGATCCGCGTGGGCTCCAGCAGCACCTCGCCGACGGCGCGCCCCGTGCCCGGCAGCGGCGAGTCCACGCCGAGCCGCAGCACGTCGAACACGATGCGGCGCGCGAGACTGTAGCCGTTGCTGTGCAGGCCCGAGGAGGCGAGCCCGAGCACCACGTCACCCGGCTTCACGGCGGCACCCGTCACGATCCGCTCGCGCTCGACGACGCCGACCGCGAAGCCCGCCAGATCGTATTCGCCCTTTGCGTAGAGATCCGGCAGCTCCGCGGTCTCCCCGCCGATGAGCGCGCAACCCGCCCGCCGGCAGCCCTCCGCCACGCCGCTCACGAGGGCCTCGACCCGCGCGGGCTCGAGCTTGCCGATCCCGATGTAGTCGAGGAAGTAGAGCGGCTCGGCGCCGTGGACGATGACGTCGTTGACGCCCATGGCCACGAGGTCGATGCCGACCGTGTCGTGGCGGTCGGTGAGGAACGCGATTTTCAGCTTGGACCCGACGCCGTCCGTGGACGACACCAGCACCGGCTCGCGGTACCCCGACGGCACGCGAACGAAGCCCGCGAAGCCGCCGATGCCGCCCAGCACCTCGGGGCGGAACGTGGCCGCCGCGAGCGGCGCGATCCGCCGGACCGCCTCGTCGCCGGCTTCGATGTCGACACCGGCGTCACGGTACGTGAGGGGCTTCATCGGGCTAGACGTCGAAGAGGTGGAGCTGGGGCGTGGGGTCGGGCTCGATGCCGACCTTGTAGTCGCCGGTGAAGCAGGCGTGACAGAACTGGCCCGGGTCGTTGCCCGTGGCCTTGAGCATCCCCTCCAGCGACAGGTACCCGAGCGAGTCGGCGCCGAGGTAGCGGCAGATCTCGTCGACCTGGTGGCTGGAGCCGATCAGCTCCTTGCGCGTCGGCGTGTCGATGCCGTAGTAGCAGGGCCACTGGATCGGCGGCGACGAGATGCGCACGTGGACTTCCCGGGCGCCGGCGCCGCGGATCATCCGGACGATCTTGCGGCTGGTCGTCCCGCGCACGATCGAGTCGTCCACCACGATCACGCGCTTGCCCTCGAGCATCTCGCGCATGGGATTCAGCTTCACCTTCACGCCGAAGTGCCGGATGCCCTGCTTGGGCTCGATGAAGGTGCGGCCCACGTAGTGATTGCGGATCAGCCCCATCTCGTACGGCGTGCCCGACTCCTCGGAGTAGCCCAGCGCGGCGCTCACCCCCGAGTCCGGCACGGGGATGACGATGTCAGCCGGCACGGGGTACTCGCGCGCGAGCTGGTGGCCCATGGCCTTGCGCACGGTGTGGACGTTGCGCCCCCAGAGCACGGAGTCGGGCCGGGCGAAGTAGACGTACTCGAACACGCAGTGCAGCTTCTCCGCGGGCGGGAAGGCGCGGATCGAGCGCAGGCCCGCGTCGGAGATCACGACGATCTCGCCGGGCTCCACGTCGCGCTCGACCTTGGCTTCCATGAGGTCCAGCGCGCACGTCTCGGAGGCCACCACCCACGATTCCTCGAGCCGCCCGAGCGTGAGGGGGCGGAAGCCGTAGGGGTCGCGGATCGCGTAGATCGCGTCCGGTGTCAGCATCAGGAGCGAGTAGGCGCCCTTGACCTGGTTCAGCGCGTGCTGGATCTGGTCCTCCAGCGGCCCCGCCGGCGCGCGCGCGAGCAGGTGGAGGATCACCTCGGTGTCGGAGTTGGACTGGAAGATCGCCCCGTCCTTCTCCATCTCCTTGCGGAGCGTCTCGGCGTTGGTGAGGTTGCCGTTGTGGGCGATGGCGATCGGGCCGCGCGCGGTGTTCGCGGTGATGGGCTGCGCGTTCTTCAGATTCGACGAGCCCGCCGTGGAATAGCGCACGTGACCGATGGCGCGGTGGCCGGGCAGCCGCCGCAGGCGCTCGGGATGGAAGACGTCGGCCACCCATCCCATCGCCTTCTCGGTGTGGAAGGCCGCGCCGTCGGTGGCCGCGATGCCGGCCGACTCCTGGCCGCGGTGCTGGAGCGCGTAGAGACCGAGATACGTGACGTTGGCGGCCTCGGGATGATTCCAGATCCCGAAGAGGCCGCACTCGTCGTGGAACCGGTCGTCGTCACGCCATGTGGCGCTCAAAGCCGCTCCTCCACGCGTGTTCGAGGCGATCCACGGGCACGTCGATCACCATACCCCCGCTCGTCTTCACACTCAGCCGCTCGCCGCCCGTCGTCCCGATCCAGCGCCACGGGATGGCCGACTCCGCCATCAGGGCTTCGAACTCGCGCTCGCGCGCGGGCTCGACCGTCACCACCACCCGCGAGGGCCCCTCGCCGAAGAGCGTCTCGTCGAGGCGGCGTCCCCGCTCCACCGTCACCTCGCACCCGACTCCGCCGCCGGCGCGCGCGCCCGTCACGCAGCCTTCCGCGAGCGTCACCACCAGCCCACCCTCGGCGCAATCATGGGCGGCCGTCACCAGGCTGGCGCCCACCGCCGCCCGCACCGCCGACTGCACGCGGCGCTCGACCTCGAGATCCAGGGGCGCGAGCCGCCCCGCCAGCCGCCCGTGCAGCGTCCACAGGTATTCCGAGCCCCCGAGGCTCACCGCGTCGGGCCCGAGCAACGCGATCCGCTGGCCCCCTGCCTTGAACCACTGCGTCCCCAGCCGGCCTGCGTCCTCCAGCACCCCGACCACACCGATGATCGGCGTCGGGAGGATGGCTTGGCCGCCGGGGGAGTCCGAGGGGGGCGTAGCCCCCCTCGCTTGAACCGTTTCATTGTAGAAGGAAACGTTGCCGCCGACCACCGGGACCTCGAGCGCGCGGCACGCCTCGGCGATCCCGTCGATGGCTTCGGCGAATTGCCACAGGATCTCGGGCCGTTCCGGCGAGCCGAAATTCATACAATCCGTCACGCCCAGCGGCCGTCCGCCCGCGCACGACACGTTGCGCGCCGCCTCGCACACGGCCATGGCCGCGCCCCGGCGCGGGTCGAGGAACACCTGGCGCCCGTTGCCGTCGGTGGAGACCGCGATCGCGCGGCGCGTGCCCTTGATACGCAGCACCGCCGCGTCGGAGCCGGGCAGGACGAGCGTGTTGATCCCCACCTGCTGGTCGTACTGCCGGTATGCCCACTCCTTGGACGCGAGGCCCGGCGAGCCCATGAGCCCGACGAGCGTCTCGCCGAGGTCGGCGGGCTCGGGCAGGCTGAGGGGGTCGAAGGCCTGGCGGGAGGCCTGCCAGGCGGGCGGCGCGTAGGGCTTCTCGTACGTCGGGGCCTCGGCGAGCGCCTCCACGGGGACGTTGGCGACCTCCTCGCCGCGGTGGCGGATGACCAGGTCGGGGCCGGCGGTCACCTGCCCGATCTTCACCGCGTCCAGCTCCCACTTGGCGAAGATGCGGCGCAGCTCCTCCTCCCGCCCCTTGGCGGAGACGAGCAGCATGCGCTCCTGCGACTCGGAGAGCAGCAGCTCGTACGGCGTCATGTCCTCCTCGCGCTGGGGCACGGCCGACAGCTCGACGTCCATGCCGGTGCCGCTGCGCGCGGGCATCTCTGAAGTGCAGCACGCGAGCCCCGCCGCGCCCATGTCCTGGATGCCGACGACGGCGCCGGTGGCCATCGCCTCCAGGCACGCCTCGAGCAGCAGCTTCTCGGTGAACGGATCACCCACCTGGACGGTCGGCCGCTTGGCCTCCGCCTCGTCGTCGAAGGTGGCCGAGGCCATGGTGGCGCCGTGGATGCCGTCGCGGCCCGTCTTGTTGCCGACGTAGAAGACCGGATTGCCCACGCCCTCGGCGCGCGCGCGGAAGATCCGGTCGGCGCGCACGAGGCCGACGCACATGACGTTCACGAGCGGGTTGCCGGCGTACTCCGGCGAGAACGCGATCTCCCCGCCGACGGTGGGGCAGCCGAAGCAGTTGCCGTACCACGAGATGCCGGAGACCACGCCGTTGATGAGGTGCTTCGTCTTGGGGTCCGCGGGATCGCCGAAGCGGAGCGAGTCGAGGATGGCGATGGGGCGCGCGCCCATCGTGAAGATGTCGCGCAGGATGCCGCCCACGCCCGTGGCCGCGCCCTGGAAGGGCTCGATGAACGACGGGTGGTTGTGGCTCTCCATCTTGAACACGACGGCCCAGCCGTCGCCGATGTCCACCGCGCCCGCGTTCTCGCCGGGGCCCTGGAGCAGGTGCGGCGCGCGCGTGGGCAGGCGTCCGAGGAACACGCGCGAGTGTTTGTAGGCGCAGTGCTCCGACCACAGGGCGGAGAAGAGACCGAGCTCGGTGTACGACGGCTCGCGGCCGAGCCGCTGGACTATCCGATGATATTCGTCGAGCGTGAGCCCCAGGCCCTGTGCGAGGTCGGGAGTGACCTTCGGCTCAGTCCCGGCCAAACAACCCCCGGATCACCGCTTGAGGAAGGTGCCGTCCTCGACGAGGGTGCCGAGGAGCGACTGGAAGAGCAGAAGCCCGTCGGTGCCGCCCATCGCCGTCTCCGCCGCGCGCTCCGGATGGGGCATGAGCCCCAGCACGGTTCCTGTCTCGTTCACGACGCCCGCGATGTTCTCGACGGAGCCGTTGGGGTTCGCCCCCTTCACGACCTGGCCCTCGGCCGTGGCGTAGCGGAACACGATCCCCTGGCGCGCCTTGAGTGCGGCCAGCGTCGGCGGGTCGGCGTAATACTTACCCTCGCCGTGCGAGATCGGCATCGTCAGCACCTGGCCCGCCCGCAGCCCGCGCGTGAACGGCGTCTCCACGTTCTCCACGAGGAGGTTCGTGGACTGGCAGCGGTACTGCAGGCACTCGTTGCGCACGAGCACGCCCGGCAGGAACCCCGCCTCGCAGAGGATCTGGAAGCCGTTGCACGAACCGAGCACGTAGCCGCCGCCCGCGACGAAGTCGCGCAGCGCCTCCACCACGGGCGACTTGCCGGCCACCGCGCCCGCGCGCAGGTAGTCGCCGTACGAGAAGCCGCCGGGCAGGATCACGCAGTCCAGATCGGCGAGATTGCGGTCGCGGTGCCAGACGTACTTCACGGGCTGCCGGATCACTTCCGAGACGACATAGTGGAAGTCACAATCGCTCCAGGTGCCCGGAAACACGACGACGCCGAATCTCATGAGGGTGGGGTTCTCCTCTCCGTTGTGATCTTACCGAACCGCCTACCGCGGGGCAAGGCGCTCGGCCTCGATCGGCTCGATGGTGTAGTCCTCGAGGATCGTGTTGGCGAGCAGTTTCCGGCACATCTCGTCCAGGCGGGCCTTGGCCTGCGCGGCGGAGCCCTCCACCTCGACCTCGATGAGCTTGCCCACGCGCAGATCGCGCAGATCGGCGAAGCCGAGGCCCGCGAGGGCGCGCTGCACGGCCGCGCCCTGCACGTCCAGGATCCCGGGCTTGAGGCGGATCAGGACCCGCAGCTTCATGCGGTCGCGGGCTCCCCCACCAGGCGCCGGTACACCTCCTGGTACGCGTCCTCGACGCCGCCGAGGTCGCGCCGGAAGCGGTCCTTGTCGAGCTTCTCGCGGGTGGCGCGGTCCCAGAGCCGGCAGGTGTCGGGCGAGATCTCGTCGCCCAGGTAGAGCTTCTTGCCGGCGCCGCGCCCGAACTCGAGCTTGAAGTCCACCAGGATCAGGCCGCGCTTCCACATGTGCGGGCGCAGCACGCCGTTGATCTTCAGCGCCGTGCGCTTCATCCACGCCAGCTCGGCGGCGGTGGCGAGCTTCAGCATGCGCACGTGCTCGTCGTTGAGCATCGGGTCGCCGAGCGGATCGGACTTGTAGTAGAGCTCGACGACCGGCTCCTTGATCGGCGTGCCCTCTTCAAGGCCCGAGCGCTTGGCGAGGCTGCCCGCCACGACGTTGCGCACGATCGTCTCGATCTTGATGATGTCCAGGCGCCGGCACAGCATCTCGCGATCGGAGAGCGTGCTGACGTAGTGCGTGGGAATGCCGGCCTTGCCGAGCCGCTGGAAGAGCGTCGCGGACATGCGGTTGTTCACCACGCCCTTGCCGACGATGGTGCCCTTCTTGAGCGCGTTGA
>DASYTM010000032.1:0-7935 GCA_036002345.1 Candidatus Methylomirabilota bacterium | reverse complement strand
AGGCAGCGGGCGAGGCGCTGTATCAGCGGGACCGCCGGACGGGCGCGATAAACAAAAACGTTTCCGCGGAAACGCTCGACCCCGTGACGGGCCGGATAGTCTGTGAGGACGTCCCGAGTGGCGGACGCCGACGTCTCCGGGCAGTCGGTCCTAGAGAATGGTGCTCACGTGTCCGCGGAAACGGCCCGGCGCCTCGCGTGCGACGCGACCCGCGTGGTGATGCGACACGGGCCGGACGGCGCGCTGATGAAAGTCGGAGCCCGGACTCGGACGATCCCGCCGGCATTACGGCGTGCGCTGCAGCATCGGGACCGTGGCTGCCGCTTTCCGGGATGTGGCCTGCCGTTTGGGCAAGGCCATCACATCCAGCACTGGGCCAACGGAGGACCCACCACGCTCTCCAACCTCGCGATGCTGTGTCGCCGGCACCACCGTGCGGTGCACGAGGAGGGCTTCCAGGTGGAACGGGAACCCGATGGAGCGCTCCGCTTCACGCGACCCAATGGCGCGCTCTTGCCCGACGTGCCGGCGCCCGCCGCGGTGCCCGACGATCCCGCGGCAGCGATCAGAGCGGACAACGACACGCTCGGTCTTCACATCGACGCGCAGACGTCCAGGCCGGGCTGGTGCGGCGAGCGCCTGGACCTCGGTCACGCGATCGATGCTCTGCATCCTCTCGCCGGACCGAGTTACGCGAGGTGAGCAGGCGCGCCGGCATCCCCGTCGTCGTCATGCTCGTCGCTCTCGCCACCTGCGCGCCCGCCGAAGCGCAGTGGCACCGCTACGGGTTCGTCGACCACCTATCCGCACCCGCACCGCCGCAAATGCCGCCAAACCCCGCCGCCGTTGCAGTGCGCGACGCCCTCGTCACGGCCACGCTCGAGCCCGACGTGCGCTTCCTTGCCGTGCCCGAGCGCCGCGGCCGCCTGCGCGGTACGGAGGAGAACGCTCAGGCGCGCGCCCACATCGCCGAGCGACTCAGGCGCGCAGGCCTGACGCCGCTCTTCGACGGCTCGTTCGAGCAGCCGACGTCCGTCGACGGCGCGCCATATGCGGTCAATGTCGGCGCGGTGTACCGCGCCGCGCGCGGCGACGCGGAGTGGATCGCGCTCGTCGCCCACTACGATCACCTCGGCGCCGACAGCGACAAGATCCACGCCGGCGCCGACGACAACGCGAGCTCGGTGGCGCTGCTCCTCGCCGTGGCCGATGCGCTGGGGAAAGCCAGGCCGGCGCTCCGGCGCCACGTCGTGCTCCTGTTCCCGGACGCCGAGGAGCCGCCCGACATCCGCACCGAGCGGATGGGCTCCTCGTGGTTCTGGCGCCACTCGCCGTTGCCCCTCGAACGCCTCCACCTGGCCCTCGTGTTCGATCTCATGGGCGGGCGCGCGGCGCCGGAGATGGAGGCGGCCGGGCTCGGCAACGCGCTGTTCGTCCTCGGCGCCGAGGCGGGCCGGAGCCTCGCCGACTTCGTCCGCGTCCAGCCGCGCGCGGAGGGCGTCGAGCCCGTCTTCATGAGCCTGCCGATGATCGAGGCCATGCCCTACGTGCCCGGGCGGCGCTTCGCGCGGAGCGACTATCACGGGCTGCGCGAGGGGGCGCGCCGGCCGTTCGTGTTCCTCTCCACGGGCCGCACCGAGACGTATCACACGCCGCGCGACACGCCGGACACGCTGGACTACGCCAAGCTCGGCCGCGTCACCCGGTGGGTGGCCGTCCTGGCCACTCACGCCGCCGAGTCGGAGGCCGCGTTCGCCTGGCGCGACTTCGTCGGCGATGCGCGCGCCGACGCCCGCGTGCTGCTGAAGATGTCCGCGGGCTTCGAGAAGAGCCGGCGCTTTTCGGGACTCCTCAAGCGCGCGATCGCCACCGATCGCCGCTGGGTCGAAGACATGCTGCGCCAGTGGGACGCCGGCGTGGCGCCGACGCCCGACACCTACCGCGAGCTGCAGCTGGCGTCGCTGCGCATCCAGGCTGCGATCTGGCACCCGTCGGGCTGGTACTTCGCGCTCTGGTGAGCGGCGCTACGCCGGGCGCGCGTAGTGGTCGATGATGAAGCGCGAGATCGAGTGGCGGCTGGGCAGGCTCGGCAGCGCGTCGCACGGGAACCACTTCGCGTCCTCGAGCTCGTCTTTGTCGATGACGAGGTCGCCGCCCGCGTAGGTGGCGACGAAGCCGATCATCACCTGGCTCGGGAAGGGCCAGTTCTGGCTGCCGATGTAGTGGATGTCCTTCACGTCGACGCCGACCTCTTCCTTGATCTCGCGCGCGACGCAGCCCTCGAGCGACTCGCCGTTGTCCACGAAGCCCGCCACCAGCGCGTAGCGGTTCGGGGCCCAGCCCGCCTTGCGCGTGAGGAGCACGCGGTTGCCGTCGCGCACGAGCACGATCGTGGCGGGATGCAGGTGCGGGTAGTGCTCGTACGCGCAGCGCGGGCACTTCTTGCCCCACTCGCCTTCGATGCGCTCGGTCTTCTCCCCGCAGCGCGGACAGTGGCCGCTCGTGGACTCCCACCAGAGCGCCTGCATCGCCATGCCGCCGAGCGAGAGCAGCGGATCGGGCAGCCGCGTGCCGCGCATCGGAATCATCGTTTCGCTCGCGAGCCCCGCGGGCACGGCGATATCTTTGGTGACCGGCACCACCCAGAGCGGGCTGTCGTGGTACGTGCCGAGCCAGAACGGCGCCGCGTCGAGCGGCAGCGGACTGTCGCCGTGCGGGAGCCGGAACGCGTCGCCCTCCGGCACGACGAGGAGGTTCTGGTCCTGGACGAGGATCCAGTGGCCGCGGCCGAGGGGTGGCTTCGCGCCGCGCTTGGCCGGCTCGAACTCGGCGCCGAGGATGTCGCGGCTGAACGGCAGGTGCACGGTGAGCGGGGTCGTCATTGGTCGCCTGGGGCCTTCCACCATGGATAGAACGGCGGCATGTCCTTGCTGGGGCGTCCCGTGAAGAACGGCGGGCGCTTTTCGAGAAACGACGCGATGCCCTCGCGCGCGTCGGCCGAGCGGCCCGTGTGCCACATGCCGAGCGAGTCGAGGCGATGCGCGGCGTAGGGGTGCTCGGCGCCGAGCATACGCCAGAGCATCTGGCGGATGAGGGCCACGGAGACGGCCGAGGTGTTGTCGGCGATCTCCCGCGCGAGGGCGCGCGCGGACGGCAGGAGCGCGTCCGGCTCGAGCACGCGGGTCACCAGGCCGCCCGCGCGCGCCTCCTCCGCTCCGAACACGCGCCCCGTGTAGGTCCACTCCGCGGCCTGGGCGATGCCGACCAGCCGCGGCAGGAACCACGTGCTCGCCGCCTCCGGCACGACGCCCCGCCGCGCGAAGACGAAGCCGATCTTCGCGGCGGTCGAGGCGAGGCGGACGTCCATGGCGAGGGTCATGGTGATGCCGAAGCCGACGGCCGGCCCGTTGATGGCGGCGAGCACCGGCTTCTTCATCTCGAAGATGCGCAGGGTGACGAGCCCGCCGCCGTCGCGGTGCTCGTCCGGCGTGTCGCCGCGGCCGTCGAACGTCCTGGCGCCGCCGCCGAGGTCGGCGCCCGCGCAGAAGGCGCGCCCGGCGCCCGTCACGATCACCGCGCGCACGGCGTCGTCGCCGTCGGCCGCGTCGAGCGCGGCAACGAGGTCGCGGATGCTGGCGGAGTTCACCGCATTGAGGCGGTCGGGGCGGTTGAGCGTGAGCGTGGCGATCCCGTCCGCGACGTCGTAGAGGAGCGTCTCGAACGGCATCAGAACCCGAGCGCCCGGACGTCCTTGCCGGCGGCGACGGTGGCCGCTTCCGGCGCGGCGGGCGCGCGCACGTCGAGCTTCTTGAGCTGCGGCATGACTTCCTTCGAGAAGAGCCGCATGTTGGCCTCGGCGTCCTCGTAGGGCATGCCCGCGTAGGAGAAGACGCCGATGAAGTGGCTGTTGCCGGTGCGCCGGTTGATGTCCAGGATCTTCTCGTAACACTGCTCGGGCGTGCCCGCGACTTGCAGGTTCACGAAGTAGTCGATCACGGTGTCGGTGCCGTACTCGGCGATCTTCTCCGCCATCTTGCCGTAGTACTCGTAGCCCTTCGTCTTCGCGAGGTGGTCGGCCTCGAAGTGATAGTGGTCGAGCACCGTCTGGTAATAGCCGCCGATGTATTTCCGCGCCATCTCGCGCGCGCGGCCGGCGTCGGCGTCGCAGAAGGTCCACCCCGCGGAGATCGGCGGGGGCGCGTCCACGCCGTTGATCTGGCGGTAGACGGTGCGGTACGTGTCGAGCTCCTTGGCGACCTCGTGCCACGGCTTCTGCGGGATGATCAGGATGCCCACGCCGAGGCGCGCCATGATCGGCAGCGACTCCGGCGACACCGCGGCGGCGTAGGTGCGGCCGCGGAACGACTTGAACGGCGCGGGGCGGATGGCCGCGCGCGGCTGCTTCACGAACTGGCCGTCGTACTGGCAGTGGCCGCTCTCGAGTCCTTGCAGCAGCATCTCCGCGCATTCCACGAAGCGCTGGCGCGACTCGTCCATCGAGAGCCGGAAGCCCTCGAACTCCACCTTGCCGGCGCCGCGGCCGAGACCCAGGATGAGGCGCCCGCCGGAAATGTTGTCGAGCATCGAGACTTCCTCGGCCACGCGCATCGGGTCGTGCCACGGCAGGACCACCACCATCGAGCCGAGCTGCGCAAGCTCGGTGCGGCCCGCCATGTACGTGAGGAACTGGAGCACGTCGGGGCACATCGTGTAGTCCGTGAAGTGGTGCTCCACGCCCCAGATCGACTCGTAGCCGAGGGGCTCCGCGAGATCCGCCAGCCGCAGCTCGTTCGCGTAGACGTCGCGATCGCTGCGCGACTTCTTCGGATTCTGGAAGACCGAGGCCATTCCGACGTGCATGGGCTTTCCTCCGGCCCCGAGCCTACCACGGGGGATCAGCGGCGGACGACCAGCTCCACGTCGCCCTCGCGCGCCAGCAATTCCACGGAGGCGCCGTCGTGGCCCTGCGAGACGCGCATGCCGAGCCGCGACTTGCTCACGCGCAGGCCGCGCACCTCGAGCCACGTCAGCCAGCCCGGCAGGGTCGGGCGCACCAGCGTGATCTGGTTGTCGGCGGCGTCGGGGCGCAGCCCGAGCATCGCGCCGATGAGCTGGAAGACGACGCCGGCCGCCCACGCCTGCGGCGAGCACGCCACCGGGTAACGCGTCGGCGCGTAGCCGGCCACACGCGGGAAGCCGCAGAACAGCTCGGGCATCCTCAGATTTTCGAATTCCAGGATGGATTCGAAGAGCCCCGTGGCCAGCGCGAGGAACGGCGCGGTCAGGCCGTAGGCGCGCATGCCCACGGCGGCGATGGCCGTGTCGTGCGGCCACACCGAGCCGTTGTGATAGCTCATGGGGTTGTACTGCCGCTCGCGGGTGGCGAGCGTGCGCAGCCCCCAGCCCGTGAACATGTCGTCGTCGGTGAGCCGCCGCGCGACGATGTGCGCGCGCGAGTCGCTGATCATGCGCGTCCACAGGAGGTGCCCGGGGTTGGAGGAGATCACGCGGCAGGGCGCGCCGTGGCCGTCGAGGGCGAGCGCGTAGAACGCCTCGTCGGGCAGCCAGAACTCCGCCTCGAAGCGTTCCTGGAGCCGGCGCGCCCGCGCGCGCAGCGGCGGCGCGTCGGCGTCGCGGCCGAGCGCCTCCGCCATCTCGGCGGCGCCGAGGAGCGCGGCGAACCAGTAACCCTGTGCCTCCGCCAGCGCGATGGGCGGCTCGGCGAGCCGGCCGTCGGCGTGCATCACGGAGTCGTGCGAGTCCTTCCAGCCCTGGTTGGGCAGGCCGAGCGGCGAGCGCCGCATGTAGGTGAGGAAGCCGCGCCCGGCCTCGGCATTGCGCCGCATCCACTCCAGCGCGCGCTCCACGGCGGGCCAGAGCTCGCGCGCGAAGTCCACGTCCGCCGACCACGTCAGGTACTCGGCGGCGAGCATGACGAAGAGCGGCGTGGCGTCCACGCTGCCGAAGTACGGGATGAACGGGATCTCGCGGCACCGCGCCATCTCGCCGCGCCGGTACTCGTGCAGGATCTTGCCCGGCTCCTGGTCGGTGAAGGCGTCGTCGAGCGTCCCCTGGTACCGGGCGAGGTAGCGCAGCGTGCCCCGCGCGATGTCGGGCTCGAAGGGCAGGAGCTGCAGCGCGGTGATGAGCGCGTCGCGGCCGAACGGCGCCACGTACCAGGGGATGCCCGCGTAGGGCACGAAGCCGTCGGGGGTCTCGGTAAACAGCAGGTGGAGATCCTGGCGCGCGCGCGCCAGCCAGTGGTCGAAGAGATCGTGGTTGGTGCGAATCCGCGTGGCTTCCTGGTCGAGGCGGCCGACGGGCGCACGCCGGCGCCGCGCGGCCTCGGCGAAGGTCAGCGTGCGCGGGGCCGGCTCGGGCTCCACGTTGGCGGTGACGACCAGCGCGAGCTCGATGCGGTCGCCCGGCGCGAGGGGCAGTCGATAGGTCGCCGACGTCCCGTCGATCTGGGTGGGCGGCGGATCGAAGACGAGGGTGGACGTCCGCACCACGCCGTCGAGCCCGCGGTACCCCAGGCGCACGGTGGCCGTCTCCGCCTTCCGGGGGAGGACCTCGCCGCGCCGCGGCCGCGGATGGCCGCGCACCTCGAACACGTCGACGAAGTCGGCGGCGAAGACGAGGGTGAGGTCGAGGTCGTGGCGCTCGTGCACGAAGGACTCGATGCTGACCCAGTGGTAGAGCTGCGTGCCGTAGATGGTCAGCCGCCGCGCGAGCCGCATCGAGCGTCCGGGCAGCACCACCTGCGGCCGCAGCGCCACGTCGGGGTTGGTGAGGTCGATGGCGGCTTCGAGGGCGTCGTTGGAGACGCCCGCGTTGAGCGCGATGGCGCGCAGGCCGTGCAGCCGCAGCTCGAGGATCGAGAGGAAGCGCGTGTCGCCGACGTAGAAGCCGAACTCGCCCGGGACGTTGGGGAAGTCGCCGCGGCGGTCGGCGACCAGGAACGCGTCGTCGTGCTTGAGGACGAGCTTGGGCAGGTCGGCGGCGACGCTGGAGGCGAGGATGTAGTAGTGCTCGCCGATCAGGACGTCGTCGCTGGGCAGCCGCTCCGTCATGCCGCCCGCCGCGCGGTCGCGGCGCGGCGGAAGAGCGCTTCGTACTCGTCCACCATCCGCGCGATGCTGAACCGCGCTTCGACGTGGCGGCGGCACGCGGCGCGATCGATGGTGTCGATGCGCTTCACCGCCTCCACGAGGTCGTCCACGGTGTCGCCGAGGAAGCCGGTGTGGCCGTCGGCGAGCAGCTCGGGCACCGAGCCGCACGGACGGGCGATCACGGGCGTGCCGCAGGCGAGCGCTTCGATCACGACGAGGCCGAAGGGCTCCGGCCAGTCGATGGGGAAGAGGAGGGCGCGGGCGCCGCCCAGGAAGGCCGCCTTGTCCGCGTCGTCGATCTCTCCCGCGAACTCCACGAGGGGGTGCTCGAGGAGGGGAGCCACCACGCGCGCGACGTACTCGCGGTCACCCGCGTCGATCTTGGCCGCCATGCGCAGCGGCAGGCCCACGCGGCGCGCCACCTCGATGGCGACGTCGGGCTGCTTCTCGGGCGAGAGCCGGCCGAGGAACGCGAGGTAGTCGCCCGGCTCCGCCACGAACGGATAGCGCTCGACGGGCAGCCCGTGGTGTACCGTGCCCGCCCACGTCACGCCGAGCGACGCGAGGGGGACGCGCTGCGCGTCGCTGATGGACACGAGCGCTGCGTCGGTGAAGTCGCGATAGATGGGGACCAGGTACGGAAGATCGAGACGGCCGTGCACGGTGTGGAGCGTCGGCGTGGCGACGAAGCGGCCGAAGGGATAGGCCGGGTAGTCCACGTGGCAATGGATCACGTCGAAGTCGCGCGCGCGCCCGAACACGGCGCCGAGCTCGCGGATCACGTCGGCGGCGAGCGCGTCACGGCTCGACGCGTCCAGCCGCA